>QHUQ01000034.1 GCA_003221985.1 Gemmatimonadota bacterium | reverse complement strand
TTGATCGACATGATTCAGGGCGGCGGCCTGGGGTGGTCGTTGTTCGTGACCGTCCCGTGGGCCGCCTTTGGCCTGCTGCCGCAGTACATGAAGCTGTGGCAGACGGGTTATTCCTGGCGTGACGTGCTGAACCGTCCGGCCGCGCCCGACGCGCAGCAGGCGCTGGGGGGGGGCGGTTCCGGCAGTGGGCCACGCCGCAATCTGCCTCCGCCCAAAGCCGATGAATTCGGGCACAACGTCGACAAGGTCCGGCAGGTGCGCAACGATCGGGAAGCGATCCTCAAGATCATGGAGCGCGTCCCGACGTCGGAGCGAAAGCTGTTGCCCGACGTCGTGGCGACGGTCGACGGGCTGCTCAAGCGCGCCGAGGATCTCGCGCGGATGCTGCATGGCATGAGCGCCGACGTCGACGATGGCGCGCTGGAGCGCATCGAAGTGCGGATCGAGTCGGTGAAACGCTACGAAGAAGGCAGCGAGCGCGAGCGACAGCTCTCACTGCTCGAGCGGAACCGGCAGGCGTTGAGCGATTTGCTCAGCAGGCGGCGCAACGTCGAGGAGCAAATCGAATCGTGCGTCCTCGCCATGCAGAATGTGCGCTTCGACTTGCTACGGCTGCGGTCTGCCGGCGTCGCGGCGGTGCTGAGCGATCTGACGCACGCGACGCAACAGGCGCGCGCGCTGTCGCGCGATGTGGATCACGTCATTGCGGCCGCGGGCGAGATCCGCGACGTCCTCAGTGCTTCGCCTTCCCCCCTGCAGCAGCCCCGCGGGCCGAGGTCCCAGTCCCCACCGTAGGCTCCTGACCGGCCCAGCATTCCCGTACCAGCGCGGGACCGTTGTCACGCTGTAGCGCGAAATCCAACAACTCGACGAAGCTCGCGGCGGCCTCCTCGCAGCGTCCCGCACGCAGGGCAGCGACCGCGGCGAGCTCGCGGTACCGCGCCGAGCCGGGACGACGTGCCGCCGCGTAGCTGAGCACGCTGTCGGCCTGGGGAGCCGGTGCGTCCAGGGCAATCTGGCCGAGCGCTTGGGAGAGGAATTCTCCGGGGAAGGGATGGTGGAATGTGCCTTCGGCGGCGCTGAGTGCCCCGCGCGCCTGGATCGCGGCTTCCGACCAGCGGGAGCCCCGCACGGCGAGCAAAGCAAGGGCGGCGCGTGCCTGCGCGGTGTCCGCACCCGCGGCCAGCGCCTCCCTGAGCGCCAGCGCGGCTGACGGCTTGTTACGCGCCGCCGCCAGCAGCGCACGCATCAACAACGCGTCGGGGCGTGGCGTGTGAGCGATGACAACGTTGAGGAGCGAATCCGCTTGTGCGGTATCGCCCAGCGCCAGACGGATGCCCGCCGTGCGAACACTCCACTCGACCACGTCCGGTTGCGTGCGATGCGCAGCCTCGAGGTACGGAAGAAGACCCGCGTCACTGCGCCGCGCCGCGACGATCCGCAGCAGCTGGAACGGCGACGTCGCGTCGCCCCGGTTGCCGATCTGCACGAGCGAGTCGAAAACGGCATAGGTCCCGCCGTCGGGATCGAGGAAGCGTCGTGCCGCGACAAACTCGAGCCGCGGCCGGTCATCGCTGTGGCGAAAGGTCGCGCGCGTTACGAGACGTGCGACGCCGGAGTCCCCGAGGAGTAAGCGGCCGGCGTACTCGTCCGGCGATTCGACGTTCAGCCACTCGCGCGACAGCGTTCGTACTGCACTGCCCGGACGCAGCAACAGCGTCAACCAGTCGTGGTCGTAGGTGAGCGGACGCGCCGACGCGAGCACGATCAGGTCGGCCGTGCCTCCGAACCAGACGTTGATGTGGGGGAACACCTCGTGCAGGCTGCGCACGATCCCGGCGACGACCGGCAGCGGCAGCTGATACAGCTGGATCCATTGGCAGAAGACGCCGTCATCGGCCAGCCGCGCTTTGGCGATGCGGAAGAACTCGGGCGTGTAGAGCGTCGCGATGCCCGCAACCCACGGATTGGACGGCTCGGAAACGATCACGTCGTACCGTTCGCGATCCAGCTGGAAGGCGCTGCGTGCATCGTCGACGACGACGGACGCTCTGCGCCTGGCGAGCACCGAGTCGTTCACGGCGAGAAAGAAGCTGTCCATCTGTACGACGGCCGGCTCGATCTCGACCACCTTGACCTGCGTCAGCCCGGGGACGCTGGCAAGCACGTGGGCGGTCACGCCCGTTCCGTACCCGATCACCAGCGCCGACGTCGGCGCGACGCGCGCCGCCGCGGGCGCCAGGCCGAGCATGATCTGCGTGTCCATGTCGCCGCGGTCGGATCCGTCGACCTTGCCGTTCACCCGCAGCGACCGGCCCGTTTCACCTTCCCACACACTCACGGTGGCATTCGGGCCTTCGCGGTACGCCAGCTGGCGTACGCCGCGGTGCACCAGGAACCGCTGCCGCTCCGCCTTGTCCATACGCTGGCGCGCGTAGATCGTGGGGCCGAGGTCGATGAGGCGAGTACTCCACCCCGGCGCCGCCGCAGCAGACAACAGGGCCAGGGTGCCTAATGCGCCTCCCGCCAGCACGCGCACCCGCAGGCGCCGGTGCTCGGCTGAGGCTTCGGCGACACCGCGAGCGGCGATTGCCGCAAGCGCGAGTGCGGCAAGGCCGTTGACGACGAGACCGACGCGCAGTGTGACCTGGGTTCCCAGCACCACGACGAGCAAGAATCCGGTGAGCACCGCGCCGAGTATGCTGCCGATCGTGTTGAGGGCGTAGGCCGCGCCGACATCGGCGCCGCGCGCTTGGCGCGTGCGTGCCGTGAGATCGGTGAGCAGCGGGAACGTCATCCCCATCCCGATCGCCGGAATCAGGACGACTGCACCGACCGCCACACCCATGAGCCCCAAGCGGGACGCCGCGCTCAGGTCGGGAATCTGGAACACGGCAATGATGTAGGACGGCAGCAATCCAAAGAACAGAAACAAGGCGGCGGCGCCGACGCCCGTCACACCCTGCGCCAGCGCAGCGCTCGCGGCCGTATCAGCGCGCGGCAAGCTGCGCCGGGCGACCAGCACGCTGCCGAGGCCGATGCCGAGGAGGAAGACCAGCAGGATCAGGGTGAAGGCATAGGTGGATCCGCCGACGACCATCACCAGGACGCGAGTCCACGCGATCTCGTTGAGCAAAGCGGCAAAGGCGGTGAGGCCGAGCAGGATCAGGGCCAGAGTTCTCAAGTGATCACGAGTCGGTATTGGTTCGTCCCCGGGCTGGCGCCCGGGGTCAAGGACACTCTGGTCGCGCCCCAGTGCGATCGCAGCGGCGCCAATCGCGAGGTTGACCGCGGCCGTCGCCCACAGCGAGGCACGAACACCGGCAAACTCGATCAGAAAGAATCCGGCGAGCGCGGTGCCGGTCATGGCACCGAGCGTATTCAGGCCATAGAGACGGCCAAGCCACGGCTTCAGCAGCCCCCGATCCTCGCCCATGAGCGCCCGGGTCAACACCGGCAGGGTGCCGCCCATGAGTGTCGTGGGGATGAGTAACACCAGCGCGGCGAGCCCGAAGCGCAGCGCGACGGTGACCGCGCCGCCTTCGAGGCCAAGCGCGCCCGCGATTCCGATGTAGGCCCAGTGCGCGAGCGCGAGCACCAACGGGGAGATGATGCCGAAGACGCCGATCGCGATCTCGAGCCAGCCGTACAGCACCGCCGGGCGCGGCGCGCGATCCGCCCTGCGTCCCAGCAGCCAGGCACCCAGGCCGAGGCCGCCCATGTAGGCGGCCACGACGGTCGTGACCGATTGAATTGTCGAACCGAAGGATTGATACAGGACGCGGACCCAGAGGAGCTCGTAGATGAGCCCGGTGGCGCCCGACAGAAAGAATAGGAATGTGTAGGCGAGTGCCGCCCCCCGCTTAGAAGGCATGCAGCTCGCGCATCGCCGCCGCGAGATCCTCCACCTGGGGCAGAATGTAGTCCTCGAGCTCGGGCGCGTACCCGACGAACGTGTCCGTCGACGCCACGCGCTTGACCGGCGCATCCAGCCACGTGAAACACTGGTCCGCGATACGCGCCGCGATTTCGGCGCCGTAGCCCCACGATTGCGCGTCTTCGTAGGCGACGATCACCCGGTTGGTCTTGCGGATGGAGGCTTCGATCGTGCCCCAGTCCACGGGCGACAGCGAGCGCAGGTCGATGACTTCGACGCTGATGCCCGCGCTCTCCTCCACCCCCTTGGCAGCCACGAGCGCACGCTGCACCACCGCTCCATACGCGACCACCGTCAGCGCCGTCCCCTCCCGCACCACCTTCGCTTTGCCGAACGGAATCATGAAGTTGGGGCCGGGATTCGGGGCTTTGTTGTAGGTCTGGCGGTAGAGGTGCTTGTGTTCGAGGAAGAGGACGGGATCGTCGCAGCGAATCGCCGTGCGCAGCAGCCCGTTGGCATCCAGGGCGGTGGACGGGCAGATGACCCGCAGCCCCGGAACGGACGTGAAGACGACGGCGCCGGTCTGCGAGTGGTACACGGAGCCGCCCTTCAGGTAGCCGCCGTACGTCACGCGCACGACCACGGGCGCGCTGAATGCGTTGCTCGAGCGCCAGCGGATCGTCGCCAGCTCGTTGCGCAGCTGGTGATATGCCGGCCAGATGTAATCGAAGAACTGGATTTCGACGACGGGCTTCAGCCCGCGCGTCGCGAGGCCGACCGCGCGTCCGATGATGTTGGCTTCGGCGAGCGGCGAGTTGTAGACGCGGTTGCCGCCGAACTGGCGCTGCAGGCCCCACGTCACCTTGAACACGCCGCCCTTGCCCTTCACTTCCTTCAGGTATTGCTCCCGGCTGACGTCCGCGACGTCCTGGCCGAAGACCACGATGCGCGGGTCGCGCGTCATCTCGTCTTTCATGCACCCATTCAGCAAATCCACCATCGTGGTGGGCTCGCCGGTGAAGTGCGGATCGTCTTCCGTATCGAATTGCTCCGACGTCGGATCGACGTCGGGTGAATAGACCCAGAGCAACGCGGTCTCGGGCTTGGGTTGCGGCGACGCGAGCGCCATGTCCGCCGCGACCTGTATCTCTTCTTCCACCTGCGCCTTGATGGCCTCGATCTCGGACTCCGTGGCGACGCCCTCGTCGAGCAGGCGTTTGGGGAACGCCGTGACGGGGTCACGCTTCGCTTCTTCCTCGCGCTCGCGCGGAGGCTTGTAGAGAATCTCATCATCGGACAGCGAGTGCGAGTACGGCCGTATCACGTGCGCGTGCACGAGCGCCGGCCCCTTGCGCTGGCGACACCACTCCGCGGCGCGCGTGATGGCGGCATGAGAAGCGACTGGGTCGCAGCCGTCCACCTCTTCGATGAACAGGTTGGGGAAGTCGCTCACCAGCCTGGATACGGAGCCGCCGGCGGTCTGCACCTCGATCGGCACGGAGATCGCGTATTTGTTGTCCTCGATGAGGAACAGCACCGGCAGCTTGAGGTTGGTGGCGCTGTTCAACGCTTCCCACCATTCGCCCTCGCTGGTCGTGCCGTCACCGGCGGAGCAATAGACCATCTCGTCGCCGTGGATCGGTTTGTCTTTGATCTCGTCGATCCGGTCGTAGCGGAGCCACGCCTCCGCGCAGCCGACCGACTGGAGGAATTGCGTGCCGGTGGGGCTCGACTGGCTCACGATGTTGAGCTGCTTGTGGCCCCAGTGGGAAGGCATCTGGCGGCCGCCCGAATTGGGGTCGTCCGCGGCCCCGACCCCCGCGAGCAGCATCTCCGTCGGCGTCATGCCGAGGGTCAGGCACAGCGCCCGGTCGCGATAGTAGGGATAGAACCAGTCGTAGCCGGGCCGCAGCGCTTTGCCGGCGGCGACGAGCACGCCTTCGTGCCCGGCGCCGGAGATCTGAAAGAAGATCTTGTTCTGACGCTTGAGCTGAATCTCCTTGTCGTCGATGCGGCGCGACAGGAGCATCAGCCGGTACATATCGAGGAGATCGGCCTTTTGGAGCGTGCGCGTCTTCGTCGCCGTTCGGGCCCCCAGCGCACCTCCGCCGCGCGGGCGGCAAGAATCCGCGCCAGCCGCTGATCCAGCAGGCTGTCGGTCACTGCGCTCACGCCGAGGCGCGTGCGCACGCGCGACAGGAACGGTGGTAGTAACTTCGCTCGCCATTCGGTTTCCGCGGTCAGCCACGCGGTGCGCGCGGCTGGCGTCGCCGGCAGCGTCTGGGCGACGCTATCCGACACCGCGTCGTCGAATCCCGAATCGGCGGCCGCGCTCCACCAGACCGGCAGCGGAGCGATGATTGGCACGACGATGTCGGGCACGATGCCGCCGCCACCGCGGACGGCGCGTCCCGCGTCGGTCTTGAACACGGCGAGCGTGTCTTCCTCGGCACCGGATCTGCCCGCAAAGCTCAGGTACTGCTCGTAGCCGATGCCGTGATAGCGCCGCTGAATGACGCGCCCGCTCGGCGTGATCACCCGGCCGACGGTCAACCACACGATGTCACCCGAAGGGAGAAAGAAGATCGACTGCATCAGCGCCTTGCCGAAGCTGCGGCGTCCGACCAGCACTGCCCGGTCATGGTCCTGCAGCGAGCTGGCGAGTGCTTCCGCCGCGCTCGCGCTGCGCTCATCGATCAGCACCACGAGCGGGATCTCGCGGAATTCGCCGTCACGCTTGGTGACGAAGGTCGTATCGGTATCGCGTTTGCGGCCGCGCGTGCGAAACACCACCGCGTTCTTGGGCAGGAACTCGCTCGCGATCTCCACGGCGGAAACGACGATGCCGCCGGGGTTGGCGCGCAGGTCGAGGATCACGCGCTGCGCATGCATGCTGCGCAGCTGCTTCATGCCGTTGTGCACTTCGTCCGCTGCGGTGGGGGCGAACTCCTCCAGCCGCAGGTACCCCGTCGCCGAATCGACCATGCGGACGATGGAGACCGAGCGCACGTCGAACGGATTGCGTTTGAGCGTCACACTGAACGTGTCGGGCTCGAGGCGCGGACCGCGCTCGATCCGCAGCCGCACCTTGGAGCCCTTCTCGCCGGCGAGCCGCAAGGCGAGTGTCGCCATGTCGAGGCCGGCCACCGACGTGTCGTTCATCGTGAGAATCCGATCGCCCGGGAGTATCCCTCCCTTGGCGGCGGGACTCTTCGGTGCGATCGCCAGGACGGTCGCGGCGCCTTCGACTTCTTCCAGGGAGACCCCAACGGTGAACAACTCGCCCCGTTCCAGCGCGTTTTGCCGCTGCCATTCCAGGCGCGATTCGTAGTGGCTGTGCGGATCGAGCGCTCGCAGCACGCCGCGGATCGCCGCCGCGACCAGCTCCGTGTAGCCGACCGAGTCGGGGTAATTGAGCCGGATGTGGTTGAGGACGCCGGAGAAGGTCTGCAGCTCCTCGTACGCGGCCCGAGACTGCGCCGCGGCCGGGCCAGGGGCACTCGCGATCAGGGCGGCCGTGGCGAGTGCGCCGAGAGCGGCGCTACTGTAGCGCCGCGAGATGCTGCTTGGCGATCGTGATCTGGCGGTCATACCGGCTCGGAGCAAGAGAGGTGAACTGCGTAAATGCGGCTCGCGCGTCGTCCTTCCGGCCCAGCTGCTCGAGCACCAAACCGAGATAGAACGGTGGGCGGGGATCGCGGGGGTTCGCCGTATTTGCCTGCCGCAGCGCGGTAACGGCTTCCTGTGAGCCGGACGTGAGCCATGTACAAGCCGATGTCGTTCGTCAGCGCCTCACGATACAGGTCGATCGCTTCGTTCACGGCGCCCGAGCGTTGCTTGACGTAGGCGAGGATGTAGCGGAACTCGTTGGTGCGCAGCGGAAAATGCACCAGCGAATCACGCTTAGTGGGCTCCAGCGACCGATCAACCAGCCTGTCGAAATCGGCGATGGCATCGGGCCACTTCTCCACCCGCGCCGACGCCAGACCGTGCCACCAGAAGACATTGTTCGGAACTCGGTCGGGATGGCGATCGCCGTCGAGAGAGTTGATGACGCGGGTGAAGCGGTCGTAGGCGTCCTGATATTTCGCCTGGAAGTATTGATCCACGCCGTCGAAGTAGTCGCGGACGTACTCACCGTAGAACATCTCGAGCGCTTCGAGATACGGTGCGGACCGCGGCTGCACGACATCAACACTGCGCAGCTCCACGAACGGATCGATCATGTACGCATGGCGTAGGAACTGATCTGATTCCTCTATGCGTGCCTTCCATTCGTCCGGTACGCGGTTCTCGCGGACTTCGTCCCACAGGCTGGAGCGCTGCGCGAACGGCAGATAAGAGAGGGCGACATACGCCGGCGCGAACCGCGGATCCAGCATGATGGCGTTGCGCAACGCGTGATCCGCGTCCTGCCAGCGTTTCGCATTCCAGTACGCCAGCGCCACGTTGAAGTGCGCAGCCGGGTCATTGGAATCGGCGTGCACGCGGCGCTCGAGCTCTTCGAGCTTCATCGGAAGCCGGAATTGCGCCCGGGCGGTCCCGGCTCCCATGCCGAGCCCGAGGACAGTCACGACAACCACGAACCGATACATCGCGCCCCCCCTTCCTCCCTCGCAGGGCTATTGCGGCAGCGCCGCCAGCCGTTGCTTCGCGTCGGCAAGCTCGTGTTCATACCGGCCCGCCGGCGCGATGGCGATGAAACGACCCAGTGTCTCGCGGGCCTCGGCGGGCTGGGCCAGCTCGTGCTGGACGACGCCGAGGTGATACAGCGTGCGCGGGTCGCGCGGATTGGCATTGGCCGCCTGCCGCAGCGTGGTGGCCGCTGCGGCGGCCTGACCCGCTTCGTCGAGAATCACGCCCAATTCCCTGATGGAGGTGGGGTCATTCGGATTCGTCTCGATGGCGCGCCGCGCTTCCGCGATGCTCTGGCCCCACATCTGGTGGGCGCGATAGATCTGCGCCATGCGGACATGCGCCATGTAGAGGCCGAGATCGCTCGCGAGTGCCTCTTGGAACAACCGAATGGCATCCGCCGACTTGCCCCACGACTGGTTCAGCACGGCGAGGATGTAGCGATAGTCGTTCGTCTTGAGGGGGAAGGGGAGCAGCGAGTCGGTCCGCTCCGCCTGCAGTGACCTCGCATACAGCACCTGGATGTCCGCGATCGCCTTGTTGTATGCCTTGAGATGACCGGCGGCGAGTCCGCGATACAGGAAGAGGAAATCGGGAATCGAATCCTGCGGCTTGTTCGCGTAGGTGCGTTGCGCCCAGAGATCGAGGCCGCTGTACGCCAGCTCGTAGCGCGCGACGCCGAAGGCGCCGAGGCCGAGCCACAGGAGGTAGTCGGTCGTGATCCCGCCGTAGTCGGGGATCACCATCATGTCCTCGGGGGGCGCGGTCGCTCCCTGGACACGGAAGTCGACCATAGGATCGATCAGGACGGCCTGCTGCCACAACCGGGCCGACCCTTCGACCGCCGGCCTGAACTCCTCGGGAACCTTGTCCTTCCAGAACTCGCGCCAGAGCTTGGGCCGCCTGTCGAACGGGAGATCGCCCAGCGACAGGTACGCGGGTGCGTAGCGGGGATCGATGGCGATCGTCGCGCGCAGCTCGCGCTCTTCGTCGGCGAAGCGCTTGAGCGTGTAATAGCGCTCCGCGAGGCGGAAATGCGCTTCGGGGTCGAGCGAATCCTGGCGCGCGCGCGCCTCGAGCTCCTCGAGGCGGGGCGGTTTGGCGCGTGGCTGCTGGGCGGAGGCGACGTTCACGGCCGCTGCGAGGAAGAAAGCCGCAATGGCTCGTTTCATTGCTGCGCCAGCGCGTCAAGCCGCCGCCTGGCATCCGCGATCTGGTCTGCATAACGGCTCGGTGCCAACGCCAGATATCGAGCCAACGCCTCGCGGGCCGCCTGCGGCTTGTGGAGCCGCATTGCGGTAAATCCGAGGAGGTAATAGGCGCGTGACTCGCGGGGATGAGTCTCGGCAAACCGTGTCAGTACCTGCTCCGCTTCCTCGTACTGACCGGCATACGCCAACGTAGAGCCCAGCTCGAACATCAAGCCTGGATCGTCCGGGTTTGCGTCGATGGCCCGTCGGCGTTCCTGGACCGCTTCGGGCCAGCGCTCCTGTGTTTCATAGATGTCAGCCAGATGTGAATGGGCGATGTCGAGGCTCAGATTCCGCGACAGCACTTCCTGATAGAGCGCGATCGCCTCATCCGAGCGGCCGGCCTGCTGATGCACATATGCGAGAATGTATTGCAGCTCTTCCCCGACAAACGGATTCCATTCCAGCACTCGAGAAGTGGAGTCCGGCGCCCGGAGTCTGGCTAAGGAGCGCAGATCGTGGATCGCTGTTTCGTAGTCGTTGGTGTGGATGGCAGTCCGCGCTCTGTACCACAAGGCTACGGGGGGTACGTCCGTCGAGTCGGTTGGCCGGAGCGTGCGATCGATGACCGTCTGGAATCCCGCAGCCGCGGAAGCCCATTGCCCGTGTTCGTAGTCATGCAACGCTTTGCTGAGGGTCCCCGCCCACTTTACGGGAAGCCATTCGCGGCCCGGCGAGCCAAGCTCCAGCAGCGGGTCGAGCAGAAATCCGCGACGTCGAAGCTGCACGGCTTCGCCTTTCACTTCTCTAACAGAATCGGTGTTACTCGCCCCTACCCGCAGGAACACGATCCTTCGGCCACTGGCGAACGGCATTAAGTAACCGCCACGCGGATATGCGCGCTGAAACAGAGTCCGGCTCAGCAGGAGCAACGCCGGCGCATAATGGGCATCGATCGCTATGGCCTGGCGTAAGGATCGCTCGGCGTCCTCGTACCGATGCTTGTCGAACAGCACGACCGCGACGTTGTAGTGCGCGACCGGGTCGTTCGAGTCCGCACGGGCCCGCGCCTCAAGATCCGCGAGGCTCGGCGATTTTCCCTGGGAATGCAAGGCGGTCGTTAGGCTTATAGTGACGGCCGCTGCGAGCGAGACGACGGTTCTACGCTCGATCATTAGTCCGGAGTAAACGCGTCCATATATTCCCCTGGACGCAGAAGCATGTTCCCTTCTGAAAAGGGCGGACAATGGATGAGGCGGCCAAGAAAGCCATCCTGCGCCACTTTCCCTATGGCCTGTACGTTGTGACCGTCGCCCACGGCGGCGACGAGCACGGCATGACCGCGAACTGGCTCACGCAGGCCTCCTTCGAGCCGCCGATGATCGTGGTCGCGATCGAAAACACGTCCAAGACCATCGGCCTGATTCGCGACTCCCACCATTGTGCCATCAATCTCCTGCTGACCGGGCAGCGCGACCTCGCAGGCAAGCTGGGACGCAGCTCCGAGCAGGCGCCGCAGAAACTCAAGGGCATCAAGACCAAGCCGGCGCCGGTGTCAGGCGTGCCCGTGCTGACGGACGCCCTCGGCTGGGTCGAGTGCCGGGTCGTCGCGACGCTGCCCTCCGGCGATCACACGCTCGTGCTCGGCGAAGTGGTCGCCGCGGGCGTCGAGCACGAGGGCGAGCCGCTCACCTTGCAAGAAGCAGGGTTCAAGTACTCCGGTTGAGCTCACTTCAGGTTGTCCAGCCGTTGCTGGGCACTGCCACGCAGGTCATCCAGCCGCAGCGGCGCGAGCGCCAGAAACTGCTTGTAATGCTCGCGCGCGTCGCCGATCCGGCCGAGCTCCTCATCCACGCGGGCCAGCAGATAGTAGGGCGGCGAGTAGCGCGCGTTCAGCGCGATCGCCTGGCGCAACGGCTCTTCAGCCTGCGTGGTCATCCCCCAATTGAACAGCGACATTCCCAGATCGAACAGCGCCGTAGGATCGTCGCTGCTCACTTCGGCGGCGCGCCGCCGCTCCAACATGGCGTCCTCCGCTCTCCCGGCCTTGTCGTAAATACTGGCCAGGTAGGTGTGCGCCATCACGAGCCCCAGATCATGCTCGAGCGCCTCCTGATACAGCGCGACGGCGCTGTCGGTATGGCCGGCAATATGGTGGAGAGCGGCGAGCATGAAGCGGTATTCGTTATCCCCCAACGGCACGTGCACGATCTCGTCGCGCTGTAGCTTCTTGAGCGAGCGGTCGAGCAGCGCGCGAAAATCCACGATCGCGGCGTCGATCTGCAGCGTGTGCGCGCCGGCGAGCCCGCGAAGCCACAAGAGCCCGTCGGGGACCCGCTCAGGATGCTTCGCCTCGTCGTATTCCCGCTGGGCGAGCGCCTTCAGCCGCTCGTAGGCGGAGCGGTAGCGGCCGAGGCCGAAGTCCACAGCCCAGGCGCAGCAGCGCTGATACGCGAGATACTCACTGGGAGAGAGATCGACTGCTCGCGGTTCCTCGATATCGTAAGCGACGCTGAGGATGTTGAAGGCGACCATCGGGTCGGTGCGGAACGCCCGTTGATAGAACCGATTCGCTTCTTCGAGCGGGGCCTTCCAGGCATCCGGGACGTGGCCGTTCAATTCCTCGTCTCGCAGCGATGGCCGGCGAGCGAAGGGGAGGTAATACAACGCGAGGTATGCTTCGGCGTAGCGCGGCTCGAGCTGGATCGCGAGCCGCAGGAGACTATCCGTCTCCCGCCAGTGGTGTTCCTTCCAGTGCCTGATGGCGAGAAAGTACTGGCGCTCCGCGTCGTTCGTGTCCTCGCGGGCCCACGCTTCTACTTCCTTGAGCTTGCGATCGAGGACGGCGAGCCGCTGGCCCTGCACCGGGCCGGCCGCGGTGAACAGCCCCAATAGAACGAATGAGAACCTTCGCAACATGCCGCTCCGGAGAGGGCGTGTTTGAGCGAATATATCCTGGTTGCCAATCCCCGGCTTCGCGCCCCGCGCCAAACGTCATAATTGCTTCCGGTAGACCACCCTGCCCCCCACGATCGTGTAGAGCGGCTTGATAGCGCCGAGGGAATCCGGCGGGACCGCAAACGGGTCCCTGTCCAGGACGACGACGTCGGCGAAGCGGCCGGCCGCGAGGGTGCCCCACTTTTGCTCGTTGAAGGTCGCCCACGCGTTCCCGTACGTGTACGCACGGAGCGCTTCCCCGACGGTGATCTTCTGTTCCGGCACCCAGCCGTTGGGATTCTTGTCATCGAGCGTCCGGCGGGTCACCGCCGCATAGACTCCGAGCATCGGGTCGAGCGGCGCGACGGTCCAATCCGAGCCGAAGGCGAGCGGTGCCTCCGAGTCGAGCAGCGTGCGGAATGCGTACGTCGTGCGGATCCGCACCGGACCGATACGTTGCTCGACCCAGCGACCGTCGTCGATCGCGTGATACGGCTGCATCGACGGCACGACGCGCAGCCGGCCGAAGCGCGGAATGTCCTCGGGCCGCAGGTGCTGCGCGTGCTCGACGCGGAAGCGGCGGTCGCGGGCGCCATGCGCGCGGGCCACGCTGTCATAGATCGCAAGCAGAATCGCGTTCGCCCGGTCGCCGATCGCATGCACCGCGATCTGCAATCCGGCTGAATCAGCCGCGCCGATCCATTTCCGCATGTCGGCTTCCGGGTGCTGCATCAGGCCGCGGTAATTCGCCGAATCAGAGAACGGCTCGAAGAAATACGCGGTGCGCGATCCGGCGGAGCCATCCATGTAACCCTTCACGCCGCCGATCCGCACCCAGTCGTCGGCCGTGCCGGCGCGCCCGACACTCTCGGCGACGGTGCGCCAATCGTCGAGCGGCAAATAGAGGAACACGCGCATGGTTTGACGGTTCGCGTGCTCCAGCCGCCGGTAGGTCGCGAGGTCGGCCCACGAAGCGGACAAGTGCCCAGTCGCGGTGACGCCGAGCGACGCGGCCTGCGCGAGGGCACGCGCGAGCGCGGAATCGCGCTGCTCGGGCGAGGGATCGGGCGCGGCGCGCCAGATCAGCCCCATCGCCTGATCCTTGAAGACTCCCCCGCTTGTGATTTCGCCGCCTGGTGGCGCCGGTGTGTCCTTGGTCACGCCTGCGGCGCGCATCGCCACGGCGTTGGCCAGCGCCTCGTGCCCATCGAGGCGGTTCACGAAGACGGGATTATTGGGGGTGACCGAATCGATCCACTCGTGACGTGGCAGTGGCGCGCCGTGCCACAGCGTGTGATCCCAGTCGCCGCCCGTGATCCATTCGCCCGGCTTGAGATGCGCCGCGTACTCTTTCAGTCGACGCACGAATTCTTTTGGGGTCGCCGCATCGCGGAGATTTATCGACGCGAGCTGGAAGCCGCCGTCGATGAAGTGGGTATGCGCATCTGCCAAGCCCGGCAGAATAAGGCCGCCATTGGCGTGCAGCACTTCGGTCCTGGAACCGACATAGCGCGCGATGTCGGCGGAGTCACCTACGGCGAGGATTTTTCCGGCGCTGATGGCGACGGCGCCGCGGAAAAGATATAGGTTCCGCGCATGACGCTCAAAGGGAAGCGTGTCCTCATTTTTGCCGCCGCGCAGTACGAAGATCTGGAGCTGTGGTATCCCAAGATCCGGCTCGAGGAAGAAGGCGCGGCCACGACGGTGGCCGGCATGGGCGACCGCACCTATCAAGGGAAGCGCGGCTATCCGGTCACCGTCGATACCGACGTCGACCAGATCGACGCGGCAGACTTCGACGCCCTGGTGATCCCCGGTGGGTTCGCGCCCGACCAGCTGCGCCGCTCCGACAAGGTGCTGCGGCTGACGCGCGAGGTGTACCAGGCCGGCAAACCGGTGGCGTTCATCTGCCACGCGGGCTGGGTACCGATCTCGGCGAAGATCCTGAAGGGCAAGCGCGCCACCAGCGTCCGTGCGATCAAGGATGACATGGAAAACGCGGGCGTGGTGTGGGAGGACAGCGCGGTCGTGGTGGACGGCAATCTCATCTCTTCGCGCACGCCGGCCGATTTGCCGCAATTCTGCAAAGCGTTGATCGCCGCGCTACGTCAGGGGCCTCAAGACTAGGCCGCTCGGCACCTTCGGAATGAAGTAGGTCGACTTCGGCGGCATCACGTCGCCGGCATCGGCGACCGCAAAAACCTGATCGACCCTGGTTGCATTGAGCAGCACCGCAACCGCGGCCCCGCCACGCTGGACCATCGCCAGCGCTTCATTGGCGTCGGCGACGTACCGCACGATCGGCGTCGACGTCTCGGCGCCAAGAATCTGCTTCACGACGAGCGACTCGATGCGCGCGACGTCCAGGTCGCGCACGGCGTCGCTCTGCGCCAGGCTCGGCAACCGGTGCGCCAACGCGCCGGGGCGGAGCAGTAGCGCGACGACGCGCGAGCGGTCCGCGACAAGACAGGCCGTGCGGTCGTGGCCCAACGCGGCGAGGACAGCGACGGGATCGCGTCCCGCGGGGACCGCCTGGACATCGAACCACTCCCGCCAATGCGGAAGCATCCGCTCCAGCTCCCGCCCCGTACCAAAAATCACGCGATGGGTCGGCAACACGGCGAGACCGGGATCTTGCGCCGAGACGATGAGCGCCAGCACGCGATCGGCCGCCGGGGTTTCGAGCGCGTAGGCACTCGCCGTCTCGTAGCGATGATGACCGTCGGCTATGTACAACGGCGAATCGGGAAACGGGAAACGGTAAACGTCGGTCACGATCCAGAGACGGATGCCCACACCGTTGAGCTCGGCGGTCGCATCCGGCTTGCCAGACGACGCTGCGGCAACCGCGTTCGCCAACGCACGATCGTGATCGGGTGCCAGGAGGAAGATCGACTCGATGTTGGTGACGGTGGCACGCATGAGCGCCAGGCGATCGGCCTTCGGCCCGGCATGCGTGCGTTCGTGCGGGCGAATGCGGCGCGGGTCGTAGCCCTCGGCAGCGACGGCGGCGAAGACGCCCCGGCGCGTTCGCTGTTGGCCTGACGGCAGCGTGAAGTCCTGGGCCAGGACGTACAACACCGGCTCCGGGTCGCGCCGCAACACGCCGCTGCGGCGCCAGGCGGCGAGGTGCTCGGCGGCGACGCGATAGCGGTCGTCCTCGGGTCGCCCGGGCGGTGCTTCCGGCAGCATCACGTGGACGATATTGTCAGCGTCGAGCGCCGCGAGACGCGCGCGCTCCGCCGGATCGATTACGTCATACGGAGGCGCGATCAGACGGCCGAGCCGGGCAACGTCGGCATACCGCTCACCCCGAAAAGGCGCGACGAGGTCAGCCATGAGTTTTAGACAGGCGCAACAGGCGGTCGATCAGTGGGTGGCGCAATTCGAGCAGGGATACTTCACCCCGCTCGCGAACGTCGCGCGTCTCGCCGAGGAAGTCGGCGAGTTGGCTCGCGAAGTGAATCACCGCTTCGGTCCGAAGCCGAAAAAGCTCGAAGAAGCGCCCGGCTCGATTGCCATGGAGCTGGCCGACATCCTCTTCGTCGTGATCTGCATCGCCAACTCGCAGCAGATCGATCTCGATGACGCCTTCGCGCAGATGATGGCCAAAGTCATCGCCCGCGACGCCGGCCGCTGGACCAGGAAGGCTCGCTGACTTCCTCGTAGATCCGCGCGTAGGACACCAGACGGTCCGGATCGATTGCGCCGGCGGGCGCGCTGCGGACGGCGCAGCCCGGCTCCGCCAGGTGCCGGCAGTTGTCGAACCGGCATTGATCGAGATACGGCGGGAATTCCGGAAAGCAGGCGCCCAGTTCGTTGGGATCGATGCCCCAGGCACCGACTTCCCGCAGGCCAGGCGTATCGACGACATACCCGACGCCGGCAACGGGCACGAGCTCCGCCGCGGTGGTCGTGTGCTTGCCGGTGCGCCATTTCTCGCTGATCGCCCCGACGCGCAGCTTGAGACCCGGCTCGAGCGCGTTGAGGAGGCTCGATTTGCCGGCGCCCGAGGCACCCGTGAAGACCGAGTGCCGGCCTCGCAGCAGGTCGCGCAATGCAGACAGGCCTTCGTCCGCCTTGACGGACGTCGCCAGCAGCTGATAGCCGGCCGGCTTGAAGCGCCGCGCCAGAGTCTCTTCGATCGCGCGGTCGAGCTCGATCTTGTTCAGGACAACGGCTGCGGGAAGACCGTTCGCTTCCACGATCACGAGGAACCGGTCGATCATCCGGGGACTCGGCTACGGATCACGGGCGGAGGTCACGACGATCACCTGATCCACGTTGGCCGCGACCGGCTGTGCGCGCCGTGGACCGGCCCCGCTGCTGCCCTGCGCCGCCCGACGCGCAAGCACGGAGCGGCGCGGACGGATTTCGGCGATGGTCGAGCCCTCGAGCACCACAACGTCCCCCGGCACGACCCGATCGTCGTCCTGGTGCTTGAGTTTGCCGCGCAGCGAGGCCGTGATTTCACCGGCATCGGTGTGCACCCGATAACCGCCCGCGGTGCGCGCCAGCACCACGCCGTTAGTGAGCTGCACGGATCACGCATGCATCGAGGTGAGCCTTCACTTGCTCGAGCGTCAGCGCCAGCACTGGTGCCAGCGCCTCGTCGGGCGTGTCGGCGAATGTGGCGACGGAGTACGCCTGGCCGTCCGCCGCCCCAAACGCGGGGGGACGGCCATGCACTTGTTGGTAACCGCCTAACGTCGTGTCGTCCATTCTTTGAGGATGTTCGTGGCGATAAAGGCGATGTTCGCGGGGCGTTCGGCGAGGCGGCGCATCAGATACGGATACCAGTGCGTCCCGAACGGCACGTACACCCGCATGTTGTAACCTTCGCGCCGCAACCGGTGCTGGAGATCGCGCCGCACGCCGTACAGCATCTGAAACTCGAATCGCTCGGCGGGAATCCCACGTTTCTTCGTGAATGCCTTGGCGTGGTCGATGATGGCCACGTCATGCGTGGCAATGCCGGGATAGTTGCCGCGCTCGAGCAGCCGCTCCATGCAGGCGATGTAATTCGCGTCCACGTCGCGCTTGTCCGGGAATGCGACGTCCTCGGGTTCCTTGTACGCACCTTTGCAAAGCCGCACGCGGGCGCCCAACCCGATCATCGCATCCACGTCGGCGCCGGTCCGCCGCAAATAGGACTGCAGCACCACCCCTACGGCGTTCCCGAATTCGGGATAGAACACGTCCGTAAAGAGCTGGAGTGTCCGCGCGGTGTAGCTGGACTGCTCCATGTCGATGCGCACGAACGAGTCGTACTGCTTCGCCTTGCGGATGATGGACCGCGTGTTGCCCAGGCACAGCTGCTCGTCGATGTCGAGCCCCATCTGCGTCAGCTTGACGGAGACGTTGGCGTTGGCCTTCGCGCGGTAAATCCGCTCGAGGACGTCGAGATACGTCTTACAGGCGCGTTGTGCTTCCTCGGCGTGCAGGACCGACTCGCCGAGCAGATCGAGGGACGCCGAGAGGGCATTCAGGTCGCGCAGCGTGGTGATTGCCTCGTCCACCGTCTCGCCCGCGACGAAGCGCGACGCCAGCTTGCGGGCGACGCGGTTCTTCCGGACGAAACGAAAGATGCGCGGCTGCTCGCTCAACCAGAGAAAAGCGGCGCGCAGCATCAGGAGTAGAACTTGGTCCCTTGGCGAGCATGCTCCTGCATCACCTCACATGGTGCGAAGCGTGCGCCATGACGCTCGGCGAGACGCTCGAGATCGGTGACCACGCGCTCGGCGCCCAGGTCATCGGCGTAGCGCAGCGGACCGCCGCGAAAGGGCGGAAAGCCGAACCCGAAGATCGCGCCGATGTCGCCGTCGCGGGCGTTTCTCACTACCCCTTCGCCCAGCGCGCGCGCGGCTTCGTTCACCATGCCGAGCAGCAGACGCTGGAGAATCTCCGCCGGGCGTGGCCCGCCGTTGGGATGGATGCCGAGCAATCCGTAGACGCTCTCGTCCACGCCGCGCTTCTTGCCGCCCGTGTAGATGTAAAAGCCGCCGCCGGATTTGCGCCCCAGGCGGCCGGCTTTCACCAACGCCGCGATGCCCGGTCCCGCCGCCGGCTTGATGTGATCGCCATAGGCGTCCTGCATCACCCCCGCGACTTTGATCGCGACGTCGAGGCCCACCTCGTCGAGCAGCGTCACCGGCCCGACGGGGAAGCCGAAGCGCACCGCCATGCTGTCGATCTCCTCGATCGACGCCCCCTCGGCCAGGACGTGACCGACTTCGTTCGCGTAGGGCGCCAGGATCCGGTTCACCCAGAAGCCGGGGCTGTCCTGCACGACAATCACCGTCTTGCCCAGCCGCCGCCCAAACGCAACCGCCGTGCTGATCGTCTGCGGCGACGTGCGGGCACCGGGGATCACCTCGAGCAGCGGCATCTTCGCGACGGGCGAGAAAAAATGCATCCCGATGACGCGCTCCGGGTCGTGCGCCGCCTCGGCGATGCGCGTGATCGGAATCGTGGAGGTGTTGGATGCGAACACGCCGTCTTGGGGGAGCACCTGCTCGACTTCCCGCAGCACCTCCTGCTTGACGGCGAGGTCCTCGAACACCGCCTCG
The DNA here is from genome assembly GCA_003221985.1 of Gemmatimonadota bacterium. The sequence continues at coordinate 219 of QHUQ01000034.1, read as the reverse complement.
ATCGTCAGCTCGGCGCGACCGAACCCGGCGTAGGTATCGCTGCCGGAGAGCAAGGCGACGAGCCGCGCGTATTCGTACTTCGTGATGCGACGCCGTTTCAGCCGGTCGTCGAGGATGGCGCGGGCGGCGAGAGTTCCCTGGGCGACGCGGCCAAGGTCGGCGTCCTTCATCCGCACGTCGACCTCCGCCTGGGCCACGGCGGTGCCCGCGATGCCGGAG
>QHUQ01000033.1 GCA_003221985.1 Gemmatimonadota bacterium | reverse complement strand
CCCAAAATCTGGTTACGATCGGCTGAACATCACCGGAGCGTCGCAGGCGCAGGTCTCGCGCTGGCTCAACGCCGATCTCTCGATGGTGTACAGCTATGCCAACAACGACCAGGTCTACAAAGGCGATATCGGCCCGCTGATGGGCTTGATGCTGTGGCCGCAGAACGACAACGCCAAGGATTATCTCACACCGGCGGGAACCCGGCGGCGGCTCACGAGCCTGACAGCCTCGGCGGAGCTGGACAACCCCTACTTCAACATCAACAAGAACGCCATCAATTCGAAGAACAATCGCATCATGGCGAACGTCGGCTTCGTGCTGACGCCGTTCTCGTGGGGCAGCCTCAAGACCAACATCGGCACCGACAACTACGCCAACCAGAACCTCATCCTGCGCCACCCGGAGAGTGCAGCAGGGTTCTCGTCGGGCGGCATTCTCGATCAGGCGGACGTGATCACGCGCAATATCAGCGCCCAGACGTTTCTCAACTTCAATAGTCACCGGCTGACGAACAGCATCTCCATCAGCGGGCTGGTGGGAAATTCCATCAGCGATTTCAGGACCACCACCGATGCCGCGGTCGGCACGGGGTTCCTCGACCCCAACTTCGTCTCGATCAACAACACCAGCTCACGGCTCCCGAAGACCACGGCGGAGCGGCTCCGGCGGGTGAGCTTCTTCGGACAGGCAGCGCTCGATTACCGGAACTACCTGTTTCTCACGCTGACCGGCCGCAATGACCGGACCTCCACGATTCCACCGCCGCGCAATTCGTTCTTTTATCCGTCGGCAGGGCTCAGCTTCATTTTCTCCGACGCCTTTCCCCGTCTGCAGCGGTTCGTAACCGGGAAGCTGCGCGCGGCAATTGTGGGCGGCGGCAAGGACGCCCGGCCATACGCCTATAGGCCGGCGCTCCAGTACAAGACCACCTCCTTCGGCGGTTACGGTTACGACTTCTGGGGCCCGAACTTCGCGCTCAAGCCGGAGCGTGCGAGCGGCTGGGAGATCGGCGGCGAGGCGAGCTTCCTGCACGATCGACTCGGACTCGACGTCACCGGTTACCACAAGATCACCACGGATCAGATCGTCAACGACATCCGCGGCAGCTATGGAACGGGCTTCATTCTCTTCAATCTGAACGGCGCCAAGACGCTGAGTCGCGGGATCGAGATGACGTTGCGCGGCACACCCCTGCTGAAGGCGAACGCATCGTGGGACGTGCAAGCGAACTTCACCCTCGCCCGCGGCTACGTGTTGAGCCTGCCGCGCAGCCTGCCGGAGTCCTACGTCTCCGACACCTGGCTGTACGGCAACGTCCGGAACGGCGTGCAGCCGGGCCTCTCGACCATGTCGCTCACCGGTCTGTTCTATCTGCGCGTCTCGACCGACAGCGCCGGGCGAAAGGGCCAGCTGCTGATCGATCCGACGACGGGTCTGCCGGTTCGGTCAAGCACGTTCATCGACGCCGGCTACGATCGGCAGCCCGACTTCACGATCGGCCTGCAGAACACCATCCGCTACAAGCACTTCACGCTCGATTTCCTGCTCGATATCCGCAAGGGCGGAGACGTGTTCAACGCCACCGAGCACTACCTCACGACGCACGGCCTGAGCAACGAGACGCTGGACCGCGACCAGGCGCGCGTCATCCAGGGCGTGCTCATGGATGGCAAGCAGAACTCCTCCAATCCCACGGTCAACAACATCGTCATCGTGCCGAGCGCGCAGACCGGCTACTACACGAACATGAGTGAAGAACTGTTCATCGAGAAGAACATCAACTGGCTGCGGCTCCGAGACATGCAACTGACCTACGAACTGCCGGGCCGCTTCCTCGGCGCGCGCAATGCCAGCGTGTTCGTGAAGGGCACTGATTTGTTCTTGATCACCAACTATACGGGCCTCGATCCGATCGTGAACGGCAACAGCGCCGCGGTCGGCGGGTCGGGCGGCGTGGGTATCGACTTCGGCAACTTCCCGATGCCCATCGGTGTCAACGTCGGCGTCCGGATGGGGTTCTGACCATGAAAAAACTTTACGCAGCGGCACTGATCGGGATCCTCACCGTCGCCACGGCATGCGAGCAATTCCTCGACGTCAACACCAATCCGAACGGCCCCACGACGGTATCGGCGAATCTGTATCTGCCGCCGATGCTGCATTGGATGGTGACGTCACCGCAGCTCGACGGGCGGTTCGTCGGGCGCTACACGCAGGAATGGACGCTCCCGGGGACGGCTCTCAGTACGTGGGACCGCATGGGCTACGATCCGTCGAGTGACAACGGGGCGCAGCAATGGCGCGACGTCTACTGGTCGTTGGGGCAGAACCTGGTCGACATGACCGCCAAGGCCGAGGCGGAGCAGCGCTGGGATTTGCTGGGCGTGGCCATGATTCTGAAGGCGTGGGGCTGGCAGGTGCTGACCGACCTGCACGGCGAAATCATCATCCGCGAGGCGTTCGACGTGTCGCGCACGAAATTCGATTACGACACGCAGGATTTCGCGTATCAGGAGGTGCGGCGCCTGTTGGACAGCGCGATCGTGCTGCTGCGGCGTACCGATGGCGCCGTCGATCAGGCATACCTCGCCCGGGGCGACAAGATTTACGGTGGCGACCGGCTCAAATGGCTGAAGCTGGCGCACGGCATGTTGGCGTTGAACCTGAATCACCTTTCGAACAAGACGACGGGGCCATTCACCTACGACCCCGTCCGCGTCATGGCGGAAGTCGATTCGTCGTTCGCGAGCAACGCCGACGACGCGGTGCTGGCCTATCCCGGTACGAGCACGGACTTCGCCGATTACAATTTCTGGGGACGCACCAGAAACAACATCACGAACTACCGGCAGACGCGATTCATCGTCGGGCTGATGGACAGCACGCAGTTCGGGATCGTCGACCCCCGCATGAGCCGCATGCTCGCGATCGACTCGGCCAACCAGACCTACCGCGGGCTCGATCCCAACGTGGTGGGCTTCGGCGGCCTCGCCGCGCCGCAGCAGCCACGGAATTTCTTCGGCTACACCACTACGGGCGGCCTCGGATTGCCGTCCAGATACATCTTCGGCGATAAATCCAAGATCCCGGTCATGACGTATTCGGAGCTGCAATTCATCAAGGCCGAAGCCGCATTGAAACACGGCGACCAGGCCATCGCGCTCACGGCATACACCAACGCGATCCGCTCGCATTTCCAGTTCGTGAACGATCGCAACAGTGAGGCCGGCGGCCCGCCGGCAATTGCGACCACCACGCGCGACTCGTTCCTCGCGTCCCCGAACATCGTCCCGGCGACGCTCACGCTGTCACACATCATGTCACAAAAGTTCATCGCGCTGTGGGGCTGGGGGCACAACGAGATCTGGCTGGACATGCGGCGCTATAAGTACACCGGCGTCGACTCGGTCAGCACAACCCAGGTGTTCCGCGGATTCACCCCACCGACCAACCTCTATCCCGACAACGGCGGCGAGGTGGTGCGGCGCATCCGGTGTGTGTCACGGCGCTCGCCTCGTGCGACAAGAACGCGGTCCAGGTCCTCCCCAACGGGCCGCTGGAGCATTCCCGCGTCAAGTTTTTCAATTTCGGCGTGGGGGCGCCTGGTGTGAATTTCTACGCCAACACCACCAAGATGACCGCCATCTCTTCCGGAACGAATACGGAAGCCACCACGGGAGTGGCGTACGGGAGTGTCGGGAATGGCGGAGCGTATTCGTCCATTGCGCCCGGTACCTACAGCTTCACCGGCAAGATTGCCGCCACAGTCGACAAGGACCTGGCGATTGCGCGGGTCGACACGACGATCGCGGACGGAAAGTACTACTCGTTTTACATGTGCGGCGTCTACAATGCGACCGGTAAGACCTCCGACGCGTTCGTGCTGGAGGATGCGTACCCGTCACCGATCGATTACGCCGTCGCACTGGTCCGGTTCGTGCACGTAATCTCCAATGCGGCGCCGTTGACGTTGCGCGCCGCGAATACGCTCACGTTCGATACGGTGACCGTGGGGGGCCCAGTCGGTTACAAGAGCGGCAGCGCGTTCACCGCCCTGCCCCCCGGCGTGTACAACCTGTTCGCGCGTTACACCGATTCGACCACGAACAAGGTGTCGAGAACCGAAGTGTCGTTTGTCGCGGGCCGCGTTTACACGATCGGCGCGCGCGGGGACATCACCATCACGTCCACCACCGCGACGAACCGGCCGTTTCTGGACAACACGGCCAACCGCTAGTCAGCGGGCTTATCGCTCAGCCGTTTCGGTGGCGCGCCGGTGGTAGGTAGGAACCGTTGCTCTGGGGGCGCCGGCGGCGTCTGCGGGGGGGCCTCGACGCTCGACGTCGCGTCCTGCAAGCCACGCTTGAACTCCTGAATTCCCTTCCCGATCGATTTGCCGATCTCCGGTAACCGCTTGGTGCCGAACAGCAGCGTGATGACCGCCACCAGAATCAGGATGTGCCAGATACTCAAGTCCGCTAACACACATGCTCCGCGAGAATGGGGTGTTGGCGGGAATATACCTCAGCGCCGAGTCTTCGTCTTCTTACCAACGAGCTTCCAGAACTGCCGGTCTCCGATAACCGTCACGGCGTGCCCCTTCTCGGCAAGGCGGCGGATCTCGATCAGCTTCGACCCGCCGACCGCCCCGGCAATCTGCAGCACATTGGGACGGCCCCGGACCAGCACGTCGGTCGTCCTGCCCGGCTTCGACTGCACAATCGCCCCGGCCCGCTTGGCGGCCTTGATCGCGTCGCTGCGCGGGCGGCTCAGGAAGCCCGTGAAGGAGACCCGTTTATCGGCGAGGCTGCGCACGCGGCCGAACCCCGGTTGCTTGCGCGGCATGCGGAGCGCCTCGATCAGCTCGCCCGCGGCCTCGTAGCGCTTGCCCCGCACGCCGAGACAGCGGTGAATCACTTCCTTCAGATGATCACTGCACGGCAGCCGGCGCACGTCGCGGCTGTGGATGGGGCTGGCGATTTCGCCCCGCAGCAGCATGACGGCAATCAGCGCGACCTGATAGATGTCGTCGCGCTGCTGCCAGCGCCGCACTCGTCCCCACGCGATCTCGTTCGGGACGTTGAACACGTTGAACGCGTCGGCGGTGACGCCGCGACGGTTGAGCTGGTGGGTGGCAATGCCGAAATCGCCCAGCTTGAGCTGCTCGCCTTCGCACACGAACACGTTGAACGGCGTCAGGTCGCGGTGCAGCGCCTGCCCGCGATGCAGCGCGTCGAGCACGGCGAGGATCCCGGCGATCTCGCGCCGCACAAAACGCTCCGGCTGCGGCCCCTTGAGCTTGAGCCAGGCGCCCAGATCGCCGTGCACGGCGAATTCCATGGCCAGGCAATAGCGCGTGCGCGCACCGTCGGCGATGACGAACCGGTCGAGCACGCGCAGCGCGCGCGGCTCGCGGTCGAGCAGCTCGGCGAAGTACGACTCGCGCAGCCATGGCGTAAGGCGGTCGGCGATCTTGACGCAAATCTGGGCCGGCAGCCCGTCGCGCCGGTTGGGCGTCGCGAGGTACACTTCCCCGAACCCGCCCTTGCCGACGAGCTGGTGCAACTGATAGGTTCGCCCGCTCTCCGAGCTGTAGAGCGTGAGCAGTGCGGCGGGCTTGGCCGTGTGTCCGGGGCCGGCCACCGCGGTCGTGGACCTACGGGTCACCGTGCGCGTCACCATGAGGAGCAAGGTAATTGTTTGCGGGGCGCGTTGCTTCTTGAACGACTAGCGGCCCGTGCATAATTGGGACAAAATCGAAGCCCCTCTCATTGGAGGTCGTACCATGCAATCCCGAGCCTGTTTTCTGTTGATGGCCATCGCCATCGCCGTGGCGCCGCAGGCGCTCGCGGCACAAGCGAAGCCTGCTGCCCCTCCCCCTGCCCCTGCCCCCGTCCGCTCAGCCACTCCCGTCGCCGATGGGCTGCGCGCCATGCATCAGCGCTTCTCGGGCATTCTGATCGCCGCCGCCGAGGCGATGCCCGCGGACAAGTACAACTATCGTCCCACGCCGGGGCAGATGAGCTTCGCACAAATCCAGGTGCACCTCGCGAACGAGGGCAACGACGTCCTCTGTGGCAACACCGCCGGCCTCGCGGTGCCGCAGCGCTCGGCGGTAGACAGCACTGCGACGAAAGAGCAACTCGTCGCACGGCTCAAAGAGACCTTCCAGTTCTGTGAGCAGGCCTTTGCACGCATGGACGACTCGAAGCTGGCCGACCCGATCTCGATGTTTGGCATGAACATGACGCGGGCGACCGCGGTCCTCATCACGGTGGCAGACTGGTCGGATCACTACAGCCAGGAAGCGAACTACCTGCGGCTGAACGGCATCCTGCCGCCCCCGGCGCAGCGTCGCATGTAGTCCTCACCCCCCGTCTGCAGGTAGGGGCGCAGCATGCTGCGCCCCTACAGACGGGATCGGACCTATGGAAGTCATTGTTCAGCGAGACTACGCGCAGATGAGCAAGGTCGCGGCGCAGATCGTCGCGGAATTGCTCAACACGAAGCCGAACGCCGTGCTCGGCATGGCGACGGGCTCCACGCCGCTCGGCCTGTATCAAGAGCTGGTGCGGCTGCACAAGAAGGAGCAGCTCGACTTCTCGCGCGTGACGACGTTCAATCTGGACGAATACGTCGGCCTGCCCGTGAACCACCCGCAGAGTTATCACTACTTCATGCACGAGCACTTTTTTCGGCACGTCAACATCCCGCCGCACAACATCAACATCCCGTCGGGTACCACCAGCAACTACGCTGCCTTTTGCGAATGGTATGAGCGGCGCATCGGGGAGTGCGGCGGGATCGACCTGCAGATCCTCGGCATCGGCACCGACGGCCACATCGCCTTCAACGAGCCGACGAGCTCGCTGAGCTCGCGCACCCGGCTCAAGACGCTCTCCAAGCAGACCATCGACGACAACGCGCGCTTCTTCGACCGCCGCCAGGACGTGCCGGTGTACGCCATCACCATGGGCGTCGGCACGATCCTCAATGCGCGCAAGCTGGTGCTGGTGGCGAGCGGCACGGCGAAGGCGAAAGCGATCGGCCAAGCGGTCGAAGGCCCGGTGACCAGCATGGTCACGGCGAGTGCGCTGCAGCTGCATCGCGACGCGATCGTGATCGTGGACGAGGAGGCGGCGGCGGGGCTGACGATGCGCGATTACTACGACTTCATCTACGCGGCCAAACCGGCGGCGCCGAGGGCGTGAGCGAGCATCCGATTATTCGTGTCCAGCACGTCGTTAAGACCTTTGGCAAGGTCACGGCCGTGAACGACGTCTCGTTCGACGTGCGAGCCGGCGAGATCTTCGCCTTCCTCGGCCCGAACGGCGCCGGGAAAACGACCACCATCAAGATGCTCACGACGTTGCTCCGCCCCACGAGCGGCTCGCTCGAGCTGGACGGGCTCGATCCCACCACGCAGCAGACGGACGTCCGGCGGCGCTTCGGCGTCGTGTTCCAGGATCCGAGTCTCGACAGTGAGCTGACGGCGGGGGAAAACATGGATATCCACGGCGTGCTGTACCATGTGCCGCGCCAGCTCCGGCGCCAGCGGTCCGAGACGCTGCTCACGATGTTCGAGCTGTGGGACCGGCGCGATGACCTGGTGAAGACGTTCTCGGGCGGCATGAAACGCCGCCTCGAGATCGCGCGTGGATTGCTCCACACGCCAAAGGTGCTGTTTCTCGACGAGCCGACGCTGGGTCTCGATCCGCAGAGCCGCAATCAGATGTGGACTCACGTGAACACCCTCAACGCGAGCGAGCGCGTCACTGTGTTCCTCACGACGCACTACATGGACGAAGCCGACCGCGTGGCGGATCGCATCGCGGTGATCGACCACGGGCGCATCGTCGCCACAGGCTCGGCCGCGGAGCTCAAGCGGCAAACGGGCACCGATTCGCTCGAAGCGGCCTTCCTGGCGCTCACCGGCACGTCGATTCGCGAGGAGAGCGCCACGGCCACCGACCAGATGCGGCAAGTGTCGCGAGTTTGGAGGCGCTAGGCGCATGAGCGTCATCTACATCCTGTGGCTGCGCGAGGTGAAGAAGTACATCCGGTCGCGCGTCCAGATCGTCGCGTCCCTCGGCTCGCCGCTCATGTACCTGGGTGTGCTCGGGTTCGGCCTGGGCCCCGTCTTTCAACGCGCCGGCGAGGGCAAGTATCTCCAGTTCATGGCTCCCGGCGTCATCGGCATGACCGTGCTGTTCACCGCCATGTTCTCAGGGATCGCCATGCTGTGGGACCGCCAGTTCGGATTCCTGAAGGAGACGCTGGTCGCGCCGGTGCCGCGCCTCCTGATCATGATTGGTCGCACGCTGGGCGGCGCCACGGTCGCGGTGCTACAAGGCACGCTGATTTTCGTCGTGACCCTCATCGCGGGGTTTCGCCCAGAGAGTCTCCTCGCCGTACCGCTGGCGTTTCTGGTGATCGCGCTGATCGCTGTGATCTTCTCGGCGCTCGCCACCGCGCTCGGGTCGAGCATCAAGGAGATGCAAGGCTTTCAGATGGTGATGAACTTCCTCGTGATGCCGCTCTTCTTTCTCTCCGGCGCGATTTATCCCCTCGAGGGACTTCCCCGGGTCCTGGCGGCGCTCACGCGAGTGGATCCGCTCACCTACGGCGTCGACGGCGTGCGCGGTCTGCTGACCGGGAGGACGCATTTCGGCGTCCTGCTGGACGTTGGCGTGCTGTTGGCGGTTGGGGTCCTGTTCGTGGTCTTCGGCGCCTGGCGGTTTTCGAAAATCGAGGCTTAAGGTGCTTCTGCTCGCCTTGTTGGTTCTGGCTCAACACCGTGCGATCGTCTACACGACGGCCGAGAGCACCAGCTTCCGGCTGACGGCCACTGATACGCTGCTGTTCCGGCCGTCGGGGGGGGAGCCGACGTCCGAGGGGAAGGTCTACGTCTTCGTCGATCCCCGAAAAACGTTCCAGGCGATGATTGGGATCGGCGGGGCGCTGACCGATGCCGCGGCCGAGACGTTCGCCAAGCTACCCGCGGCGCGGCAGGACGAAGTGATCACGGCGTATTACAGCAGCGACCGCGGCATCGGCTACACCCTGGGTCGGACCAACATCAACAGCTGCGACTTCTCGAGCGCGAGCTACACGTACGTGACCGAGGGCGATTCAGCCCTCACCTCTTTCTCCATCGCGCCCGACCTGCGCTACAAAATCCCTCTCATCAAGCGCGCGATGGCCGCGAGCGGCAACCGGCTCAAGCTGTTTGCCAGTCCCTGGAGCCCGCCGGCCTTCATGAAGGACAACAACGACATGCTGCACGGCGGGCACGTGCGCCCCGAGTACGCGCATTCCTGGGCTCGTTATTACACGAAGTTCATCGAGTACTACCGCAGGGCAGGCGTGCCCGTGTGGGGCATCACGATTCAGAACGAGCCGATGGCGACGCAAACGTGGGAATCGTGCATTTATCAAGCGTCGGACGAGCGGGACTTTCTCAAGAACCAGCTCGGTCCGGCGATGACGCGGGCGGGACTGCGCGATGTGCACATCATGGTCTGGGACCATAACCGCGATCTCATCATCGAGCGGGCGCTGGCGATCTTCGACGATTCCGCGGCCGCGAAGTACGCCTGGGGGATCGCCTTCCATTGGTATGAAGACTGGTCGGGTGGGACGCAGATGTACGGCAACGTCGCGCTGGTGAGCCGACTGTGGCCCGCCAAACACATCCTGTTCACCGAGGGCACGCCGGCGAACTTCGACTCCACTGGGTACGGGCGCTGGAGCCTCGGCGAGGCGTACGGGCGGTCCATGATCAACGATTTCAACTCGGGCGCCGAGGGATGGACGGACTGGAATATTCTGCTCGATGAACGGGGCGGACCCAACCATGTCGGCAACTTCTGCTTTGCCCCGATTCATGCCGACACGCGGAGCGGCGCGCTCATCTACACCAATTCGTACTACTACATCGGCCACTTCTCGAAATTCATCCACCCCGGCGCCAGAAGGATCCTGGCGGCGCCGAGCCGCAGCATGTTGCTCGCCACCGCGTTCGTCAACCCGGACGGAAAAGTGGCCGTGGTCGTCATGAACCCGACGTCCAAGGGGGGGGACTACAGCCTCACCGTAGGCTCCACGTCGGTGCAGATCAGCACACGGCCACACTCGATCCAGACGGTGGTGTTTTAAGTCCTGACACTTCCTGAAACAACCCTTTCCGGGGTTCC
>QHUQ01000032.1 GCA_003221985.1 Gemmatimonadota bacterium | reverse complement strand
CCGCTTCACCATTCTACTGGTCCCGCCGGTCAGCGAGCCCGCGTTGCAGACCTTCGACAGCTGGGAACGGCTCGTGATCGTGCACGAGCTCACCCACGTCTTTCATCTCGATCGCTCGCGTGGTATCTGGAAGACGTTGCAGACGGTGTTCGGGCGCTTGCCCGAGCTGTTCCCCAACCAGTATCAGCCGAGCTGGGTGATCGAAGGGCTCGCGACATACTACGAATCCCGCTTCACCGCGGGTGGCCGAGCGGAGGGGAGTTACCATCGCCAGGCCGTCGCGGCTGATGCCGCGGCAGGGCACGCGCGATCGCCATGGGATGCGCTCTATTTCACGCGCTGGCCCGATGGCCTGGCGCCATACGCCTATGGCAGCCGGTTCTGGGAATATCTGTCGCAGACGGTCCCCTCCGGCGACTCCGTGCCGCCGCGCTTCACGGAGGCGACCGCCGGACAGCTCATTCCATTCCGTGTGGGCCGCCCGCTGCGCCACGTCGGTGTGCCGGATGCGCTCACGGAGCAGTGGAGTCGAGCCGTCGCGACGGCCGGCAGGGCCGAGCCCGCGACGAGCAGCCGGCTGATCGTAGGGCGCTTGCGCAGCGAGCCGCTGGCGCGCGTCTCACCCGACGGCCGCAAACTGGCCTACATCTACAACGACGGCCGCGGCGCGCAGCGCTTGCGCGTCGTAGACGCGAAGACATTCGCCGTGCTCCGCTCACATCGCACCACGGGGCAGGTGAGCTTCGACTGGATGGGCGACACGTTGATCATCGCCCAGCTCGATTACACGGGTCGCTGGACGGTGCGCAGCGATTTGTGGCGCTGGTTACCCGGCGGCGGGTGGCAGCGGATGACCACGGATGCGCGGCTCATCGAGCCGCGTGCCGGCGGCGGAATCGTGTCGGCGCTCGAGCTGGGAAAGGGGAGCAGTGTCCTCAGGCTGCCGCGCACACAGCGCATCGATTCGTCGGCGACCTGGGGGCCGGCGGTGCCGTCACCAGACGGCCGTTGGGTGGCCGCCACCCGTCATCAGAACGGCCGCTGGGCGTTGGTGCGGTGGCTCGCTCCAGCTCCTACGTCGGTCACCGTGCTCGCTGAGGCATCCGATGGCAGCGCGATCGCCGATCCTACGTGGTCCGAACACGGCATCCTGTTCGTCACCGACGCGGCCGGCTTTCCGCAGATCCATCTGTGGACGGAAGGCGGCATCACTCAGGTCACCGACGAGCCGCGCGGCGCGCGTGCGCCCGCGCCGCTGTCCGATGGCCGCATCGTATTTGCGACGCTCGGTGACGATGGGTGGGAGCTGCGCGTGGTGGAGCCGCGGCCGATCGCACCGCGACCGGCTCCCGAGCAGTCCGCCGCGACGTTCGATTCGGCGCCTCCTGTTTTGCTCCGGGAAACGGGGTACTCCTCGTGGGGCTCGCTGCGGCCGCATTTCTGGATTCCAACCGGCACCAATGCGGGCCTTGCGGGGCACTTCTATGGTCTCGCAACCGCAGGGACCGACGCCGTGGGTCGCTATGCGTATTACGCCACGGCTCTTATGTCCGGCTCACCGCTGCGCGCGCAGGGCTCGCTCTTCCTTATTAATGATGCCTTCGGCAATCCCACGCTCGATTTCTACGCCTCGAACGACTGGTGGTTTGTAGGCATCGACGGGACGGGTCACAAGGTGTCTGGCGAAGACCGCGAGGCGTCGATCGGCGCCACATTCCTCGCGCACCGCTGGCGCAGGTTCGTCTCGCTGCGCGTCGCGGGCGAATATGAAGGACGGCGCTTCGTCTCGATCCCCGATACGATCCTCTCCGACATCTGCACCGGCTGCGACAAACGCGATCGTCTCGGCGGATCTGCCAGGCTCGCGTTCGGGTCCGTGGTGTACGCGCCGCTGGCGGTGTCGTTGCAGGACGGAGCGCTCGCGAGTTTGCTCTACCGCTACGAAACAGAGCAGAGCACCGGTCGCTGGCTCGACGAGAAGGTCGGGCGCGGCGAGGCGTACCTGCGCCTGGGGCCGCGCGTCGGCTTCGCGTATCCGGTACTCGCGGTTCGCGCAGCTGCCGGATCGCTCCAGGGTCCGATCATCGATCGGTTTTCCGTGGGCGGCGTGTCGTCGGGCGTTGTGCCCCTGGCGTTCGGGCAATCGGTCGGGATATTCCGCACCTTCCCGGTGCGCGGTTATCCGGCGGGCACGCTGTATGGACGCCGCGCGGCGACGTTGACGGCGGAATACCGCGTACCGCTCGCGCTCGTCGGCCGGTCGATCGGGCATCTGCCGTTCGGCGTCGACAAGTTCGCTGTCGCGGTCTTCGGCGACATCGGCGATGCATGGGATACCGGGGCCCCGCGACTACATCGCCTGCGGTCGGCGGGGGCGGAGCTGATCGGCGACATGACGGTGAGCTACGATCTGCTGCTGCGCTTGCGCCTGGGCGTCGCGCAGCCCGCCACCGGTCACACACGCGTATACGCCGCCTTCGGCGCCGACTTCTGACGTAGCTCGGAAACTCCCCTCTAGCGGCCTCCGGGATGGCCTCAGGTATAATGAAGAGGCATGGCTGTGCTCCTGCTCCTGGCCGCGTTGGCGCAATCTCCCGCCGACCGTGCAACCCTCGAGTCGCTGCGCGATTCCCTGGGGCTCGTGGCGGACAGCACGGCACTGCATGGGCTCGAAGCGGCGACGATCCAGATCGCCAAAGAGCGGCGCGACGATCCCCTCCTGCATCTGCGTCTCGGCTTCATCGGTTACCGGTTGGGCGAAGTCACCAAAATCAAATCGCACTATGACGACGCGGCCGGCGAATTCGAGTGGGCCGCCGAGCTGCGTCCCGACTGGCCGTATCCCTGGTACGGGCTGGGGCTGGCGGAGCTGGCGATCGGCGAGCACAGCTCGATCGCGCTCGAGAATATCCGGCAGATGCTCGGCAAGGACTATCTCTCCAAGGCGGCGAAGGCATTTGCGCGCGCCGCCGAGGCCGATCCCGCGTTCGCCTCGGCGGTCGTCGATCTCGCCAACACCGCGCTCACGCAGCGCATTCGCCCGCGTCTCGAAGTCGCGCTGGCTGCCGTGCGTCTCGCGGCGGCCGGGCCCGCCGGCCGCAACGCACAGGTGCAGCTCGTGCGCGGACGGATCGAGCGCGAAGCCGGTGAGGCCGACTCCGCGCTGGTGGCCTTCGGCGCGTACCTCGCCGTGGGTGGCGACTCCGGTGTCGGATTGCTCGAGCTGGCGCGCACGATGTACTACGGGGAGCGGCCGGCGCAGGGATGGGCCGCCTACTTCGCCGGCGCGCATGCCGCCACGTCGGCGCAGGCGCTCACGATGTATCGCCTCGATCTCTCCTGGATTGCCGACTCCGCGGAGCTGGCGGCGTTCGACGGCCTGAGGGATCCGGAAGCACGCCAGCGCTGGCTGGAACAGTTCTGGACGCGGCGCGACGTCGTCGAAGCCCGTGACGTGGGCGAGCGGCTGGCGGAGCATTATCGCCGCTGGTTTTATGCCCGCCACAACTTCCGTCTCGTCAGCCGCCATCGCCATTACGACATCACCGAAGTGTACCGCACCAAGCAGGCCGAGTTCGACGACCGCGGCGTGATCTACCTGCGCCACGGCGAGCCGGACAAGCGCGCGCGCTTCCAGTGCCTGGGCCCTGTTGACCCAAACGGCGGGGGCTGTGCGCCCAACGAAAGCTGGCTGTATCGCCGTGGCGGTGATGACGGCGATTTGATCTTCCATTTCGCGGCGCGCGATGATGTGCAGGACTTCAAGCTCGTCGAGAGTCTGGCGGACGTACTCGGTTTCCAGCGCGCGGTGCGTGCCACGTCGGCTACGGATCAGGAGATCGCGGCGCTGTACCAGACGCGCGATCAATTTGGCCCGCTCTATTCCCGGGTCGCGCAAAGCGTGCGGTCGCCGGGTACCGAGCTGTCCCGGGATCGCCAGCAGGGGCATCGCAACATCCTGCTCGGGACGACGAGCGACAGCTACGCGCAACGCTTTGATGAGCGGCTCGACGTCGTGGCGAGCGAATTCGTCGTCGGAGACAGTGGCGGGGGGGGCCAGCGCCTGCTTCTGGTCTTCGCGATCCCGGGTGAACGCCTCGACCCACAGCCGGCCGACGGGGGCAATGGGGGGAACGGGGGAGGAGTCCGTTACCCGCTGCAGTTCCGCGTGCTGGTGTCGGATTCCGCCGATCAGGTCGTCGCCGGCATCGACACGGTACGCGTGTTCGCGGCGCACCAGGCGCTGCGGAGCCCCGCGTATCTGACCGGGCGTCTCTCGGTCCCGGTTCCGGCCGGCGAGTACTTCTATCGCTTGCTGGTCAAGAGTGTCGATGGCCGCGCGGGTGATCTGGTCGCCCATCCGTTGCACGTCGAACGGCTCGACCCGCAGCGCTTCGCGGTCAGCGACGTCGTCGTCGGCCGCGAAGGGTCGGGGCTGGTCTGGTTCTCGCCCGCCGGCGATACCGTGCGCCTCAATCCGCTGCAACGATTTCCGAGCGGCAGCGGGGTGAACTTGTATTACGAGGTGTACGGGCTCGCGAACGGCGCGCCCTATCACACGGTCGTGCGCCTCGAGCGCGAGGGCGGCCGCTCGCTGTTCGGCTCGATCGCACGGCTGTTCGGCGGCGGGCGCTCACCGGTGCTGCTCGAGTTCGACGCGCCGGCGAGCGGACCGGTGACGCGCGTGCAGCGTGGCATCGAATTGCGCGACGTGTCGAAAGGAACCTATCGGCTCACGGTCGTGATTTCCGATCCTGCCAGCGGTGTCCGTGTGACCCGCGCCCAACGATTCCAAGTCGTGGAGCGCTAGTCTGTTGCACGGCATCCGCGCAAACCCTAAGTTAGGCCCGGCTCCCTCGGAGACGGGATGTACTGCTCTCGCTGCGGCACCCAGAATAAGGACACCGCGAAGTTCTGCGACTCCTGCGGCCTCGACCTGACCGCGACGACGCCCGTCGGCGCGCTCAGTGAGGCGCAGGAGATCACGGAAATCGAAATGGTGCGCAAGGAGCTCGACGAAGAATATGAGATCGTCGACGAGCTCGGCCGCGGCGGCATGGCCATCGTCTTCAAAGCGAAGGAAAAGCAGCTCGACCGTGAAGTCGCCATCAAAGTCCTGCCGTTCTCGCTCGCCTTCGACAAGGAATTCGTAGAGCGCTTCCAGCGCGAAGCCCGTACCTCCGCCAGGCTCGAGCACCCGAACATCATTCCGATTTACCGCGTCGGAAAATCGGGGCGCGTGATCTACTTCGTCATGAAGTTTCTGCGGGGCAAGCCGCTCTCCAACATCCTGGCGGCGCGCGGCAGCCTGCCGCCCGCCGAGATCAGGAAAATTCTCGCCGACGTGGCCCGGGCGCTGGCGTACGCGCATAAGAAGGAGATCGTCCACCGCGACATCAAGCCCGACAACATCATGTTCGACGAGCACGGCCACGCGGTGGTCACCGACTTCGGCATCGCCAAGGCGGCGTCCGGCGGCAAGCTGACCGGGACGGGCATGTCGATCGGCACGCCGCATTACATGAGCCCCGAGCAGGCCAAGGCACAGCCGCTCGACGGCCGCAGCGACATCTACTCGCTCGGCGTGGTGGCGTACCAATGCCTGACCGGCAGCGTGCCGTACGACGGTGAGGATTCGTTCTCCATCGGCTACAAGCACATCATGGAGGAAATCCCCACCCCGCCGCTCGAGAATCCCGAAAAACGCCAGCTCTTCGAGGTCGTCAAGAAGATGATGGCGAAGACGCCGGCGCAGCGCTTCCAGAACGCGGATGAGTTGGTCAGCGTGCTCGAGAGCGGCCGCTCGGTGTCGTTCACGACCGACGCCACGATGGCAATGCCGTCGCTGTCCAGCGCCCGGCTGCCCTCGGCGCCGACCACGCCGCTGCCCCGCGCGACGGGAGGGCGCCCCCCCGGCACCGAGCCCGCACGCCACTCGGTCGTCTCCGGACTGCTGTTGTGGCTGCTCATCGTGGGAACGGTATTCGGCGGCGGCGGATTCTACGCGTACAAGAAAGGGCTGATCTTCGCCAAGACCCCCGGGGACAGCGGCAGCGACTCGACGGCCGCGCGCGATACGACCGCGCGCGCGCACGACTCGGCAACGGTTGCGGGTGACGCCACCAAGGGCGGGGCCGACAGCGGTGGGACCGCTACCGCACCGCCTCCACCGATCTCCCCCGGCACGCCCGGCAGGCTGGTGTTGCAAAACGTCCCGCAGGGTGCGCGCATCAGCGTCGAGGGGCAACCGGTGCGCGGCACCCAGCTCGATCTGACGCCCGGGGTTCATCGCCTGACGGTCCGCGCCGCCGGATACCAGACCTACGAACGGCAGGTCATCATCACGGCCGGTGAGACGTTCAGCGTCAGGTTGGACATGCAGGGCAGCGACGATGACAGCGGACCCTGTGACCGCTTTGGGCCCGCCTACAATCAGGACAACCTCTGTTTCGACAGCCGGCCGGTGCCGCTTTCCCCGACGCTGATCCCCGTACCGCAGGATGCCACGGTCTTCCCGCGGGCGGCGATCCTGCTCGTCCGGGTGTCGCGCAACGGGACGACGATGGGAGCGCGCGTGTACGCCCCATCCAACGTGGAGACGTTCAACAACGAAGCGCTCGACATGGCGAATCCCCAAGGTCCATCCGACCGCCTTCATCGCGCCGACAGCGGTCGTGCTCGGCGATGTGACGCTGGGTCCCCGTTCGAGCGTGTGGTATCAGGCGGTACTGCGCGGCGACATGGCACCGATCGTGATCGGGGAAGCGACCAACATCCAGGACGCCACGATCGTGCACGTCGACGAGGGGAAGCCGACCCTCATCGGCGCGCGCGTGGGCGTGGGGCATCGGGTCATCCTGCACGCCTGCATCGTGGAGGACGACTGCCTCATCGGGATGGGGAGCATCCTGCTCAACGACGTGCGCATCGGGACGGGGAGCGTGGTCGCGGCGGGCGCAGTCGTGACCGAGGGCACGCAGGTGCCGCCCGGTTCACTCGTCATGGGTGTCCCCGCACGGGTCGTGCGTGACGTCGATGACGGTCTCCGAGCGCGGATCCGGGGAACCTGGGAGCATTACGTTGGTGAGGCGGAGCGGCATCGCAGCGGGGCGTTCCCCCCCCAGAGGACAAGTTTGTGATGTTGATACTCGGAGTATGAGACGCGTCAACGCGGGTCTTCAGTCTTGCCCGGCTCTGCTCGCAGGTCTACCTTGGGCCTCCACGTTCATTTAACTTCCTCTCCTTACTATTTGAGACGTGAGAGTCGCATGAAGAGCCTCGACCTGAACGCCAACGCGCTCACGGTGCTGGAGCGTCGCTACCTGGTGAAGGACGACCAGGGCAAGCCGGTGGAGCAGCCGCAGGATCTGTTCTGGCGGGTGGCTCGCACCATCGCGGCGCCCGATCGCACCTATGGGGCGTCGGACCGGGCTGTGGAAAGCCTCGCCGAGACGTTCTTCGAGCTCATGGCGACCCGGGTCTGGATGCCCAACTCTCCCACCCTAATGAATGCGGGTCGGCCCCTCGGCCAGCTGTCGGCGTGCTTCGTGCTCCCGGTGGAGGACGCCCTGTCCAACGGCCGCTCGGGCATCTACGACACGCTCCGGGCGATGGCGCTGGTGCACCAGTCGGGCGGCGGGACCGGATTCTCGTTCTCCAGATTGCGCCCCAAGAACGACGTCGTTCGTTCGACGATGGGTGTCGCGTCCGGTCCCGTCTCCTTCATGAAGCTGTATGACGCCTCGACTGACGTCGTCAAGCAGGGGGGGACCCGGCGCGGCGCCAACATGGGCATCCTGCGTGTGGATCACCCCGATATCCTGGATTTCATCCACTGCAAGGACGACCTCACGCAGGTGACGAATTTCAACATCTCCGTGGCGGTCACCGACGCCTTCATGCTGGCGCTCGAGGCGGGGAAGTCGTACGACCTGATCCACCCGCGCACCGGGAAGGTCGTGGGGCAGCTCGACGCCCGCGACGTGTTCAAGCAGATCGTGCACGGCGCCTGGAAGACGGGTGAGCCGGGTGTGTTCTACATCGATCGCGCCAACCACTACAACCCGGTGCCGCAGCTCGGCAGCTACGAGGCGACGAACCCCTGCGGCGAGCAGCCGCTGCTGTCCTACGACGTCTGCAACCTCGGCTCGATCAACGTCGGGCTCTTCATCAAGCATGGCGACGTGGACTGGGATGGCCTGCGCACGGCGGTCCACCTCTGCACGCACTTCCTCGACAACGTCATCGACGCCAACAAGTACCCGCTCGCGGACATCGACGACCTCGCCAAGCGCATCCGCCGCATCGGCCTGGGGATCATGGGCTGGGCCGACCTGCTCGTGCGCCTCGGCATGCCGTACGACTCCGACGCCGGTGTCGCGCTGGGCCGCAAGCTGATGCAGTTCATCGACGAAGAGTCGAAAGTCGCGTCCGAAAAGCTGGCGGAGCAGCGCGGCGTGTTCGCCGAATGGGAGCGGTCGATCTGGGGTCCGGACGAGACGTGCGCTCGGAACGCGCGCGGCGAGCGGATCCGCCCCATGCGGCGCCTCCGCAACTGCAACCTCACCACCGTCGCCCCCACCGGCACGATCTCGATCATCGCGGGGTGCTCATCGGGGATCGAGCCGCTGTTCGCCGTCGCGTTCATGCGCAATCAGGCGGGCGTGCTCATGCCCGACGTGAACGAGGACTTCATCGCCATCGCCAAGCGCGAGGGGTGGTACTCCGACGAGCTGGTGAAGCAGATCGCCGAGGCCGGTCACATCCACTTCGATGCGGTGCCGGAGCAATGGCAGCGCGTCTTCGTGACCGCGCACGACGTGACGCCGGAGTGGCACATCCAGATGCAGGCGGCGTTCCAGGGCTTCACCGATTCGGCGATTTCCAAGACCTGCAACTTTGCCCACGACGCGACCGAGGAGTACGTCGAGCAGATCTACCGCTACGCCTACGAGCTCGGCTGCAAGGGCGTAACGGTGTACCGCGACGGCGCGCGCGAGAACCAGGTGCTGTCCACCGGTTCGACCGCGAAGAAGGTCGTCGAAGCAGGGAAGGACGCCCTCGCCGAAGCGCTCAGCCGCATCGCCGAGCTCGAGACCGAGCTGCATTTGACCAAAGAGCGGCTGCACGACGTCGAGGCGGAGAACCTGCAGCGCCGGGCGAAGCGTTCACGGCCCGACCTGCTCAAGGGCTCCACGCGCCGCGTCGAGTCGCCGCTCGGCACGATGTACGTGACGATCACCGAAGACGACAAGGGCCAGCCGTTCGAGGTCTTCATGTCGCTCGGCAAGGCGGGCGGCGCCTTGATGGCGGACGTCGAGGCGGTCGGCCGGCTGATCTCGCTGGCGCTGCGCTCCGGCGTGCCGCTGCCGGAGATCTACCGGCAGCTGCGCGGCATCTCGTCCGACCGCGCTGTCGGCCTGGGCCCGAACAAGGTCATGTCCGTGCCCGACGCGATCGGTATCGCCATCGAGAAATGGATGCAAGAGAAGCAGGGGGTGCAGCAGGACCTGCTCGATACCCCCAAGGCCGTCGTGCGCGCAACGAGCGGGGACACCGTGCTCGAGGCGAGGCGGCCCGAGCAAGACTTCATCGGCGCCTGCCCCGACTGCGGCTCGCAGCTGGCGTTCATCGAGGGCTGTGCGAAATGTCACGTCTGCGGCTTTTCAGAGTGCGGCTGAAGCCCAAGGCGACCCCGAGCCCT
Source organism: Gemmatimonadota bacterium (assembly GCA_003221985.1). The sequence goes on along the minus strand of QHUQ01000032.1, from coordinate 7,104 downwards.
GTGACACGAGTCACGACGTGCTTTTCGCCGGCAGGGTAGTCTAATGGCTATGGAAAGCACCAACCGGATGGTTACGCCCACGCGGCTGCAGGTGAAGGGTTGGGCGCGCGTCGGTCCTGCCGGCGCGCACACGCTGCGGCGCGGGGCGTGGTACCCTGTGGTCCGCATCTCCTCGAGCAACATCGTCGTCCTCGACGTGAACCGGCACAACGTGCCGGTGGACCGTCGCTTCCTGGAGATTCGCTACCACCCACCGGAGCGATGGACCATCGTGCGTTGCGAGCCGCGCGTGATCGAACGGCTCGGCCGGATCTTCCCGCTGACGTACGCCGTCTGCCCGGCCTGCCGGCATCGCCAGGGGATCGAAGCCAGGACCAACGAGATGGAATGCGACCGCTGCCACAAGAAGGCGGCGATGGCGTGGGACGAACTGAGCTAAAACGACGACGGGAAACGTGCAACGGGAAACGGGAAACGTGAGCTAATCAGTCCGCCACGTTTCCCGTTTCTCGTTCCCCGTATCCCGTCAGACGATCGCGACTTGATCTCCAAGTGCAACCGTCCCCGTCCCTTCACCCACACAATAGAAGCCGCGCATTCCACCATCCAAAAACTGCAGATGCTTTTTCAGCTCCTCGGGCTCGACCTGTTTGCCCAGTGCCCATCCCGTAAACGGCCGGCACGGGTGCGCCACCTGCAGCACTTTTAGCCGGACTCGCTCGCTGCCGTCGGGCGCCGCCCGTCCTCGTTCTTGGTGTAGGGATGGGCGCGATGGTGCACGTCGACGATCCACGCGTCTGCTCCGTCGGGGCTGGCACCGAGCGCGCCCTCCGGAGTGACGTTCAACGCCGGGACGGAGAGGAGAGGAGTGGGATCGTAGACCCGCGTGGGCTTCTCGCCCCGCTTGAGTGAGCCGCGCTGGATTTGCAGCCGCGTGATCGTGCCGATCGTGCGCATAACGCAATGTAGCGGGGTGTGCTACATTCAGCGCGCCTATGGTTCCCCCCACGCCAGAACGGCCCAAAGGATGGGCCCGCTGCCTGGATAACGTCGCCGACATCCTGCGTCGCGGCGCGTGGTACCCGATCGTCGACGAAACCACCGACGGGAAAGTCGTGCTCGAGGTGCGCAAGAAACCGGTGCGGATCAGCCGCATCGATGTCGCCGTCCGCGACACGCCCCCGGACCAGTGGAGCATCGTGACGCGCACCGGCGTGCTCCGCCCCACCCTCGGCAGCAGGGAAGGGGAGGAGGTCACGACGACGTACGGTGTCTGTCCCCATTGCCAGGAGCGGCAGGATTTCAGCGGCAAACCGGACAGGCTGAAATGCGTCCGCTGCAAGAAAGAATCGCAGGTCGACTGGTCGGAAACCTGCTGAAAACCCCGCTCTTGCGATACTGAAATGTATTTAGTATGTTAACTATCAACATGTTAACTACATGCCCGATCGCTCCGAGCTAGCCCTGCAGCTCACGGACGCGGTCGCGTCGGCCTACCAGGCGATCGAGCGGGCCGGCAATCGCGCCTACAAGAGCTTCGGCCTGTCACAGCGAGCCCACGCCGCCATGTCCGCCGTGGATCTGGGTGGCGCGGACGGCGCGCGGCCCAGCGACGTCGCCCGTGAGCTCGGCGTCTCGCGCGCCGCGGCCACGACCTTCATTCAGCGCCTCGAAGCGAAGGGCCTCGTCGAGACCACGACCGATCCCGACGACGACCGCGGCGTACGCGTCACCCTCACACGCCACGGGCTGGAGGTGCTGCTGCGAGTCGGCCAGCTGGAGCGGCGCCTGGCGGCGCGGACGATCGAGGGGATGCCGGCGTCCGCCATGGCGCGGGCCATCTACGTGCTGCAGGAGCTCAAGGCGCGGCTCGAACAAAAATCGCTCGAGGTTGTCCGCTGAGCGCGTATACAAATGTGCGAATGTTTATACAGCCGTCGGCGGCCGGCCATCGGCCCGCTGTCGCTTCACGTATCACTTCAACAGCTGTCGTTAGACGTAGTGAATTCAACCAATTCAAGGCGATGGAGCTGAAGGTACTGTCGCTTCCCGAACAGCCGAGATTCACTGTTCCAGTCTGGCCACTTTTCCACATCTCCAACCCCGCGTGCATTTGTGGATAACCGCTCGAACGACGTCCCCCAGATCCGGCGCACGAAGATCGTCGCCACCCTCGGACCGGCCACCGGCACTGAGTCCACGATCAGGGCCCTGCTCCAGGCCGGTGCCAATGTCGTGCGCATCAACGCGTCTCACGGCACAGCGGAGACGCGTGCCAGGTGGATCGCCGCAGCTCGAAAGGTCGCCGACAAGGCGGGGATGCCCATCGCCGTCCTGCTCGATCTCCAGGGTCCCCGCATCCGCGTGGGTGATCTCGCCGCGCCCCGCGAGCTGCGACCGGGACAGGAGCTGGTCTTTGCTCCCGAGGACGAGGCGCGGGGGGATGAGCTGCCGACGACATACGACCGTCTCGCCAACGACGCGCGGATGGGGTCGCGCATTCTGCTGAACGACGGGTTGCTATCGGTCGAAGTGACGGCCGTGGAGCCCCCGCGCGTGCGCGGCCGCGTGATCGATGGGGGCACGCTGACGGCCCACAAGGGGATGAACCTCCCGGGCGTGCAGGTGTCCGCGCCGGCGCTCACCGAGAAGGATCGCGAGGACGTTCAGGATGCGGTGAAGATCGGAGTGGACTACCTCGCGCTGTCGTTTGTACGACGGCCGGCGGACATCGAAGAGCTGCGCAAGCTCGTCCCCGGCGCGACCAAGCTGGTCGCCAAGATCGAGAAGGCGACCGCGCTCGACAATCTCGACAAGATCGTGGCCGTCTCGGACGCCGTGATGGTCGCGCGCGGCGATCTCGGTGTCGAGCTGCCGTTCGAGCAGGTGCCGCTGGTGCAGAAGCGGCTGATTACCGAAGCGAACCATCAGGGCAAGCCGGTGATCACGGCGACGCAGATGCTCGAGTCGATGGTGCATGCGCCTCGGCCGACCCGCGCCGAGGCCTCGGACGTCGCCAATGCGATCCTCGACGGCACCGACGCCGTGATGTTGTCGGCGGAAACCGCGGTGGGGCAGTATCCCGTGGAGGCCGTGCGCGCGATGGACCGGATCATCCGCGAAATGGAGCGCCATCCGCTGCGCCATCGGGAAGAGCGGCGCAGGGAGAGCGAAAGCGTGCACACCGAAGACGCGATTGCGTGGGGCACGTTCGCGGTGGCGCGCATGCTCAAGACGCCGCTGATCGTGACGCTCACCAAGGGCGGCTTCACCGCCCGGAAAGTCGCCGCGCTGCGCCCGCCCGTGCCGATTCTGGCGGTCACGACCGAGTCCGCCACGTACCGCCAGCTTGCCCTGGTGTGGGGCGTCATTCCCGTCCTCGTAGACCGCGTCCCCGGCTACGACGCGATGCTGACCGTGGTGCGCGATCTGATTCTCAAGCGGCAATACGCGCAGTCCGGCGACTGCATCGTCATGACCGCCGGTGTCCCCTGGGACGTGTCGGGCAGCACGAACCTCATCAAGGTCGAGGTCGTGTGACGTGCGACTGACCTTGCTCGGCACCGGCACGTCGTTCGGCGTGCCGCAGATCGGCTGTCGCTGTCCCACCTGTACATCCGCTGACCCGCGCGACAAGCGCACGCGCAGCGGCGCACTCATCGAGACACACGGCAAACGACTCCTGATCGACACGCCGCCTGAGCTGCGGCTGCAGCTCGTCGCCGCGGCGGTCGACCACGTCGATGCGATCCTGTTCACGCACGCCCATGCCGACCATGTGCACGGCATCGACGACCTGCGCGCGCTCTCGGTGCGTCACGGCGGAATGTTGCCGGCGTACGGCTCGCGTGCCACGATGACCGAGCTGGTCGCCAGGTTCCCGTACATCTTCGATCCCGCGATCGTCGTCCACGCCATGACGAGCAAGCCGGAGCTCGCAGCGCATGTGCTCGAGCCCGGCGTCACCACGGCGGTCGCCGGCGTCCCGGTGCTCGCGTTGCCACTGCCACATGGCGAGCAGGTGGTCTTTGGATACCGTGTCGGTGGAGTGGCATACCTCACCGATGTAAAGGTGATTCCGGACAGTGTAATAGACGCTCTGAAGGGTCTGGACGTTCTCGTACTGAATGCGTTGCTCTCCCGTCCCCATCCCCTGCACTTGTCGATTCCGGAAGCGGTGGAGGCGGCACAGCGTGTGGGCGCCCGGCGCACGTTCTTCACGCATCTCACGCACGAATTCACGCATGCGGCACTCGCCGCGCAGCTGCCTCGCGGGATCGCGCCCGCGTACGACGGGCTGGTTATCGACGTAGACGGGGCATAAATTCCGCCGCGAGGAGGCGGTTCGCCCATGCTCAAGGAAAGCGCCAACATTGACGCCCTGGTGCGTCAGGCTGTGTTCGGGACCGAGGACGAGAAGGCGCACGCGCGCTGGATGATTTGGGAGATGGGGCAGAAGGCCGGCGTGCGGCCCGCATCGATCCACGAGCTGTACCTGGCGCGGGGCCGCGGCGAGGTGCCGCCGTTCACGACGCCGGCGATGAACGTGCGGATTCTCTCGTACGACGCGGCGCGCGCCATCTTCCGCGCGGCCAAGAAGCTCGACGCCGGCGCAATCATCTGCGAGATCGCCCGCAGCGAGATCGCCTACACCGACCAGCGGCCCGCCGAATACGTCGCCGTGATGACGGCCGCCGCGCTGCGCGAGGGGTTTACCGGGCCGCTGTTCATTCAGGGTGATCACGTCCAGGTCAACGCGAAGAAATACGCCGCCGACCCCGCTGCCGAGCTGCAGGCGCTCAAGGCATTGATCGAGGAAGAGCTGCATGCCGGCTTCTACAACATCGACGTCGACACCTCGACGCTGGTCGACCTCTCCAAGCCCAACCTCGACGAGCAGCAGCGCACCAACTACGAGCGCGCCGCCGAGCTGACGCAATTCATTCGCGACCGTGAGCCGGACGACGTGACCGTCTCCGTCGGTGCCGAGATCGGCGAAGTCGGCGGCAAGAACAGCGACGTGCACGAGCTGGACGCGTTCATGGAGGGCTACAACCGCACGCTCCAGCGTCTCGGGAAGTACGCAGGCATTTCCAAGATCTCGGTGCAGACCGGCACGAGCCACGGCGGCGTCGTATTGCCCGACGGGTCGATCGCGAAAGTGCAGCTCGACCTCGACGCGTTGCGGGCGCTGTCGCAGGCCGCGCGCACGAAGTACGGGCTCGGCGGCGCGGTGCAGCACGGCGCGTCGACGCTGCCGCCGGAGGCGTTCTCGAGATTCCCCGAATGCGAGGCGGTCGAGATCCACCTGGCGACGAACTTCCAGACGATCGTCATGGATCATCCCGCGCTGCCCAAGGACCTGCGCCGGGAAGTGAACGAGTGGGTCAAGCGCGAAGCGAAGGACGAGTGGAAGAAGGGCGACACCGAGGAGCAGTTCATCTATAAGAGCCGCAAGAAAGCGATCGGGCCGTTCAAGCGGCGCTTCTGGGACCTGCCCGCGGACGTGCGGGCGGCGATCGGCACGGACCTCGAGAAGACGTTCGCCTTCCTGTTCGAGCAACTGCGCGTCACAGGCACGCGCGCGGCGACCGACCGCTACGTCAAACCGAAGCTCGTGTCCCACGCTGCGCCGCGGGCCGCGCTGGTATCGGCACCGGATGACGCGGAGGCGGGCGAATGACCGAGCGCAGTGGAGGATTCGGCGCGTTCCTGTTCGGGATCGTGCTCGGCGCGGTGGCGGGATTCGTGTTCGCGCCCACCGAAGGGGGTGAAAACACGCGCCGCAAGGTGACAAAGGGACTGCGCAATCTCAAGGAGCTGGCCGAAGAGAAAGTCGATGAGGTGCGCGGGCTGTTGGAGGAAGCAGAGGAAGAGGCCGAGACGTCGGACGAGGAGGAAGAAGAAGAACCGGAGATCACCACGCGCGAGCAGCTGCGCCGCCGGCTCGAGGCGGCCCGCCGCCGCCGCGCCCGCGCATCACGGCCTCCTGTGCCCCCCGCCCCCCCCGCCCCCGCGTCTGAGGAGGAGGACGAGCCCCTCGCGTGAATGGTGAGGGCGGCTGGCATCGCACGGTCACCGGCGTCGTCCGGCGGACGCTCGAGGCCGCGTACGAAGACAACATCCCCTTTCTCGCCGGCGCCCTCTCTTTCGACATCCTGCTCACCGCCATTCCGTTCGTCGGGCTCGTCCTCGCGGTCGTCGGTTATCTCGTGCAATACCAGCTCGCCATCCACCAGCTGAACGTCCATGAGCTGCTGGAGCGGTTTCTCCCCGAGTCGAGCGGGGGAGAGACCGGCACGTTCGGGTTCATCGAGCGCGGGCTGGCCGACCTGGTGGCGCGCCGCGGGCACATCACCGTCCTGGCGGCGCCCCTGTTCCTCTGGTTCTCGACCCGTATGTTCGGAGGACTGCGGGCGGCCCTGAACGAGGTGTTCGACACGGAGGAGAACCGGCCCTGGCCCATCGCCAAGCTCATCGATCTCGCCATGGTCTTCGTCTCGGGGACGCTGTTCCTGGCCAACGCGTTCGCGTCCTCGACCCCGGGCTTCTTCTCCCAACTGCTGTCGCTCGTGCTCAGCACGCTGCTGTTCTTCGTGATCTTCAAGTTCCTGCCGAGCCGCCGCATCTACTGGCGCACGAGCGTGGTCGCGTCGCTGTTTTGCGCCGTGGCCTTCGAGATCGCAAAGCGCCTCTATGCGCTGTACGTGGCGCGGTTCGTGACGTTCGACCGCGTGGCGTCGGACGCCAACCTGATCGGCTTCCTGCTGTTCATTCTCTGGATCTACTACACGGCCTACATGTTCCTGCTGGGCGGCGAGGTGGCGGAGACGTACGATCTGATGCGCATGCGGCGCCTGCAACGCGTGCGCCTCGGATGAACGTCATCGACCTGCGCTCCGACACCGTCACCAAACCGTCGGCCGCGATGCGACGCGCCATGGCGGACGCCGAGGTCGGCGACGACGTCCTCGACGGCGACCCCACCACGCGCCGCCTCGAGGAGCGCATCGCCGGGCTGCTCGGCACCGAAGACGCGCTGTTCTTTCCATCCGGCACGCAGGCCAATCAGACCGGCATCGCCCTGGTCACCGAACCCGGCAC
>QHUQ01000031.1 GCA_003221985.1 Gemmatimonadota bacterium | reverse complement strand
GGCGCGAGCGTCCCGCGCAGCTGGGCGGCGAACGCCTCGTCCCAGCCCTGATCGGCGAGCTTGCGGATTTCGCCTTCCGCGCCGATGCGGGCGAAGAGGGCCTTGGCGGACTGCGCGGCGGCCTGGGCTTCGCCCTGCCGGCCGGCGCGCCGCAGCAGCGTGCTCAGGTCGCGCGTCGCTTCGGCCTGGAGCAAGCGCCGGTCGTGGAGCTCGGCGCGGCCAATGACCTCGCGCAGCGATTTCTCGGCGCGCTGCAGATTGTTCTCGGCCACGAGCACCAACGCCAACACGCGGAGATCCTCGGCCTCGGCGACGGGGTCGGGCAGCTCGCCCCGAATGACGCGAACCCGGTCGAGGTCGCGGCTCGCCAACTCCGGTTCGCAGCGCGCGGCCCGGATTTCGGCGCGGCCCCGCACCGTCGCGGCAAACAGCGTCTCGTCCTGCGCCGTTTCGGCGGCGCCGACGGCCTGGTCGGCGGTGGCGAGCGCCTTGTCGTAGGCAGCCTGTTCGCGGTAGGCGTTGGCGAGGTTGTGTTGGCACTCGGCGAATCCGGACTGCAAGCCGGCGCGGTGGAACGCCGCGGCGGCGATTTCCCACGAGGAAATCGCTTCGGCGTGACGGCCGCGCAGGTGGCTGATGATGCCGAGGTTGTTGGACGCCCGGCCGGTGGTGGCATGGTCGCCGTCGCGGCTCGCGGCCATCAGGGCCTGCGTGCAGAAATCGGCGGCGCCGTTCAGGTCCCCACGGGAGAGGGCGATTGCGCCGCGCGCATTGAGCGCGTGACGCTCGACGCCGTGCTCGTCGCGCTTGCGCGCGCCGGCCAGTGCCCGATCGATCCATTCCAGGCTTTCCTGGTGACGGCCCAGCCGAGCCTGCGCGATGCCGTAGAGCAACGCGAGGGTCGGGGTGCTTCCGAGCTCGCTCTGATCGTGACTGCCGAGGAACTCGACCAGCGCGGCATGATGCCCGGCGGCCGCGAGTGCGCGGGCTTTCACGACGACCGCTGACGCCTCCAGGAGGCGCTGGTCGCGAGGATTGTTGGTAGGCATGGTTGGGCTCGCCCCGGCTAGTAGCTAATGATCCAGTCGGCCAATTCCGCGACCGCGTACTCGCAAAAATGCGGCAAGCCATACGTGAACGACTTCTCCTCCAGCGACTGGCTGGCAGGAACCGGGGTCCACGGTTCGTCGGACTCGCGATACCACAGGCCGAGCAGCTGCGCCTCGATCGCGGCATCGGCGCTATCGGCCACGCCGTCACCATTCATGTCGCCACTGGCGCCGCCGTACCATATCTGCAGCTGGGCGGCTGCTCCGAACTGCAGGCCGGTCGGCTCGAGCTGGACGCCGATCTTGGTCGTGTCGACGGTAACGGTGATGAGCACCGAGTCGCCCACGGCGACCTCGCCGACGCCCGGAACGAATGCGGGATCGGTGGTCGTGAGCGACAGGAATGGATGGGTTTGGTTATCGATGCTGCTGCGGTAGTTGATCTGTACCGACCGAGCCTCGCCGCGTACCGCCCAGAATGAGACCGTGTACTGGTCAAGACTCAGGGGAGGTGTCAGGGCCACCATTCTGGAGCGGCGCGCGCGAGACTCAATCGCTGTGAAGCCTGGAGTATCACTGCCTGCCCAGCGCAGGAATTGGGGAGCCGCGGGAGCTTTCACCGCTGTGGGTTGGTCCGCGCAGCGCGCTACCGATAGCGCCAGGGCGAACACCATGAGTGAGCGGCGTACGAACATGCGAATCTCCAAGGGCTGGGCGACTTGACTAGGGCAGTAGGGGATATCAGCTTTGGGCCGGATTGGTCCCTGCTGACTCCTCTGGAACGACACGAAAGTAGGTCCATTTTGTCACCTGTCAAGCCCGAAACTGGCCCGAAACGAGTCCCTGTAGCAGCGCGGTTGGCGGTGCTGCTGGACGTGTTCTCTCCATGGGAAGGTATCTCCTTGAGTTACCGCCAGTTCGCCGCAGCGTTGGCCGGTGCCGTAACTGAAGCAGCCATAAAGAAATGGCCCCATCGGGAAAAATTCCCCGCCGACGTCGCTCGACTGATCGTGACCAAAGCGAAGGAGCTTGGCATCCCAGATGTTACGCTCGAGTGGGTCCTGTGGGGGGAGGGGCAAGGTCCCAAAAAGGGAACCAAAAAGGTCCCAAACCAGGGACAGCAGGCTGAACATCTGGAGTTAGCGGCGAGCATCGCGGAGGCGTTGCGGACCGATCTGGCTCACAACGAGTTCGCTCAGTGGTCGTCGGTCGAGGTGCAGCGCACGGTGATCTGGTCACTGAAGGATCTGGCCCGGCGGCTGTGGGTGCTGCGCTTCCCGATGGCCGAGACCTTCAAGCTGACGGATGAGTGGGGGACGAAAATCGGGCTGCCGACCCGTTCACTTGCTTCGCCACCGGGTCCTGATGAGTTTTCCGCCGCTCCCAATGAGGGCCGATAGCTCAACTGGCAGAGCAACTGACTCTTAATCAGTAGGTTCTCGGTTCGATTCCGAGTCGGCCCATTGGACATTCGGCGCGTCAGTGGCGAAGCGCCGCACCAACCTGAAGAAAGCTCACCGTAGCGCCGCTCGCCGCCTGGCCACCGTTGAACTTCACATCGCCGCCGAATACGCCGACCGCGTATTGCACGAACGGCGCGAGCAGCCAGGCGCGGCCCACGCGGTACTCATAGCCGACACCCATCTGCGGCCCGATTCCCGATGACGTGACGACGTCGGTGCCGTCGCTCGTCCGGTGCATCACCAGGGCCACGCCGCCGCGGAGATACAACCGTCGCGCGGTGTTGGGATACCAGTAGGCCCCGGCGCCGATCGACATCAACGTTTGCGTCACGCCACCATCCCGCTCGCGCCAGGCGGCGAGCTCGCCGCCGATGCGGATCGCGCGGCTCGTGCTTCCTCCGATGCCCACAACCGCGGAGAGCCCGGTCCTGCGTTTGCCGGCGCAGATCTGGCACGTGATGCGCGCCCATCCGGGCGCCACGCCCACGCTGTACCAGAAACCAGAAGACGCGCGACGTTGGGCGGTCGCACCACCGGCGCCCAGCAGCAGGAGGGTGAGCAGAGTCAGCGCAGCTCGTCGCATATCGCCACTATAACTCAACCACCCTGGCCCATTTGGGAGTGACGACGGTCACGAATGATCAATGAATAATGATCAATGATCATTGAACATTGATCATTGGTAATTCCGAGCATGAAACGACTGTGTGTGCTTCTATTCTTTATCCTCCTGGCATGCGAGGACGGTCCGGCGGCCCCCGATTATGGCGCCGCCACCGGCAACGCCGCGTCGTTCGGAATCTGGACGCCCGGCGCGAACGACGACTGTACCGCGGCGCAGCACGATGCGTATTCCGTCGTCGGTCCCGATCACAAGCGCTATCCGACCTGGCACCCGCCGATCGATCCCGTCACCGGCTGCTCCTTCGGGCATGACCACGGCCGTGACCCCAGAGGGTCGGCGCTGTATCGCGAAGTGGGGCCGATCCCATTCGGGTACGCCAACGAGCAGCTCGATGTGTACGATCCGCTGACGACGCGCCACGAAGATCATTTCGGACACAAAATAGAGTGGCAGAATGACGTCCCGATGCATTTCGGCAGCGAGGCGGCCGACGCGCTGTTCGCGGTCCGTTGCGACGTGCTGACCAAGCTGCATCAGGGCACGCACTCCAAGGACGCGTTCACCAACAACCTGCACGAGCTCGTCTATCACATCCGCTGCAGCGACGGCACGGAGATGCACATCACGATGCTCGCGGCGATCGGAACGCCCGGCGAATTCGTCCGCAGCTGTGACGGTACCACGGTCGTGGTCGGGCCCGCCACGCCGGCCAATTCACCCGACGGCGGCGGCGAGCGCATCATCCCCGATCGCACCTGCGTGGACCGGGATATCCTCGTGCCCGCGGGACAGTTCTCGCACTTCGGGACGCTGCACGAGAGCTGGCAGACCTCGAATGCGATCCGCGCTGAGGGCGGCCACACGCTGGCGTTCTTCAATCCGTATTTCCAGGTGTCGCTGCCCAGCCGGTTCTACGATCCGGCGCTCGCGGGGATCGTGGGACGGCCGATCGACGTGTGCTACGAAGTCACACCGGCGGGCAATCAGGCGCGTGGCGGCGCCTGCGCGGCTTCCACCAGCAACGGCACGGTGCTCGGCGTGAAGTTCGATGATCCGCGATCGGTGTTTGACGGTACGGACCGTGTCGTCGACATCAACTCGAACTTCATCTCGAACAGCGGCGGGCCGGAGAGCTGGTACACCGACCCCTTCGGCAAACACGGCCGCACCGATCCGTTCCCGGGATCGATCCGTCAGTTCATCGCGCGCATCAACAATGACCGCGGTGGGCTCGAGCTGGCGGGGCCGGGTATCGGGGGCGAGCGCGATTACGGTGGGCCGAGGGTGCACGCCCCGAACTAGCCTCGTTTGACATCCGGCCGCCCGGCCGGGAAGTTCTGCAGCGACCCAACCATGCCCACCTTCTTCGAGCGGGTGCGTGCCGCTCTCGCGCCGAAGGGCTACCAGGTCGAACGCGAGCTGGGCAGCGGCGGCATGGGCGTCGTCGTCCTCGCCCGCCAAACGCGCCTCGACCGCCTCGTCGCGGTGAAGGTCATTCGGCCGGAGCTGCACACGGCGCTCGCGACCGAGCGGTTCGTCCGCGAGGCGCAAGCCCTCGCCAGCCTTCCCCACCCGCACATCGTGCAGGTCTTCGAAGCGGATGAAGCCGATGGCCTACCCTACTACGTAATGCAGTACCTCGACCAGACGACGGTCCAGAGACGCCTGCATGCCGGACCGATCCCGCGGCGGGAAGTCCTCAAGCTGGGCCGCGACCTGCTCGAGGCGCTCGAGCATGCGCACGCGCACGGCATCGTGCATCGGGATGTGAAGCCCGCCAACGTGTTCTGGGATGGTGCGAACGCCGTGCTCGTCGACTTCGGGGTCGCGAAGCGCGTGGGATCAAGCGGTAAGCAGGAAGAGCCGCTCACCGAGCCGGGCTGGCAGGCGGGCACCCGAGCCTACATGACGCCCGAGCAGCTGGCTGGGGGAGACGCAACGCCCGCGAGCGATTTGTATGGCGCAGCCCTCGTGCTCTATGAATCGTATACCGCGCGACACTGGTTGGAGGCGCAGAGCGCTCGGCGCCGAGCGTGGCGCGGCGTGCCTTGGCTGGTGCGCGGCGTGCTGCGGCGCGGCCTCGCCTGGAAAGCGCGGGACCGCTGGTCCGATGCGGCGACGTTCAAGCGCAAGTTTTGGGCGACGCGACGGCGCCGTTATCAGCTGAGCGCCGTGGGACTGGTTGCCGCCGGGCTGATTGTCGGCACCGCCGTCACCGGCCGCGCCAGCATGGAGGCATGGCCGTTTCAGCGCGCCGCCGGCCTGCGGCTCGTGGTGTCGGCATTCGGGCAGGAGTGCGGCGCGCCGGCAGATGCGGGGGAGCGGGTCGCCCGCAAGCTGGTGCGCGACCTGCAAGGCTACGCTGACTTTTCGGTCACAGGCCCCAGCCGTGCGCCCTGGTTCCGGGCGCGCTCGACTGTGGTGGTGCGCGGTCAGGTGTGTGCGCATGGCAACGCGGTGCGCGCCGAAGTCGGCATGTCGGGAGCCTCCAATCCGACCATCGTCGCGCGCGCCGATACCGGCCGCCTGGATGCGCTCGCCGACACGCTCTCCTATGCCATCGTCCGCGAGATCTGGAACCGTGACAATCCGTTCGATCCCGCGTTGCCGACGAAGGCGCTGCCGCGCAGTGCGCGCGGGTTGGCGGCATGGCTCGTCGCGGAGCGACACTTTGCGCAGGCGCGGTGGGGCTCGGCCGACAGTGCGTACGCCGTCGCCGAGGCGGTCGACTCGACCTGCTGGCTCTGCTCCTGGCGCCACGCGGAAGTGGAGAAATGGCTCGGCCGGCCGTTCGACGAGACGCGGGCAACACGCTACCTCAGCCACATCGATTCGTTCCCGCCGCACTACCAGGCGGTGATCCGTGCGTCCCGCCAACCGCTCGTCGCATCGCTCGCCACGCTCAAGGAAATCGTCCACCAGCGGCCCGGTTTCCTCCCGGCGCTGTTCATGCTGGCCGACGAGACCTACCACCGCGGGCCGCTGATCGGCCTTTCTCGACGCGACGCCATTCAGACGCTCCAAGCCGTCGCGCGAGTCCGACCCGATTTTCTACCGGCCGCTGAGCATTTGACGTGGGTCTTCACGGCCGATGGCCAGGACAGCAGCGCCCGTGCTGCCTTCCGCAGTCTCGAACAGTCGGGTCTGCCACGCGATTCCTATTCGCAGGAGGTGCGCGCGCTCCTGTCGCTCGGTTTGGTGTGCCGCTTCGATAGCCGTGCGCGGTGCAGGCAGGCACTCGATGCGGCGCTGGCACAGATGGGGGCGCTGCAATACCCGGATTTGGCCGCGGGCCCGAGATACCTGATGACGTTCGACGCGCCGGGCGGCGCGGTGGATTTTGGGCGGCGCTTCGCTGCGCAGACCGACGCACCG
>QHUQ01000030.1 GCA_003221985.1 Gemmatimonadota bacterium | reverse complement strand
GCAAAAACCTACATCCAGCCCGATTCGATTCATTGGGACGAGACCACCTACCGCGGCGACGCGTATCCCGTGTATGCGTGGGCGTGCACGATCGTCGATGTGGACGTGGACACGACCACGGGCGAAGTACGAGTCACGGATTTGGTCACCGCCGTCGACTGCGGGAAGGCACTGCACCCGGTGATGGCGGAAGGCCAGATCGAGGGCGGCAGCCTGCAGGCGGTCGGCTGGGCCACGATCGAGGAAATTAAGATGAAAGACGGCAGCTATCAGAACGACCGTCTCGCGACCTACCTCATTCCGACTGCGCTCGATGCGCCGCGCATTCGGACGATTCTGGTCGAGAACCCGTACTCTCGAGGCCCGTTCGGCGCGAAGGGAATCGGCGAGCTGCCGATGGACGGCCCGGCGCCCGCCATCATCGCGGCAATTCACGATGCAACGGGCGTGTGGCTGGACGAGATTCCCGCGACTTCGGAGAAGGTGCTGGCGGCGCTCAACGAGGTGAGGTCGTGACGGTCCGGTTCACGCTTAACGGTGCGCCGGTCAGCGTCGAGGGGGCCGGATCACGACGCCTCCTCGATGTGTTGCGCGAAGACCTGGCCAAGACCGGCACGAAAGAGGGCTGCGGTGAAGGGGAGTGCGGGGCCTGCTCGGTGCTCATTGACGGCGAGGTCGTCGACAGCTGTCTGGTTGCGGTCGGTCAGGTTGAGGGGCGGAACGTCGTCACCGTAGAAGGACTTGCGCAACCGAACGGGGAGTTATCGCGCCTGCAGCAAGCCTTCATCGAGCACGGCGCGGCCCAATGCGGGATCTGCACGCCGGGCATGTTGCTCGCGGCCCACGTCTTGCTGCACCGCACGACACAGCCGACCGAAGATCAAGTTCGGGAGGCCCTCGCCGGCAACCTGTGCCGGTGCACCGGCTACACGAAAATCATCGAGGCGGTGCTGTCATGCACGACGTGACATATCTCCGTCCCACGAGCTTGAAGGACGCGGTGGAGTTATATCGATCAACCCCTGAATGCCGCCCGCTCGCCGGCGGCACGGATCTCATGGTGATGCTCCACGCGGGAACGTTTCGGCCCGCCCCGCGGGCCATGCTCGACGTGTGGTCGATCCCCGAACTCAAGGGCGTGCGGCGGACGCAAGGGATGCTGGAAATCGGCGCTGCCGAGTCCTACACCGGGATCATCCGGTCGCGTGATGCGCAGGAGCATGTGCCGGCGCTCGTGGCGGCGGCGCGGACCATCGGCGCCGCGCAGATCCAGAATCGCGGCACGCTGGGCGGCAACCTCGCGAATGCCTCGCCGGCCGGCGACACGCTGCCCGTGCTACTCGCCTACGATGCCGTCGTGGTTACGGATCGGCGCGCGATTGCGATCGATCAGTTCTTCACCGGCTATCGCAGGACCGCGCTGCAACCCGACGAGCTTATCGTGGCGGTGCGCATCCCGCTCGGCCGGCACGTCGCCTTCCGCAAGGTCGGGACGCGGGCCGCGCAAGCGATTTCGAAAGTGGTGATGGCCGTCAGCCGCTCACCCGCGCGCGTGGCGATCGGGTCCGTCGCCGAGGTGCCGTTGCGCGCTGCGCGGGCGGAAGCGGCACTCGCCCGCAACGATGATGCGCGAGCGGTCAGCGTCGTGGCGGAGGACGTCCGCCCCATCGACGACGTCCGGTCGACGGCGGCCTATCGGCGTGCCGTGACACAAAACGTGCTCCGCGAGCTCCTGCATGCACCCCCGCGCCCGTGAGCTGCTCAACACGCTCGGTATGCGGCCGCATCCCGAGGGTGGGCACTACGTCGAGCTGTTTCGATCCTCCCAGCGGATCCAGGTGCTCGATCGGAAAGTCGAGCGCAGCGCGCTCACCGCGATCTATTTTCTGCTGGCCGCGGGGGAATGCAGCCGCTGGCATCGCGTTGTGTCCGACGAGATCTGGCATTATCACGAGGGCGACACGATCGAGCTGTTGCTCTTCGACGATCGCGGGTTGCGTCGGGTGCAGCTCGGTCCGGTCGCGGGCGAGACTCGCCCAACGGTCGTGGTGCCGGGAGGGACGTGGCAAGCGGCACGAACCACCGGTGCGTACACGCTCAGCGGGTGCACGGTCGGGCCTGGATTCGAGTTTGCGGATTTTTCGTTGGTGGTGGATTGGCCGGACGTCGCGGCGAAGATCGCGCACGCGGGGGCGGATCTCGCCAGGTTCATCTAAAACGCCAGCAGCTCCAACGCCTTCGTCAGGACCTTCGTACCGAGCTCGAGATGTTCGGGGCTCGTGTTCTCTTCGGGACAATGCGATCGGCCACCGATACTCGGCACAAACAACATTCCGACCTTACACTTCACGGCGAGTACCTGAGCGTCGTGGCCGGCACCGCTCGCCAACTCCGTCGTCCTCACGCCGGCCTCTTTGGCGGCTCGCGCAAACAATGCTCTCAACCCGGTGTCCATCGGCACCGGTGCCCGTTCCTGAAGCAGGCGCATATCGAGCTCGAGGCCGCGCTCCGAGGCGATCGTGGCGGACAGGGATCGGATCCGCTCTTCCAGCGCCCGGCGCGCGCCGAGATCGGCATGGCGCACATCGATCGTGAAGACCACCCGTCCTGGAACCACGTTGATCTGGTCGGGCTCGGTTCGGACCTTGCCCACGGTGGCGACCGCAGGGCTTCCCAGCGAGCGCGCGATCGACTCGACGGCCTGAATCATAGCCGCCCCGCCCGCGAGTGCGTCGTGCCGCAATTCCATCGGCGTCGTGCCGGCATGGTCCGCTCGGCCGGTCACGGTGACCTCGAGATGCGCCGTCCCCACAATCGCGCTGACGACGGCCAGCGGCTGTCGCGATGCATCGAGCACGGCACCCTGCTCGATGTGCAGCTCGACGAAGGTGTCGATGTCGTCGCGCGCAGCCGTGGCGACCGTGGCCGGGTCGAGGCCGCGCTCGCGCATCGCCGCCGCGATCTCGGGATCGACAGTGTCGATGGCTCCCGTGATGGCGCGCGATCCCCAGAAGTTGGTGTTGAAGCGCGAGCCCTCTTC
Organism: Gemmatimonadota bacterium; assembly: GCA_003221985.1. The sequence goes on along the minus strand of QHUQ01000030.1, from coordinate 7,277 downwards.
CTCACAGATCGCGACCACTTCGAGCGCGCGCCTGGGCTTGCCCTTCGTTGTGAGCAGCGTCTCGACCGCAGTCAGACCAGCGACGATGCCAAGCGCGCCGTCGAGCCTGCCGCCGCGTCGCACCGTGTCGATGTGCGAGCCGGTGACGACTGCCTTTCCTTTATCATGGCCTTCCGCGCGGCCCCATAGGTTCCCGACCGCATCGCGATGCGTCGTGAGGCCGGCATCTTTCATCCAGCGTTCGACACGCTCGACCGCGGTGGCCCACGCATCGCCATAGAGCGGACGGTAGGCACCGCCAGTGGGCTCCGCACCGATCTCGTAGAGCTCGTCTAACCGCAGGTGGATTGGCGCGCCGTCAATTCGCATGATTCGGTCTCACGAGCCGGCCCCAGCCGGTCTCGCCGACGACGTTGCCATCGGCAAACACCGTCTTCCCGCGGACGATCGTCCTGACGACGGCGCCGCGGAACTCGCGGCCGAGGTAGGCGCTGACGCCACTCCGCGTTTGGAGGTGCTCCGGCGCGAACGTCCACGTGCGTTCCGGATCGACGAGCACGACATCCGCATCGGCGCCGACCGCGAGCGCGCCTTTGCGCGGATATAACCCGAACAGCTGCGCTGGCGCGGTCGCGGTCAGGTGCGCGATTCGCTCGAGTGAGAGGCCGCGCGCATGGAGACCGTCGGTGAGCAGCACGGGCAGCGTGGCCTGGATGCCCGCGATGCCGCCCCACGCCTGCCAGATGTCATCGTCGCCTTTGTGTTTGTCAGCGGCGGGGCAGGGTGAGTGGTCGGAGCCAATCAGGTCGACGCGTCCCGCGAGCACCTCGGCCCAGAGCGCCTCGCGGGTCGCGGCATCGCGGATCGGGGGCGCGCACTTGAGCGGCGGGCCGATACGCTCGAAGTCGTCCTCGGTGAACGCCAGGTAGTGCGGACACGTCTCGGCGGTCATCGCCATACCCTTGCGGCGAGCGGCATCGACGACGGCCAAGGCTTCCGCGCAGCTCACATGCACCACGTGTGCGCGCACCCCTTTTCCCGCGCCGCGCATGCAGACCAGCAGCCGCCCGATCGCTTCCACCTCGGCAGCCGGTGGGCGTGCGCGACACCACGAGAGCCGCTCGACGCTGTGCCCTGCGCTGCGGCGATCGAGCAATTCCTGACTCTCGGCATGCACGCCCACGATCGCGCCGAGGCGCGCGGTGGCTTTGAGACCGATTGCGAGCACGCCATCGGACACGCGAGGAAAGTCTGCGATGCCGCTATGGCTCATGAATCCCTTGAAGCCAATTACCCCCCGTTGGTGGAGGATCTGGAGGTTATCGAGGTTGTCAGGGACAAGACCGCCCCATAGGCCAAAATCCACCAACGATTTCTGCGACGCGACTGCAAGCTTCTGATCGAAGGCGGCAGGCGTCGTCGTCGGAGGGTGGGCGTTGAGGGGCATTTCGAGCACGGTCGTCACGCCGCCCGCCGCGGCGCCGCGCGTGCCCGCCTCCCAGCCTTCCCAGTCAGCACGACCGGGTTCGTTGAAGTGGACGTGCGCGTCGATGACGCCCGGAAGAACCACCAGATTTCGCGCGTCGATGGTCTCCTCACCATCCCGTACTTCACTCCCCACTGCGGTGATCGTGCCGTCCATGATCGCAATGTCGGCAGGGCGTTGCCCGGTGGGCAGAACGACGGTGCCACCACGAATGACGAGAGAGCTCACCGCACTTCTTCTATACTGATCTCCTGCGCTCCCTCCCAGAGCGTGAGTCGACCGATCTCCGGCAGGTGTTCCTGCCCTTCCGTGACCGTTGCGAAGTGATTCCCAGCCAGCTGCCCCACCTTGCTCGCGAACATGGTCGATCCATACGGAAAAAGCAGCTCGGTTTCACTGATGCCACCAGGGTAGAGCAGCAGCATCCCGGGCGCGGGATGGCTGGTGTGATTCTCGAACTCAAGTCCGAGCTTTCGCTCGCCCATCGGAATCCAGGTTGACTCGCCGCTCCAGCGGCAGTGGACTATCTTGGACCTGAGCGGCAGCATTTTGCGAATCACGGCGACGGTTTTGGGCGCGGCCTGCTCTTCGAGTCGCGCCGTGAACGTCAGAGGTCCCACGCGGATCTTGAGCATGCCCAACACTAACCGTCCAATGATTTCGACGCACGTCCTCGACACCACGCGCGGCGAGCCCGCCGCCGGCGTCGCGGTGACGTTGTGGCGGCTCGAGGGCAACCAGCACGTCTCCCAGGGGACCAGCGAAACCGACGCCGACGGCCGCATCGCGCAGCTCGGCGACGGCCAGGTCACGGCGGGCACCTACCGCCTGTCCTTCGAGGTGGGCGCCTACTATAAGAGGAAGGGCACCCCCGCCTTTTTGCAGCGCGCCACACTCGATTTCGAGATCACCGATCCCAATCGTCGGTACCACATCCCGCTCTTGATGTCACCATTTGCGTGCTCGAGTTACAGAGGCAGTTGAATCTCTTCGAAAACGCGGGTCCGTTGTTGGATCGGCTTCGTGCGGAGGAGCCCTTCCCCAGCGGTGCTGCGATGCTCGCGCGCGCCCAGGAAATCCTGGAAGCGCTTTCCGAGGCCGAGCAGATCGCGGTGATCAACGCACATCCGCGCATCGGTGAGCGCCCGGACAAAGTGTCGGCGCTCTCATTCAAGGAGCAGGGCTACGATCGCGACCCGACGCCGCCGGAGGTCCTGCGACGCCTGGCGACGCTCAACGAAGAATACGAGCAGAGGTTCGGCTTTCGCTTTGTCGTCTTCGTCAACCGGCGATCGAAAGAGGCCATCGTGCCGATCCTCGAGGCGCGACTGCGGGGCTCGCGCGATGAGGAGCGGCGGACCGGGTTGCGGGAGATCCTGGCGATCGCCGAGGATCGCTTAAAAGGGGAGGAAGGGTGATGGAGATCTCGCGGAGGGGGTTCGCTGAGCAATTGGCGTTGATCGCTGCGGCTCCGTGGTTCCTCGAAGGTTTGAAGCCTGTCCAACAGCAACAGACCCAAGAGCCTTCGGCGCTTGCCAAAGCTCTCGCCGAGGGCGTGCGCCTCCGCTATCCCGACCGCTTTTCCGCCGAAGACTTGACGGCGATTACGCGCAGCATCGACAGTCGCCTGCGCCAGATCGAGCGGCTGTACCAGACACCGCTCACGAATGCCGACGAACCCGACTTCGTGTACTCGGTGTACCGGGGAGCCGACTGATGGCGGATTTCGCGTTTCTCTCAGTCGTCGAGCTCGCCCGCCTGCTCCGACAAAAGAAGGCCAGCGCGACCGAGCTAGCGACGTATTTCCTAGACCGTCTCGAGCGCCTCGGACCGCGGTTCAACGCGGTCGTCACCATCACCCGCGAGCGCGCCCTCGCCGAGGCGGCGCAGGCCGATGGGGAGATCCGGCAGGGGAAATGGCGCAGCCCCCTTCACGGGATTCCCTACGGCGTGAAAGACCTCCTGGCGACGAAAGACTACCCCACCAGCTGGGGCGCCGAGCCGTATCGGCAGCAGAAATTCGAGTTCGATGCGACGGTGATTGAACGCCTCGGCGCGGCCGGGGCAGTTCTGGTTGCGAAACTCGCCATGGTCGAACTCGCGGGGGGAATGGGTTACAACCAGGCCAACGCGTCCGCCTGCCGCCTACTGCGGCGTTACGGGCCTCAGGCCGACCTACGGGCTCGTGAGTCGCCACGGCGCGATGGCGCTGGCGTGGACGATGGACAAGCTCGGGCCCCTTGGGCGCAGTGCCGAGGATTGCGGGATTGTGCTGTTTCACATGGCTGGGAAGGACCCGAAGGATCCGTCCAGCGTCGATCGTGACTTGAAAGGAATGGCCGATCCACCAACCAAGCGATACCGCATCGGCATTCCGAAAGGCGCGGACAAAGACATCCAGGCCGAGGTGGCCGCGAATTTCCGGGCGGCCCTGAAAGTGCTCGAGGATCGCATCGAGGTTGTCGAAGACGTCGAGCTGCCCGATCTGCCCTATGGCGCGGTCGCGGGATTGATCATCGCTGCCGAAGGGGCGAGCGCGTTCGACGACTTGCTCAAGGACGGACGGCTGTCGCGGCTGACCGCGCCGGAAGACCGCACCGGGGGTTATCCCGCCCTCGCGGTGAGCGCGCCTGATTATCTGCGCGCCCTCCGGGTCCGCCGGCCGATGCAGCGCGCGTTGGATGACTTCCTGAAGAAGTTCGACGCCCTGGCGGTGCCCACGCGCACCACCGTGGCGAACCCGATCGACAAGCCGTTCCGCGACGGGTGGCCCGGCGTCACGGGCGGGGCGAACGTGATCGGCCCGACCAACGTCGTCGGCGTTCCGGGGATATCAGTCCCGAATGGCTTCGGCGTGCAGAATCTGCCGACCGGCCTCAGCTTCACCGCCCGCGCTTTCGACGAAGGCAAGCTCTTGACGCTCGCGCGGCTGTATCAGTCGCGCACCGACTGGCACACGCGCCGCCCCCCAATCGACTAATAGATGTTTGCGCTCATAAAGCTGATTCAGTCGTTGTTCGGGGCCCTACATTCCGAAGGCACCCCCGACCAGCTCGCCGCCGGGATCGTGCTGGGCTCGTTCCTCGGCCTCACACCGCTCGTGAACATTCACAACGCGGTGATCTTCGCGGCGCTCGTCTTGCTCAACGTCTCGTTCGCCGGCGGGATGCTCGGCTGGGCGTTCTTCATCCCGTTCGGGTTCCTGCTCGACCCGCTGTTCGACTGGATCGGTCATACGCTGTTATTCACGCCTGCTTTAACGCCTATGTTCACGTCGTTGTACAACATGCCGGTCGCGCCGCTTACGAACTTCAACAACACCGTCGTGCTCGGCAGCTTCGTGTTTGCCGTACTGTTCGCGCTCCCACTGTTCCTTGCGACCCGCGTTGGCGTGACGCGCTATCGCGCCACGATCGGCGCGCGGGTGCGGCAGTCGAAGTGTTATCGCGCCGTCATGGCTTCGAAGGTCTACAACGTCTACAAGCTTTTCCGCCCGTGATTGCTCCAGCGAGTGCGGCTGCGCCTCAGCGCTTTAAGATCTTTCGCTGGAAAGCGATCGGACCGCTGCTCGTTCTGCTCGTGATCGTTGCCGTGTTGTGGTGGCTGTTCGCCGACACGATCGCGCGGCGCGAGACGCAGAAGGTCGGAACCCAGATGCTGGGTGCCAAGGTCGAGATTCAGGATCTGCACCTCGACCTGGCTCACGGCAAAGTCCTGATCCGCGGGCTGACTGTCGCGAGCCCCCACGAGGCGCTCCGCAACCTGCTGCAGGCGGATGAGCTGGTCGCGGATGTGGACGTCGTGCCGCTCACCGAAAAGAAACTCATCATCAATCGCATCGCGGCGAACGGCCTCCGGTTTGGGACACCGCGCGAGACGGACGGTCGGGTTGCGGCGAAGTCCGGTGAGGGCATTGCGGGTCGCGTCCTTGCCGAAACGCACGAGTGGGCGAGTCAATTTCAGGTGCCGGTGCTCCAGCTCGCCACCGGCAAGATCAGCATCGATTCGCTCGATCCGCGCCGGCTCCAGACCATTCCCGCTGCGGACGCGCTGGGCGCGCGCGCCGATTCAAGCCAGCGCGCCTGGAAAGCGGCGTTCGACACCCTGCGTCTGGCCCCGACACTCGACTCCGCTCAGGGGACGCTCGAGAAGCTGCGCCGCGCGCGCGTCACTGATCTCGCGACGCTCAATGCGGCACGCCAGGCCGTCGATCGGCTCAAGCGCGCGCGCGATCGCGTGACGACCCTCGAGCGCACTGTCACGCAAGGCGTCGCCAAGTTGAAATCGGGGCTCGCGGGTGTCGACAGCGCGCGCGGGCGCGATTACGCGTTGGCGCGCGGCTTGCTCAAGCTACCGAGCCTCAACGCGCCGGAAGTGGGGGCCGCGTTGTTCGCGCCGGGCGCGATCCGGCCGTTCGAGCGCGTGCTGTACTATGCGCAGCTGGCGCGTCGCTACATGCCGCCGGGGCTCTTGCCGCGGGCCACCACAGGGCCCACGCGCGTGCGGCGCGCGGGCGAGGACGTGCGCTTTCCCAAAGAGCGCAATCTGCCGGCCTTTCTCGTGCGCGGCGCGGAGTTGTCGTTCCTGCTGCAAAGGGCGGCGGAGCAGCCGCAGCGGTACGCGGGCAGCCTCTCGGGCCTGACGAGCGATCCCGCTCTGTACGGGCGGCCGACCGTCGGCACGGCGACGGGCCCACAGCTCGGCGCCGCGTTAATGCTCAATCACCTGCGGAGCGTCCCCGTCGATACCGCGGGCGCGACGGTGGGCGGGATCCGGTTCCCGGCATTCCAGGTTCCAGGCGTGCCGCTGCGGCTCGATCCCGGCACCGCGACAACCCAGCTCGGCTTCAATCTCAACGGCGACACGATCCACGCCCGGTTCGTGATTCGGTCCAGCAACGTGCGCTGGACGCGGGATTCCGGATTCGCGAACAGCACGATCGGTGATCTGATCTGGCACGCGGTCTCGGGCATCCCGAATCTCGACGTAGAGGCCCGGCTGTCGGGCGCGTTGCACCGTCCGGACCTCGCCGTGCGCTCGAATCTCGATCAGGCGATCGCGGCGCGGCTGCGCGCAGTCCTCGGCGAGCAGCTCGCCGCCGCTGAAACGCGGATGCGCGCTCGCGTCGATGCGCTCGTGAACGACAAAGTCGGCCGCGTGCGGGCGCGCGTCACGGACGTCCAGAACCAGGCACAGGCACAGGTTGCGCAGCAGCGCGCGCGTCTGGACGAGATGCAAAAGCAGCTGGAGCAGCGGCTGCGTGACCTCACCCGCATCCGCCTGCCGTGAGCGCGCTCCAAACGCTGCAGCACCCGACGGCGTCTTAACATCGTGCCGGACGATCTCGTCGCCCGCGCCCAGGCCGGCGACCAGACGGCCTTCCGGGAGATATATCGCCAGCACGCCGGTCGTGTCTACGCGCTGTGTCTTCGTCTCACCGGCGATGCGCGCGATGCCGAGGAGCGCACGCAGGACGTCTTCGTCCGGCTGTGGGACAAGCTGCGCTCGTTCCGGGGCGAAAGCGCGTTTACCTCGTGGCTGCACCGGCTCGCCGTCAACGTCGTCCTGAACGAGCGCCGCACGACGGGGCGGCGGGAGCGCCGGGTGATGCCGGCCGAGGATCCGGACAATGTTGTAGGGGCGCAGCATGCTGCACCCCTACAGAACTCGACCGAGGGCTTGAGTATCGACCTCGAGCGCGCGATCGCCGAACTCCCCGATGGAGCACGAGAGGTCTTCGTGCTGTATGACATTGAGGGCTACGGGCATGGCGAGATCGCCGAGCTCGTCG
>QHUQ01000019.1 GCA_003221985.1 Gemmatimonadota bacterium | reverse complement strand
CCGTTCGGCGATGGCGCGTGCCCGCTCCTGCGTGCGATTCGCGACCAACGTGATCTGAACACCCTGATCGCTGAGGCACGTGGCGGCCAGCTCGGCCATATCGCCGGCGCCGAGAATGAGCGCGCTTCGGCCGGCCAGGTCTCCGAAGATCTTGCCCGCGACGGCCACTCCGGCTGAGGCGGCGGACGCCGTCCCCATGCCCAGACCGGTTTCGGTCCGCACGCGCGAGCCGACGTGCAGCGCGGTCTGAAACAACCGGTGCAGCACGGGGCCCGCCTGGGCGCGCGAGGCCTCCCACGCTTCCCGCACCTGCCCCTGGATCTGCGACTCTCCGAGAATCATCGAGTCGAGACCCGACGACACACGGTAGAGATGACGCACCGCCTCACGATCGCGGGCGATGTAGCCGTACTCCCGGACATCGCCCGGCGGCGCAGCAGCGAGCCGCTCGCCGAGCAGCGACCAGACCGTCTCGAGCGCCGGCTCGTCATCGGCGACCAGGTAGAATTCGGTGCGATTGCAGGTAGAGAGCAGGACGCCGCCGGCGGCACCGGCCGCCATGATGCGCGCCAGCGCGCCCGGCACCTCGTGGGCACCGTGCGCGAATCGTTCCCGTACGTCGAGCGGTGCGGTGCGATGATTCACGCCCAGGACCTTGATCCCCATCTCCATATGACCCGTCACAGGAAGCGTTCGGCGCCCGGCTGTGTCAGTTTGAGCGCGACGTAGACGAGGAGTACGGCGGCGAAACCGGCGATGCTCGCGAGCGCCGCGCGGCGACCGGCCCAATGGCGCACGACGCGAACCCATACCGCCCACCCCAGCACGACCCAGGTGAAGATGCCCCACACCACTTGCGCCTTCGCGACCTGCAGTCCGCCGGAGAAGCGCGCTCCGTAGCCCAGCGCGAGGAGCACGCCCAGGGTCAAGGCCGGAAACCCGGCGACGAGCGCGAAGCGATTGAGCTGATCGAGCCGTTCGAGTGGCGGAAAGAGCTGGAACACCTGACCGAAGCGCCGCGCCTTGAGCTCGCGGAATTGCAGCAGATAGAGCGCCGCCGCGATGAACGCGAGCGCCATCAGCGCCAGCCCGAGCACGCTCAATGCGACGTGCATCACGAGCCACGCATTGCGGCCGGCGGCCACCTCCGCGCCGGGCGCCAGGCCACTGAGGATCGCAAGACCGACGAGGCCGGTCGCCAGCGGTCCCGCAAAGAAGGACACCGCCGAACCGCGCAGCAGTCGCTCGCTCGCGAGCTGCAGCAGCACCAGGCAGAGGGCCAGCATCGACAGCGCCGGCCCCAGCCCTACCAGCGTGAGCTGCGAGACCGCCACGACATGGACCGCCGCCCCGGCGCAGGGGAGCGCGATGGTCAGCGCGCGCGGCGCCAGCCGGAACCCCATGAACGGCGCCAGCGCGAGGGCCGTCGCCAATCCGTAGAGCGCGAGAACAACGAGATGGAGGGTGACGATCACAGCTGAAACTTGCTACGGAGGGGCTCACACTGGTGAGCCCCCTCCGCGCCTTACGAGGGCATCTTCTTGATCAGTCGTACCGGAAGACCCTGGTCCAGCCCCGGATGATTGATCTGGAGCAACAGACCGGTGGCGGAGTGCTCGCGCGTGTGCACGATCATCATGACGGCGCGCACCACTTCGGACCCCGCTCCGGCATACGCCTGCGCGGGTTTGACGATCTCGAACACGTCACCAGGGGTGACGCCATCATTGCGCCCCTTGTCGATGAAGAAATACTGCTGCGCTCCGGCGATCGGGTGCGGATCGCGCGGGACGAGCAGTTTGCCGGTGAGGCCCTGTTCGACCGGCGTGGGACGCACCTGTCCGGGGTCGCGGAACGGCTCGAGCGGCATCGCCAGCTCACCATCGTGAATCCGGCCGTACTGGGCGACGACCTCCGCCAGCACCTGCTGGTCCTTGACCGCGGTGATGCGGGCTATGCCGAGCGGCACCACGACGTCGCCCCACCGTCCGAACTCGACGGTCCGATCGATACGGGCGAGCAGCAGCGAATCGCCGACGTGGTAGGAGGCGTTGCCCGGCGGCCGGATCGCGATCTCCTCGAAGGTCGTCGCGGACGTGTGATCGGACAAACGGGGAATCGCCGAGGTGGCGGTCCCGCCCAGGACCGTGCCCCAGGGCAGGCGCTCGCTCTCGCTCAAGAACCCGGCCGCGTAGAACTCACCGGCGCGCAGCGGGTGGTAGGGCTGATTCGTGTACGCCCGCAGCACGTCCTGGACGACCTGCCGGTTCGTGCGGCGGCGATCAAAGATCGTTTCGTTCGTTTCGATCAGCGTCGGCGGCGGCGGCTCGACGATGAGCTGTGTGGTATCGGCCGGAATCGTATCGAGCGGCACGATCGCGGCGATCGTATCGCCGGGCGCAGCCCGCACCGTATCAGCGGCCGCCGCCGACGTGTCCTGCGGCACCGCCACGACCGTGTCGCCGCCCTGAGCGACGAGCTGCATTTCCGAGAGATTCAGGACCTCACCGGGATAGATCCAGTGCGGGTCCTCGACGACGGCGGTATTGAGACGGTAGATCTCCGGCCACAGCAGCGGATCATTGAAGTACATCTGCGCGATGGACCATAGCGTCTCACCGCGTGAGACCGTGTGACTGGTGGGAACCTGTCCCTGAAAAGCGGCGGCCGCTTGAGTCGTGTCCTGTTGCTGCACCGCCTGCGTGGTGTCCTGCGCCGGCAGGACGCGCCACATGAGCGGCAACGCCGCCAGGGCCAGTATTACGGCGTGGTTAGAACGGCAGATCGTCGTCCTCCTCATCCAGCGCCTCCGGGAACGCGTCGAGCGACTCTGGGGCTTTGCCGCCGGCTTCCGAGGCCCCCTTCACAGCCCCCGCTCCCACCGGAGCGGCTCCGCCTCTGGACCCCAGCATGATCAACTCACGCGCGATGATCTCGGTGACGTAGCGCGTCTGCTTCTCGCGATCTTCCCACGTCCGATATTCAATCCGGCCTTCGATATAGACCTTGTCGCCCTTCTTGAGGTACTTCTCGGCAACGTCGGCCAGGGTCGAAAACTTGTTGTTCCAGCAGATAACCCTGTGCCACTCCGTCTTTTCCTGCTTCTCGCCCCCGTTGCCGGTCCACTGCCTGCTGGTCGCCACCGAGAGGGTGGCCACCCGGGAGCCGTTATTCGTGCTGCGCACCTCGGGATCGGCACCCAAGTTCCCGATTATCATGACTTTATTGAGACTGCGGCTCACAACAACCTCCAGCGATAATGCAGGTGTGGGTCCAAGGGTGCCCAACACTATATAAGTCGCAAGTCGTTCTGTCAATCAAAGATACGCCACTTGTACCGAAGTTATGCATCACGTCTCAGCACGATCGCGTCCTCCACCGGCCGCCGGTAATACTGCCTCCGGCGCCCCACCTCCCGAAATCCGTGCGCCGCATACAGCGCGCGCGCCGGAGCGTTCGATTCCCGAACCTCTAGATACACCTGCCGGACCCCGCGTGCCGCCAACGCCTCGAGGATTTCCTCGACCAGCGCCCGTCCCAAACCGTTACGCCGGTCCGCGGGCGCGACGGCGAGGTTCAGGATCTCACCTTCGTCAGCCGCGTCGAGCGCGACGACATACCCCGCGATCGTATCGCCGGTCTCAGCGACCAGAAAGAGGGCGTCGGAAGCGACGCAGTCCGAGAAATCCTGTGTGGACCACGGATCGGCAAACACTCCTTGCTCGATCGCGTGCACGGCGGGTACGTCGGCGAGCTTAGCGGGACGAATGCGGCAGCGGTCGGCCGTAGCGCGCCTCCCATTTCACCTGGGCCTCTGCGGGCCGGCCATACACGGGCTCGGCGACGCTCGGGTCACCAATCCCGCGGCGCGCTCCGTCGTACGAAACGAGCGCGAGCAACGATCCCGCAAGAGGCGGCAGCGCATCGAGGCCGACGGGCGCTCGCCCGGTCCACGACAGGACTTCGTCGCGATAGCGCTCCGCGCCGTCTCCCACCGCCAGCATGGGTCGGGGAAAGCGGGGCGCAGCGCTCGCGAGTTCAGCGATCGTGAACAACCCGGGAGCGACGAGCGTCTCCACACGATCCGCGGCAAAGGCATAGATCGCGCCGAACACCTGCCCGCGTAACGCGTCGTAGCAGGCCGCGACGGTCTCCACGCCCGCCGCGTGGGCCGCGGCAAGCAGCGATGGAATCGTGATCAGCGGCAGCTGCCGCTCGTGGACCAGCCCTTTTGCCGCGGCCCACCCGATGCGCAGGCCCGTAAAGCTGCCAGGTCCATCGCCGACAACGACCCCGGCGATCTGCTCGAGCGACAGCCGTGCGAGCGCAAGAACCTGCTGAACGAGAGGCAGGATCTGCGCAGCGTGGGTGCGTGCGCCGCGCACCGAGCGCGCGATCGTTTGCCCGCCGGCGCGAATCGCGACGCTGGCGATCTCCGTCGCCGTGTCGATTGCGAGCCAGGACTCACTCTTCAAGCACGCGACTCCCGGGATCAGAATCGTACGACAGGCGGAAGTGTCGATCGAGCGGAGGGACCCATGTTCCCGCGCGCTCCGGCCATTCGATGAGGATGATCGCGCGCTCGCGCGTCATGTCGTCGAAACCGAGGTCGCGCGCTTCATCGGGGTGGCGCAGGCGATAGCAGTCGACGTGGTAGACCGGCGTCACCCCTGCGTCGTAGTGATGGACGAGGGCGTAGGTGGGACTCGTCGCGCGGGCGCGCGCTCCCAGGCCACGACAGATGGCCTGGACCAGCGTCGTCTTCCCGGTTCCCAGCTCTCCCGACAACCCGATGACGGCAGGCGCGGTGAGCTGGGCGCCGAGCTCCTCACCGAACCGGCTGAACTCGCTCGCGGACAGGCGCATCGGCCTTGAGCTCCAGGAGCTGATCGCGCAGCACCGCCGCCAGCTCGAAATCCAACTCTTCCGCCGCCGCCTGCATCTGTTGCTCCAACATACGGATGAGCGTCTCGCGCTCGCTCTCGTCGGCCGGCCGGTGGACAGCCGTACCGAGCTTCGCAACTCTGGCATCCGCGACCCGCGTGACGAAGCGAATGTCGCCCACCGATTTCACGATCGACCTCGGCGTGATGCCGTGCTCGACGTTGTAGGCGAGCTGCGCTTCGCGGCGCCGGTTCATCTCGCTCAACGCGCGCTCCATCGAGCCGGTGACGCGATCGGCGTACAGAATCGCTTTGCCGCTGAGGTGGCGGGCCGCGCGTCCGACGGTCTGGATCAGCGACCGATCCGATCGCAGGAAACCCTCCTGGTCGGCATCGAGCACGGCGACGAGGGAGACCTCCGGCAAGTCCAAGCCTTCGCGCAGGAGGTTGATTCCCACCAGGACGTCGAACTCGCCGAGCCGGAGGCCGCGGATGATCTCCACGCGCTCGATGGCATCGATTTCGGAATGCAGGTAGCGCACGCGGACACCGTGCTGTTGCAAATAGTCGGTGAGATCCTCCGCCATGCGCTTGGTCAATGTCGTGACCAGGACCCGCTCGTTTTTCTTCTCGCGCTGGCGGATCTCGCTCAGCAGGTCGTCCACCTGCCCCGCCACCGGCCGGATGTCGACTGTCGGGTCCACGAGGCCGGTCGGCCGGATGATCTGCTCGACGATGACGCCGCCCGAGAGCTGCAGCTCGTCTTGCCCCGGCGTCGCCGAGACGAATACCATGCGCGGCACCAGCCCCATGAACTCATCGAAGCGGAGCGGCCGGTTGTCCAGCGCCGACGGCAGCCGGAAGCCGTAGTCCACCAGCGTCTGCTTGCGCGAGCGGTCGCCCTCGTACATGGCGCCGAGCTGCGGCAGCGTCTGGTGCGACTCGTCGATGATGCAGAGAAAGTCGTCGGGGAAATAGTCGAGCAGGCAGGCCGGTCGCTCGCCCGGCTGGCGGCCACTGAACAGGCGTGAGTAGTTCTCGATGCCGGCACAGCGACCGACTTCCATCAGCATGTCGATGTCGAAGTGCGTGCGGGACTCGAGTCGTTGCGCCTCGAGCAGCTTGTTCTGGGCCCGCAGCTCCGCCAGCCGTTCCGCCAGCTCGGCTCTGATCCGCGACACGGCGCGCTCGATCGTGGCCCGCTGCGTGACGAAGTGCGTCGCCGGGTAGATCGCGGACTTGTCCATCTGCTTGATGACGTTGCCCGTGAGCGGATCGATCTTGGCGATGCGCTCGATTTCATCGCCCCAGAACTCGATGCGCACCGCCTGTTCGTCATAGGCCGGGAAGACCTCGACCGTATCGCCCCGGACGCGGAAGGTGCCGCGCTCGAAGCCGACGTCGTTGCGCTGGTACTGGACGGCTACGAGATCGGCCAGCAGCGCGTCGCGACCGCGCTTCTCGCCCTGCTGTGCCGTCACCAGCAGCTCCTTGTACAGCTCCGGATCGCCGAGGCCGTAGATCGCGGATACGCTGGCCACGATGATGACGTCGTCGCGCTCCATCAGGCTCGATGTCGCGCGCAGCCGCAGCCGCTCGATGTCGTCGTTGATCGACGAGTCCTTGGCGATGTACGTGTCCGTCGACGGCACGTACGCCTCGGGCTGGTAGTAGTCGTAGTAGGAGATGAAGAACTCGACGGCACTCGACGGGAAGAACGCTTTCAGCTCGCCGTACAGCTGCGCGGCGAGCGTCTTGTTGTGCGACAGCACCAGCGTGGGCTTGCCGAGGTCGGCGACGACATGCGCCATCGTCATCGTCTTGCCCGAGCCGGTGACGCCCAGCAGGGTCTGGTACTTGTCGCCGCGGCGCAGGCCCGCGCTCAGCTCGCGAATGGCGCGTGGCTGATCGCCCGCCGGCGGCGGGGCGGGACCAAGCTCAAAAGACATAGGAAGGAAACCTAACCGACGACGACTTCAGCGGGACCGCCCGAGTCCCGCCGCGCAATCTCCGTCACACCCTTCACTTTGCGGACCGCCTTCAGGACCTTGTGCAGGTGGGTGTGGTTTTCGACCTCGACCAGCACCGACCCGAAGACGACGCCGTCTTTGGAGGCCAGCTCCGCACTGCGGATGTTGGTGCCGGTGCCGCTGATGGCCTCGCAGATGTCGGCGTAGAGGCCGCGACGGTCCTCGCCGCTGACCGCCAGGCGCACCACGAACGTCTCACCCTCCACCTCACGCCAGTCGATCTCCACCCGACGCTCTTCATCGCCCGAGAGCGTGAGGAGGTTGGGGCAGTCATTGCGGTGGATCGAGATGCCGCGCCCTTGCGTGACGTACCCCACGACCGGATCACCCGGCACGGGCTGGCAGCATTGCGCGTAGCGCACCATCAACCCCTCGACGCCGTGAATCTTGATGCCGCGGCCCAGGCGCAGGCGCTCGATGACCCGCCCGAACGCGGTCGGCTTGGGTGAGTGCTGCTCGTCCGCAGGTACATCGGGATACAGCGCGTTGATCACCTGGCCGATCTGCACGTCTCCCCGGCCGATCGCCGTCTCCACCTGCTCGGCGGCGCCGAGTCCCAGCTTCTGCGCGGCCTGCTCCAGCTGGTCTGGTGTGGGCGCATCGAGCCGCCGGCGGCGCACCTCGCGCGCCAGGATTTCCCGTCCCAACGTCACGCTGCGCTCCTGCTCCTCCTGCTTGATCCACTGCCGGATCTTCTGGCGGGCGCGGCCCGTCTGAACGTGCGCCAGCCAGTCGCGGGACGGCTTCGCCTGCGGTGACGTGAGGACCTCGATCGTGTCGCCGTTGCGCAGCGCGCGGTGCAGCGGTGCGATGCGGCCATTCACCCGTGCCCCGTTGCAATGCTGACCCACCTCAGTGTGCACCAAGAAGGCGAAATCGATCGGCGTCGCGCCCTTGGGCAGGCGCTTCACGTCACCGCGCGGCGTGAACACGAAGATCTCGTCCTGATAGAGGTCGATCTTCAGGAACTCGAGAAACTCCTCCGGACTGTGCGCATCCTGCTGGAGCTCGATGAGCTGGCGGAACCACGACAGATGGTGATCGAGCTCGTCGGCACCCTTGCCGTTCTCCTTGTACAGCCAGTGCGCGGCGATACCGTACTCCGCCGTGCGGTGCATGTCGCGCGTGCGGATCTGGATCTCGTACAGCTGTCCGGCCGGCCCGAACACCGTGGTGTGCAGGGACTGATAACCGTTCGACTTGGGGCTCGCGATGTAGTCCTTGATCCGCTCCTGCAGCGGCGTCCACGTGTGGTGGATGATCCCCAGCACGTGGTAGCAGTCGGTGATGCTGTTGACGAGTACGCGGACCGCCAGCAGGTCGTAAATCTCGTCGAACGGCTTGCCCCGCTTCTTCATCTTCTTGAAGATGGACCACAGGTTCTTGGGCCGGCCGACAATCTCCCAGCCCGCGATCCCGGCGCGGCGCAGCTCGTCGGACAGCGGCGCGCGCATCCGCTCGATGGTCCGGTCCCGCTCCACCCGCTTCGCCTTGACGTGCCGCGACAGCTGTTTGTAGTCGTCCGGCTCGAGATACTTGAACGACAGATCCTCGAGCTCCGCCTTCACGCCGGCCATGCCGAAGCGATGCGCCAGCGGCGCGTACAACTCGCGCGTCTCCAGCGCAATGCGCTTGCGCTTCTCCGGCGGCAACGGATCGAGCGTGCGCATGTTGTGCAGCCGGTCGGCGAGCTTGATGATGATCACGCGCGCGTCCCGCGCGACCGACATCAGCAGCTTGCGGTAGTTCTCGGCCTGCTCTTCGGCGGTCGAACGGAACGTGAGCGTCGAAATCTTGGTGAGGCCGTCCACCAGATCGGCGACTTCGTTGCCGAAGTCCTTACGCAGCAGGTCGAGCGTGACGTCGGAATCCTCCACCACGTCGTGCAGCAGCGCGGCGGCGATCGTCGTCGTATCCATCTGCTGTTCGGCGAGAATCGTCGCGACCGCCACGCTGTGGGACACGAAGTCGTCGCCCGATAGGCGCTTCTGGCCGTGATGCGCCTGGGCGCTGATGCGGTAGGCGCGCGACAAGACGTCGAGGTCGAGCCGGTCGCGTTGCGCCGCGACGGCCTTCGCCAGTTCGGGTGCGAGGATGGGGACCGTACTCGTCACAACAGCCCTGCCTCCGCGAAACTCACGTACCGCTCTCCTCCGATCACCACATGGTCGTACACCGGCACGTCCAGCACGCGCCCTGCATCGACCAACTGGCGCGTCACCGCCCGGTCGTCAGCCGAGGGGGTGGGGTCGCCGCTCGGATGATTGTGCACCACGATGATTCCCGCCGCCGCCTCTGCGATCGCAGCCCTGAACACCTCGCGCGGGTGCACCAATGAGCTGTTCAGAATGCCCCGCGTGATGAGCAAGTCCGCCAGAATCTGGCTCTGGCTACCGAGCGCGAGGACATGGAACTCTTCCACCGCGAGGTCGCGCAGCCGCAGCCCGTAATAGCGCTGGACGTCGCCCGGCCCCCGGATCCGCTCAGGCGGCGGCTCCGCCTCAGCCCCCACGCGCCGCCCCAGTTCGATCGCCGCCGCAACTCGCGCTGCCTTGGCCCGCCCCACACCGGGTATCCGCGCCAACTCCGCCCAGGGCCGGGTGGCCAGCCGCCTGAGCGAGCCATCTCCCCGGGTCAGGATCTCGGCGGCCACGGCAAGGGCATCCTGCCCACGGGTCCCTGTTCCTAGGAGAATGGCCAGGAGCTCTTGCCCCGTCAACGCGCCCGGCCCAACGGCCCAGAAACGCTCGCGGGGACGGTCCTGTTCGAGGTGCTCGGAGAGTCGGAGAGGCATGAGGCGAACGCTAGCAAGATGGGACGTTCTTCGACGTACCCGCCCAACGCCGCCATGTGCGCCTTTTTGCAGCCCTTCTCAGTTCGAAACCAGACTCTGGAGTGCGGCCAGCCGGCGCCGCGCTGCGTCGAGCCGCGCGTGGAACATCGCGTCGGCGTTCCGCCACGCGTTGACGACCCAGCGATAGTGCACTGCAGCGCTGTCGGTCTCTCCTGCGGCGTCGTAGGCACCGGCGAGCAGCTCGTGAAGCTCCGTGTGCGTCACGTAGAGGTTCGAGGCGTCGAGCGCCCCGCGTAGCGCCGGTGCGAGGATTGCGATGGCCTCGCGCGGACGATGACGCTCCAGCAGCACCCGACCGAGCTCGAGGTTGGTCCTCGTATAGCCCATGTTCGGCGAGTAGATCGCCGCGCGGAGCTCGCGCTCCGCATCCGCAAGGCGACCGCGCGCGCGCCAGAGCAGCCCGCGCGCATAGTGGTGGAGGCGCGGGTCACGGCCGTATGCACTGCGGCGCCCAGAGGCCTCCATGCTGTCCGCAAGCGCGGCGAGCCGCGCGGTGTCGCCTGCAGCAGCGAGCGCAGTGACGAGGTGCGTCAGCATCCACGTGTGGTGTCGTGCGACGCGGGCGGGGAAGTCCGGATAATCGCCGGCCAACTGGCCGAGCGAGTCGAAGAGGGCGGCGGCCTGCCGCGGACGGCCCATCTCGAAGAGCGCTTGCGCCGCGATCAGCGACGTCTCGAGCGGAAGCTTCTGCCCCGAGGTCTCCATAGCGACTCGCCGCATGCGCCGGGCGACCGTGAGCGCCTCCGCGATGCGCCCCTGGTAGCGCAGGCTGATGGCGTGAAGCCATTGCGCTGAGCTTCGCAGGTCCTCCGCGCCCCCCTGAGCAATGTCATTCAGGAGGCGATCGGCGTGCGAGAAGTTTCCTGCGCGGATCGCCACTGAAGCACGGAAGAGGCCGGCGTCTAAAGCGGACGACGTTCGGGGGACGCGCTGGAATGTCGCGAGCGCCTCCTCCACCCGACCCTGCCGCTCAAGGACGACGGCCAGCTCCTGGAGCCACATCGGAGAACCTTGGCGACGGAGCAGCTCGCGGAGGCTGTGTTCGGCGGCCACCAGGGAATCCGCGAGTTGGTAGGCATCGCTGATAGCGAACAACGCGTCGCACGCCCGGCATCGCACCGCGCCCCCTCGGAAGGCGAGCGAGTCCATATCCACCACGCGCCGCAGGTATGGGATCGCGCCGAGGAAGTCGCCAGCCATCGTCCGCGCCTGTCCCACCAGAAGGTGGCCATCTGGCTCGGTCGGGTACCGCGCGGCGAGCGTCTCAGCCATGGCCAGACCCTGCGGCTCATGCGCCACGAGTGCGAGTGTTGTGCGGATAAGCCGTCGCTCGCGCTCGGGAGTCCGATCGGCGAGACGTGCCGCTCGGACCAGGGGTGCGCGGATGCCGTGCCCGTCGCCGAGCTGCATACGGCAGATCGCCACGTAGTACGCGGCCATGGCGAAGGTCGAATCCTCGGCCAACGCCGCTTCGAAGAGCCGCTGCGCGCTGCGCGGATCGTTCTGCGATACGAGACGCAGCCCCTCCGCGTAAAAGCGGTGCGCCACGAGCGAGGATGTTGTGACGTCGGCAATCCGAAGCGAGGATGCGCGCAGGTCGAATGCCCGGGCCAGCTGACTCGTCGCGCTGTCAACGAGGGCGAAGGGCTGCGGGCCCTGCACCGAGTACGCGCCGCGCAACGCGCCCCGCACGAGATCGACGCGTCGCAGCTCGAGCCTGAGCGTCCCGTCCGGCGCGCGATAGAGGGCGCCTTCCAGCAGCTCCGTGGCCCCCGTCTGCCGCGCGGCCCGCGCAATCGGCACACTGGTGTCGCCGAGGGCTCGGAACTGACCGACCACCTCGTACAGCCGCGCCGAGCTCACGAACTGCAGTCCCGGCAGGCGCGCGAGGTTCGTGGCCAGAAGGCCAGCGAGCCCGGCAGTCACCTTAGCGCTGTCAGCGCCTGTGCTGTCCTGAATGGGGCCCACCGCCAGCACGGTCGGCGCGTCGTTGCCGCGACGCGCCACCGCGGTGAGGGCGCCCGTGATGGCTATCGCGCCGGCAAGCAGTGCCATCGTGATCGCGACGGGACGCCGTCGCTTGCTCGGTCTGATATCCTCCACGGCGTACCGTGCTGGCGTGGCTGCGGCGACTGGTTCCTGGACTGCGGGGGGAACGAACGGCTCGGATCGTACGCGGATCGCTTCCACGCGGACGTGCGTTTCGGGTGAGGGCGTGATGTTGTAGAGCTCAAGGAGCCGGCGCCGGAAACGTTCGTACTCGTTCAGCGCCCCGGCGCGATCGCCGGAACGGTCCAGCAGCTCGATGAGCCGCGCGAGCCCTTTCTCGTCGTCAGGATGGAGGGCAATCGCCTGTCGAGCGGCTTGCACGGCCGTCGGCAGATCCCCTTCTCGCTCGGCCTCTTCCACGACGTCTGCTGCCGCACGGCCCGCAAGATGCCCGAGACGCCTTCGCTCCGAACCGATCCATGCTTCCAGCTCCGTTGACCCACCTGACACGAAACAACCTTCGAGGAATCCGCCGCGATACAGTTGAAGCGCTTGTGTGACGTGTCCCGCCTTGCAAGCCTGCTCGAACGCCACGACATCACACCACACGGTGCCGGGCTCGAACGCGATCGCTTCGTCACTATGGCCGTTGAGGATTCCGTCACCAAGCTCACGGCGGAGAAAGCGCAGTGACTGCCGCAAGGCACCCCGGGCGTGTGCCGTATCGAGATCGGGCCAGAACAGCGCGACTATGGAGTCGCGACGAGCACCATGGTCAGTGTGGAGCGCAAGATAGGCGAGCAGGGCGAGGCGTTTCGGCTGCGCCAGGATCGAGTGGACCGCGTGTCCGTCGGTCGCCTTCAGATCCAGCGTCCCCAGCAAGCGCAATTCGATCATGCAGCCACCGCCACCTAGGCGCGCCGACCGGAGGGGAGGCGGCCAAGTCACGCTCCGATCACGGCTGGGTCACTGGCCGGCGCTAGTCTGGTCAATGTACGCCTGGCAGGAGTCCCCGCCAGCGCGTTCCCCGTCCGGTGTGGGCCCGCCTGACGTGGAGCTGGCTAACTGTCGTGCCCCACGGAGGTTTGCATGTTCAAGCTCGCTCGAGTCTCGGTAATCCTCGCTGCAGTCTTATCGGCGTGTACTGACCACAATCCCACGTCCGCTCCGATGAGTGCATCACGCAGCGGCCTGCCCTTCGCCGCAGGGCTCGTGAGCCCAGCCTGGCAGGCATCGGCGGCACACTTTGTTTCCCAGGCGAACTACAGTCCGCTCGCCGCAACGCACGCGTATGGCCTCGTAGGCGTCGCGCAGTACTGGGCCGTGCAACGGGCAGACGGAGCGGCTGATAATAACGGGCGGAGCCAGGTCGAAGCCGAGCGCGGCGCGGTTGCGGGCGCGTCCGCCGTCGTATTGACGTATCTGTTCCCTGCCGCGGCGCAGTCGTTCGAGGACATGGTCGCGACGCAGGCGAACGCTGCCCCCGGCGATCCACACCCCGAGTTCGCGCGCGGTGAGGTGATCGGTCGAGCAGCGGGTGCCGAGATCGTCGCGCGAGCCCATGCTGACGGTTTCAACAGTCCCTTCACGGGCACGATTCCAACGGGGCCCGGGCTCTGGATCAGCAACACGACGCCGGCGACAATAGCCGGAGGGCAGCTCCCGACGGCGACTCCCTGGTTCTTGACGTCAGCGAATCAATTCCGTCCAGCGGCGCCACCGGCGTTTGGGTCTGCGGACTTCAATACGGCGCTGGCCGAAATCCGCCAGATCTCCGACACGCGCACAGCCAGCCAGATTCAGATCGCCGCGTTCTGGGCGCTGAACGCCGGCACGCCGACCGCGTCAGGGTTCTGGATCCAGGTCGCGACGGACGGCATCAATCAGCACGGGCTGTCCGAGCGCGAGGCGACCCATCTCTACGCGCTGATCAGCGCGACGATGTACGACGCAGTGATCGGTTGCTGGGACGCGAAGCAGACGTACTGGGTCGTTCGGCCGTGGCAGGCTGATGTCGCGATTACTGCTACTGCCGCGGTTGGGAAGCCCAACCACCCATCCTATCCCTCGGGGCACAGCTGCGTCTCCTCGTCGGGGGCCGAAGTGCTGAGCACGTTCTTCCCCGAGGATCGCGACCGGCTGAGCGCGATGGTCACCGAGGCAGGGTTGTCGCGGATGTACGGCGGAATCCATTACGGCTTCGACATAACAGCAGGACAACAGCTGGGACGCAATGTGGCACAGTTCACGATCGCGGCTGACGCATCAGGCAATTCGGTGCTGACGCCACACTAGAACAACGACGAAAAATGTGTAGGGGCGTAGCATGCTGCGCCCCTACTTTCATCACATCGCCCGCGTTACGCCGCCGCTCCGTGGCATTTCTTGAATTTCTTGCCACTGCCACACGGACAGGGATCGTTACGGCCGACGCCGGCGTAAGGATTGGCGGCGAAGGCATGTTCTGCAGGGCCGAGCCTGGGCGGCGGCGGCGGATTGCCGCTCGTTACGAGACCGTCCGCCGCCGGCTTCGAAGCCACCATTGGCGCCTGCTTCTTCGGATGCCCGCCGATCGGACCCGTGACCGACTGGGCTGGGCCGCCGCGCGGCGGACCGATCTCGATCTGCAGCTTGAGCCACCGCTCGGCGAACGTCGTTTGCAGATCGTGCATCAGCCCGACGAACATCTCGTACGCTTCCTGCTTGTACTCGACGAGCGGGTCCTTCTGTCCCCACGCCCGGTAGTAGATGCCTTCCCGCAGCTGATCGAGATCGTAGAGATGATCTTTCCACTTCTCGTCGATCACGCCGAGCGTGACGTGTGACAGCGCCTGCTCGGCAAGCTTGGATGCGCCAACCTTCGCCTCTACGTCGCGCAGGTACGCCAGCTTCTCCTGAAACGCCGTGCGGCCGGCTTCCTGCGCGGCCCGTACCAGCTCATCGCGAGTCCTGACCTTTGCAGGATCGGTCACGCCGGGAATCGACACCATGAATTTCTGCAGCAGCTCCGTCTCGATCAGCGCGCGGTCCCACTGCCCCGGATCGTCGTAGTCCGCGATCAGGCCGTCGGCGAGCTGCTCCATCGCGCTGTCGATCATCCGCTGCGCCTCGGCCTTCAGCTCCTCCCCGCCTTCGAGCGCGTACAAGCGCTGTGAGTAGATCACTTCCCGTTGCTTGTTCATCACGTCGTCGAACTGCAGCAGCTTCTTGCGCGCCTGAAAATTCTGGAGCTCGACGCGCTTCTGGGCCTGGCCGATCGCCGCCGTCACCCAGGGGTGCGTGATGACCTCGCCCTCCTCGGCCCCGGTGCGATCCATGATGCGCGCGATACGGTCGGAGCCGAAGAGACGCATGAGGTCGTCTTCGAGCGACATATAAAAAACGCTCTGCCCCGGATCACCCTGACGCCCGGACCGGCCACGCAGCTGTCGGTCGATGCGGCGCGCCTCGTGGCGCTCCGTGCCGATGATGACGAGGCCGCAGGGCGGATCCTCGTTGCACTTGAGCTCCTTGATCTGCTGGGAAGTCAGGTCGGGCTTTTCCAGCAGCTGGCCGAACGGCGCCTCGCGCGACTTGATTCCGCACACCTGACACTTCTTGACGCCGGGCCCGAGTTTGATGTCGGTGCCGCGGCCGGCCATGTTCGTCGCGATCGTGATCGAGCCGGGTTGTCCCGCCTGCGCGACGATCTCGGCTTCGCGCTGGTGGTATTTCGCGTTCAGGACCTCGTGCTTGAGCCCGCGCCGCTTCAGCAGACGGGCCAGCGTCTCCGAGACCTCGACGTTGGTCGTCCCGACCAGCACCGGCAGGCCGCGCTTATGTTGGCGCTCGACCTCTTCCATGATCGCGTCGTACTTCTCTTTGCGCGTCTTATAGACGAGGTCGTGCTTGTCCACGCGCCGGACCGGCCGGTTGGTGGGAATGACCACGACGTTGAGTTTGTAGATGTCGTGAAACTCCGTCTCTTCCGTCTCCGCGGTGCCCGTCATGCCCGCGAGCTTCTCGTACATCCGGAAATAGTTCTGGATCGTGATCGTGGCGAGGGTCTGTGACTCTTCGCGCACCGCCACGCCTTCCTTTGCCTCGACCGCCTGGTGCAGGCCGTCCGACCAGCGCCGCCCGGGCATGAGCCGGCCGGTGAACTCGTCCACGATGAAGACCTGGCCGTCCTGCACCACGTACTCGACGTCTTTTTCGTACAGCGCATGGGCCTGGAGCAGCTTATGGATGATGTGCAGTGTCTCGCTCTTCGTCGCGTACTCCGCCTCGACCGCGCGGCGCCGCTCGATCTTCTCGGCGGGTGAAAGCTCCGTGTCGTGCTCCAGCTCGTGCACCGCGTGCGAGATGTCCGGGACGACGAACAGCGTCGGATCCTGCGGCGACATCGTCTCCACGCCCTTGTCGGTCAGGTGCACGGAGCGGCCGCGCTCGTCCATCACGAAATACAGATCGTCCTCGATGTCCCGCATCTTCTGATCGCGGGCGGGGAGCTTGCGGTCGGCCAGCCGATCCAGCTCGACGCGCTGCACGAGCTGCTTCACACCCTGCTCGTTGAGCAGCTTGAGGAGCTTCTTGTTCTTCGGCATGCCGAGCTGCGCCTTGTAGAGCAGCTTGGCGCCCTCGTAATTGGTGTCTTCACTCGCCAGCAGCGGCTCGCCGCGCGCGACGAGATCGTTCGCAATCGCGGTCTGCCGGCGGACGAGCTGCACGACCTGGGTGTTGTACTGGGCGTACTTCTCGTCCGACTCGGTGCCCACGGCGCCGGAGATGATGAGGGGGGTGCGGGCCTCGTCGATCAGAATCGAATCGACCTCGTCGATGATCGCGTAGACGTGCCCACGCTGCACCCGCTGCTCCAGCGTCCCCACCATGTTGTCGCGCAGGTAGTCGAATCCGAACTCGTTATTCGTGCCGTACGTGATGTCGCAGGTGTAGGCCGTCCGGCGCTCCGGACTGCCGGGTTGTGTGTCATCGATGCATCCCACCGTCAGGCCGAGCCAGGTGAACAGATGGCCCATCCACTGCGAGTCACGCCGGGCGAGGTAGTTGTTGACCGTGACGAGGTGCGCGCCGCGGCCAGCGAGCGCGTTGAGATAGAGCGGCAACGTCGCGACGAGCGTCTTGCCCTCGCCCGTCGCCATCTCGGCGATCTTGCCCTGATGCAAGACGATCCCGCCGATCAGCTGCACATCGTAGGGGACCATGTCCCACTTCATCGCGTGGCCGGTGACCATGACCTCGCTGCCGAGCAGGCGGCGCGATGCTTCCCGCACCGTCGCGAACGCCTCGGGGAGCAGATCGTCGAGCGTGTGCTGCAGCTCCGTAGCGAAGTTCTGCTCCGCCGTGCGCAGCTGGTCGTTCAGATTGGCGCGTTCGACGGGATCGGGACAGTCGTGCTTCGCCTGCTTCAAGCGCTCGACTTCGCTGTGCCGCTCACCGGTGCGCTGCGCGATCACCTCGCGGAACCTCGCGGTCTGTGCCTGCAGCTCGCTGTTCGCGATGTCCTTGAGGCGCACTTCGTGCTCGAGAATCGCATCCACGACCGGTTGGATACGCTTCAGCTCGCGGTTGAACCGCGTCCCGAAAACCTTGGTGAACCACCGATTGGCCATTACACCCTACCGATAAAGCCCGTGGGCGGCGATGTATTCGCGCACCGCGTCGGGCACTAAATATCGAATGGAACGCCCCTGTTTGACGCGCTCACGCACCTGCGTGGCGGAGAGGTCGATCGAGGGCACAGGGATAACCCGCTTGATCAGCGGATGACGCACCACACTGGCGCCGGGCCTGGCGAAGACGACGATGTCGGCAAGTTCCGGAAGCGCTTCGACTTCCCACCACTCCGCAAGATCGCGGGCGGCATCCGCCCCCAGCAATAACGTGAACCGGTTCCCCCGCTCCCGCTCACGCAACGCCCGCAGCGTCCGGACGGTATACGAGGGCGTCGGCAGGCCCAGCTCGACCCGCTCCACCCCGAACCGGGAGTTCCCAGCGACCGCCAGATCCAGCATTTCGGCCCGCTGCTCCGGCGTCGCCTCATGGCCGGCGCGCGCCCCGCGCTTCAGGGGTTGCTCGCGGGCCGGTAGAAAGCGCACGGCGCAGCTCAGTGCGTCCGCCGCCGCCTCCGCCACGATCAAATGTGCCACATGCACGGGGTCAAACGAGCCCCCGAACAGCGCCCCCCGCTCCGCCTCGCGCTCCCCGGGCACGCCGCTCAGGACGGGGTGGAAGGCGTCGAGGACGTGCCGGTGGAATCGGCCGCCGCGGGACAACTGCGATCCAGACGCGTCGCGTTCGGATAGAACCGACGCAGGTGCTCGCAGGTCTCCTGCACCTCTTGCTTGTAGCCGATCGCGCGATAACTGTCCACCAGGCGCAACAACGCGTCAGGCGCGCGTTGCGCATTGGGATAGTTCGCGATCACGTCCTTGAAGTAGATGATCGCGGAGTCGAATGCCTTGCGACGCAGATAAAACATTCCCGTCTTGTACGTCTTTTCCGCGAACTGATTCTCGAGGCGTTTCACGTGGGGCCGGGCGCGGGCCGCAGCGTCGGTGTCGGGATAGCGGCCGGCGAGCTCCTGGTAAATCGCCAACGCCGTCTCGCCGTACGTGGGATCGAGCTCCGGCCGGTGCCACAGCCGCAGGTTGGCGTCCCCGGCTCGCAGCAACGCCAGCGGCGCGTATTGCGTCGTGGGAAACTCGTCGGCGACCTTGCGGAAATCCGCCGCAGCCTGGACCTGATCTCCCAGCTGGAAGTAGCATTCGGCGAGGTAATAGCGCACCTGCGCCAACTCGGGTGCGCCGGGGCCGAATTCGAAGGTCGTGCGCTGGAGCAGGACCTGGGCATGACGGAAATCGCCGCGGCGGAACAGCCGCATGGCGCGCTCGAGATCGACGTCAGGCGCCACGACCGCCGCCGCCGAGCGCGGCCGGCCGTGATGGCAAGCGGCCGAACCTCCCAGCACCAGGCAGAGTATCAGCGCGTCGAGCGTTCGTCCCATCCTCATTCCGGTTCGGCCTTTCCTAATCGGTTCAGCTTTTCCTGCGCGCGTTGAGAAATCGTGTCGCCCGGCGTCCCGCCGGCGAGGGCCTGCTGATAGCTCTCCATGGCTCCGGGCACGTCGCCCTGCGCCAGCCGGACATCGCCCAGGCCGAGGAACGCGCCCCGCACCACGTCCGGTGACGCACCAGGCGCCGTCGCCCGCCGGAACCACCCCTCGGCGTCCGCGGGGCGCCCTTGCTCCAGCGCGATCTGCCCCTCGACCAGCGCACAGAGCCCAAGCCCTTCGCGCGCCGATTCGACCACGGCGGCCGCCCGCTGCCGCCGGATCACTCCCTCAAACACGGCCACGGCCGTACTACACTCTCGGACCCGCACCAGGGTCATGCCGTAGACGAACAGTAGCGAGTCGGCGCGGGCGGCGTCGACCGCCGACGCCGCGGCGACCGGCAACAGGGCGCGTGCCTCCGCGGTATCGCCGCGGTCGACCGCGTCGAGCGCGGCCAGCACGACGTAGCGGCCCAGGGGCCGCCGCGGCGCAACCTCGCGCAGTCCCGTCAACGCGCTGGCCAGGGCCGTGCGGTCGTTCGCGGCGAGCGCCGCCCGCGCCACTCGCTCGAGGCCGTCGGCGGCTTCATCCGCGCGCGAGCGGTCGCGGCGCGCCAGGGCGCGGTAGGATTCGGCCGCCAGCTCGTAGTCTTCGGCATGCATGGCGGCAGCCCCGACCTTGGCCAGCAGCGTCGCGTTCCCCGAGTTCGATTGGCGCCCCAGCTGGTACTCGGCCAGCGCGTCGGCGTACGAGCCCGCTGCGTACGCGCGGTCGCCAAGCTCTTCATGATTGGCAGCGGAACCGGTACAGGCCAGCGGGATGAACGACAGCAGCAGCGTCAGCCGTCTCACTTCTTTTTCTTCTTTCGGGGCGCCCGCTCATCCGCCGCGCCGGCAGCCACCGGATTCGGAGCGCCGGGAACGTCGGAGCGGGACAGGAGCGCGAGGTAGGCTTCCACCCGCGGATCTTCGGGCCGCCGCGTGCGCAACTCCTCCCAGACCGCGCGCGCCGCCAGTCCGTCGCCGGCAAGATAGCAGGCCATTCCCAGCATCGCGGCGGCGTCGAGGAACGAGGGACGCTCGCGCACGATGGTCTGGAAATGCTCGTGGGCATCGAGCGCGCGTCCCGCCTCGAGCAACAACCGGCCCAACTTGTACCGCAGGTCGTGGAACCCCGGCCCGAGTGCCAGCGCGGCCTCGTACTGGGCGATCGCCTCGTTCAGTCCGCCCGCTTCGAGGTACGCCTCGCCGAGCGATGCGTGCTGATTCGCGAGCTTCGCCGCGATGTGGCCGTGAGCGCCCGATCGAGCTGCTGCAGCGCCTTGTCGGGCTGCCCCGCGAGGGAATACGAGAGTCCCAGCAGGTGATGGGCGTCCGCAAACGCGCGGCCCGTCGCGACGACCTCCTCCAGGAGATGAATCGCGCCGTAATAGTCCTGCAGCTGGAAGCGTTCGTTAGCCTGCTCGACGAGACGCTCGGGACTGACGTCCATGCACCTCCTCGTACCAGTCGACGAATTTCCGGATGCCTTCCTCAATGCCGACGCGCGGCCGGAAGCCCAGCACCGCGCCGGCGTGCGCGAGATCGGCGTCCGTCAGCCGCACGTCCCCCGGTTGATCGGGGTGGCGCTCGATCGTCGGCTCCTGCCCCAGTGCCCTGGCGATGAGCGCGATCAGGCGGTCCAACCGCACGCGCGCCCCGCCGCCCAGATTCACCGTCTCGACGGCGCCGGGCGCCGCCCGCGCCGTCCAGTCCAGGGCGGCCAGAATGCCGTCCAGGGCGTCGGTAATATAGGTGTAGTCGCGCTCGCTCGACCCATCCCCATGCATCCGGACCGGCCGCCCCCGCGCGATCAAATCGGTGAACTTGTGGATCGCCAGATCGGGGCGTTGCCGGGGGCCGTACACGGTAAAGAACCGCAGGCAGATGATATTGAGCGGGTACAGATGCGCGAAGGCATGCGCCAGCAACTCTCCCGCGCGCTTGCTGGCGGCGTACGGAGAGATCGGCGAGACCGCGGGCTCGGCTTCGGCGAACGGCGCCGGCGTCGCGTTGCCATAGACGGACGACGATGATCCGAACACGATCCTCGTAATTCCCACGCGGCGTGCCGCGTCGATGAGGCGCGCGGTCGCGGTCACGTTCGCCTCCATATACGCGCCGGGATCTTCGAGCGAGGGGCGTACGCCGGGTTTGGCGGCGAGATGGATGACTGCCTCGACGCCGTCCAGCGGCACGGGATCGCGCGCGACGTCGGCCTCGACGAAGCGGAAGCCGGGACGATTGCGTAAGCCCGCCAGGTTGCGCTCCTTCACCTCGCGCCCATAGAACGGATCGAAGTTGTCGACGCCGGTGACTTCGTCGCCGCGCGCGATGAGCGCCTCGCTCACGTGCGACCCGATGAATCCGGCGGCGCCCGTGACGAGAAAGCGGTGCGTCACGCTCCTCGCCCTCCCGCGCACGCAACCACGCCACGGAAATACTCGATCGTCCGCCGCAGCCCTTCGTCCAGACTGACCTGTGGCTCCCAGCCGAGCGTCGTGCGGGCGAGCGAAATGTCGGGCTGGCGAACCTGCGGATCGTCCACCGGCAGGGGTCGTTCGACGATGTCGCTCTTGCTCCCCGTCAGCGCGAGTACCCGCTCGGCGAGCTGCCGCACGGTGAACTCGTGCGGGTTGCCAATGTTGGTCGGATCGGCGCTGCCGTGCTCGAACAGGCGGATGATGCCCTCGATGAGATCGTCCACATAGCAGAAGGAACGCGTCTGCGAGCCGTCACCGTAAACGGTGAGCGGCTCGCCGCGCAACGCCTGCACGATGAAGTTCGATACGACGCGCCCATCGTGCGGACGCATGCGGGGGCCATAGGTATTGAAGATGCGCACGATGCGCGTGTCGAGGCTGTGATAACGATGATAGGCCATCGTCAGCGCTTCCGCGAAGCGCTTGGCCTCGTCGTACACGCCCCGTGGTCCCACCGGGTTCACGTTGCCCCAGTACGTCTCGGGTTGGGGATGGACCAGGGGGTCGCCGTAGACTTCGGACGTCGAGGCGAGCAGAAACCGCGCGTTCTTCCTTTTCGCGAGCCCCAGTGCGTTGTGCGTGCCGAGCGCGCCCACTTTGAGCGTCGGGATCGGGTACTCCAGGTAATCGATCGGGCTCGCGGGACTGGCAAAGTGGAGGATGCCGTCCACGGGACCCGGGACATCGATGTAGGTGCTGACGTCGTGGCGGACGAACTGAAAGCTGCGGTGATGCTCGAGGTGGGCCAGGTTCGCCGCCGCCCCGGTGATGAGGTTGTCCATCCCCATCACCGCGTGATCGAGCGCGAGCAGCCGGTCACACAGGTGCGAGCCGAGGAACCCGGCCGCGCCCGTTACGAGGAGGCGCATGCCAGGCGGCGGCCAATGCTGTCGTAGGTGAACCCGAGTTTGGCGAGGCGGTCGGGGTCGTAGAGATTGCGGCCGTCGACGATGAGGGGCCGCCGCATCAGCTGCCGCATCCTGGAAAAGTCGGGATTGCGGTACTCGAGCCATTCCGTGACGATGGCCAAGGCGTCGGCGCCCGCGAGCACATCGACGGCCTGCCCCGCATAGGCCACGCGGTCGCCGAGGTGCCGTCGCGCGGTTTCGAGCGCGGCGGGGTCGTGCACGCGCACCGTGGCGCCCGCGGCCAGCAGCGCCTCGACCAGCACGAGCGCGGGGCTCTCGCGCACGTCGTCCGTCTCGGCTTTGAACGCGAGGCCCCACACGCCGACCACCCGGCCTTTCAGCTTGCCCTCGAAATGCCGCTCGAGCTTCTCGAACAACAGCCGTTTTTGCCGCTCGTTCGCCGCCTCGACCGCCGTGATGATGTCGAGCGGCACGTGACGTGCTTCTCCCATCCGCAGCAAAGCCTGCACGTCCTTGGGGAAGCACGAGCCACCGTAGCCGGGCCCGGGAAACAGAAACGCCGGCCCGATGCGGCGGTCGCTGCCGATGCCCTTGCGCACGAGGGTGACGTCGGCGCCGACGGCCTCGCACAGCCGGGCCACCTGGTTCATGAACGAAATCCGCGTCGCCAGCATCGCGTTGGCGGCGTACTTGGTCATTTCCGCCGAAGGCAGGTCCATGAAGATGAGCGGATTGCCGGTACGAACGAACGGCGCGTACAGCTCCTCCAGCGCCTGCGCCGACTCGGCCGAGTCGACGCCGAGGATCACGCGGTCCGGTTTCATGAAGTCCTCGACCGCCGCCCCTTCCTTCAGGAATTCGGGATTCGAGCAGACGTGGAACGGGGTTTTGGTATGCTTGGCGACCTCGGCGCGAACCTTTTCGGCCGTGCCCACGGGGACGGTACTCTTCGTGATGATCGTCTTCGGCCGGTTCATGTGCTGGCCGATCGTGCGGGCCACCCCCAGGACATGCTGCAGGTCGGCGGAGCCGTCCTCATCGGGAGGCGTGCCGACCGCGATGATCACGATGTCGGAGCGCTCCACCGCAGCCCCCACCTCCGTGGTGAACGCGAGACGGCCCCCGCGCTGATTACGGGTGACCAGCGGCTCGAGCCCGGGCTCGCAAATCGGAAGCTTGTTGCTCTTGAGGCTGGTGATCTTGGCGGCATCGAGATCGGCACACACGACGTCGTTGCCCGTCTCCGCGAGACAGGCGCCGACAACCAGACCAACGTATCCCGTGCCGACGACGGCGACCTTCACGCGCGGGAGCCCGCCTTGGGCAACACGTGCCGCGTGTCGACGGTCGAGCGGGCGTGCCGTGCGACCAGCTTATAATCCACCGCCGCGTGATCGGTCACGATGATGGCGCAGTCGGCCTGCCGGAGTGTCTCCGCGGTCAGCGGCACGGAGCTGAGCGTGATGCCGTCTTCCTTCAGCACCGGGACGTGCGGATCATGATAGGAGACGTCGGCTCCGCGCTGCAGCAGCAGCCGGATGACGTCGAGTGCCGGACTCTCGCGGATGTCGTCGATGTTTCGCTTGTACGCGACGCCCAGCAGCAAGACGTGGCTGCCGCGGACCGCCTTGCCCTGCTCGTTC
Organism: Gemmatimonadota bacterium; assembly: GCA_003221985.1. The sequence continues at coordinate 16,867 of QHUQ01000019.1, read as the reverse complement.
AGCGCGTCGACGACTTTTCCGACCCAGAACTCGGGCATCTCGGCGTTGAGTTCCCCGGCCAGCTCGATAAAGCGGGTCTTGTAGTTGAGCGTCCGCATCTTCCAGGCGAGGTAGTGCGGATCCAGGGGAATGCAGTGCCCGCCGACGCCCGGTCCCGGCGTGAATTTCATGAAGCCGAAGGGCTTGGTGGACGCGGCCTCGATGACTTCCCACACGTCGACGCCCAGTTTGTCGCAGACGATCGCCATCTCATTCACGAGCCCGATGTTGACGCTGCGGAACGTGTTCTCGAGGATCTTCACCAGCTCGGCGGCTTCCGGCGACGACACCGGCACCAGCGTGTCGATCGCCGGCTGGTACAGCGCCGTCGCCACCTTCAGGCAGGCCGGCGTAATCCCGCCGATGACCTTCGGGGTGTTGCGCGTGGTGAACCGCTCGTTGCCCGGATCGACGCGCTCCGGAGAAAACGCCAGGAAGAAATCCGCACCGACCTTGAGACCGGTCGATTCGAGCGCGGGCAGCATGAGCTCGCGCGTGGTGCCGGGATACGTCGTGGACTCGAGCACGACCAGCTGCCCCTTGCGCAGCGCGCGCTTCACCGACTCGGTCGCCGCGAGCACGTAGCTCACGTCGGGATCTTTGGTCTTGGACAGCGGCGTTGGCACGCTGATGGAGATGACGTCGGGCTCGCTGAGACGCGACACATCGGCGGTGGCGGAGAACTTCTTGGCATGGATCGCGTCCGCCACCGTCGCGGCCGCAACGTCCTGAATGTGGGAGCGCCCCGCGTTCAACGAGTCGACGACACGCGGGTTGATGTCGACGCCAAGGACGCGATATCCCGCGCGTACCAGCTCCATCGCGAGCGGCAGTCCGACGTAGCCGAGGCCGACCACGCCGAAGATGGCCGTACGGTCCTTCGCTTTCGCGAGGAGCGTGTCGACCGCGGTGGGAACAGCGGCAGTCGCCGTCATGGAGCCTCCGGGGCGCCGCCCCGCGCCAGCGAGCGCGACGCCGCTTCCAGCACGCGGACGACCCGGACGCCGTCCTCGGCGCTGGCGCGCGGCGCTTCGCGGCCCTGGGCGGCGCGGACGAAATGCGCCAGCTCGGCCGCCAAGGGTTCCACGGCCGGGATACGAGGAATGAAGATATCACCTTCCCGAATCGCCAGGCTTTCGCCGAACGAGCCGTATTCGGGAGGACGATCGACGCCCTTGTCGTAGATGCGCAGCTTTTCGCGCGGCTCCATGTCGTCGAAGACCACCATTTGTTTGGCGCCCACCACCGTCAGCTTCCGTTCCTTATGGGGATCGAGCCATGACATTTGGACGTGCGCGAGCACTCCGCTCGCGAACTCCATCGTGAGAAACACGACGTCCTCGATCGCGGGCTGCAGATAGCTCTTGCCGTGCGCCGCGACCCGTACCGGTTGCTCACCGAGCAAGTACAGTGCCACTGATACGTCATGCGGCCCGAAGCTCCACAGCGCGTTTTCGTCCTTCCGAATTTGCCCCAAGTTGACGCGCAGCCCATACAGATAGAATAGCTTGCCCAGCTCTCCCTGCTGCACCATCGCGCGCAGCCGCTCGACCGCGGGATGGTAGACGAGGAGATGCCCCGCCAGCACGGGCACGCCCTTCTCGGCCGCGCGCCGCGCCACCGCCTCGGCATCGCGTACGCTGAGCGCGAACGGTTTCTCGACCAGCACCGGCTTGCCGGCCTCGACCGCCTGGAGAGCAACCGCCGCATGGGTGGCGGCAGGGGACGCCACAATGACGGCGTCCACCGCCCCGAGCAGCGCCGCGATCTCGGCGGTCACCAGCGCCGCCGGGTATTGCCGCGACACCCGTTCGCGAACCTTGGCATCTGTGTCGCAAACTGCTGTCAGCTCGCCTTCCGCCAGGCCGGCGACCGTGCGGACGTGATTGCGCCCCCACGCGCCGGCGCCGACTACGCCGATCTTGAGCCGCTTCACCGATAGAATCCACGGATCGCATCGATCACCCGGTCGAGCTGGGTGCGAGTGAGCTCCGGATAGATCGGCAGCGAGATCGCTTCGCGGGAGGTCCGCTCCGCCTGCGGCAGGCTCCCCTCGTTGTACCCGAGATGCGCGAAGCACGGCTGGCGGTGCAGCGGGATTGGATAATACACCGCGTGGCCGATCCCTTCCTTCTTTAGATGCGCCTGCAGACCATCGCGGCGCTCGGCCCGCAGCGTGTACTGATGGAAAATGTGCTCGTTCGCCGGGTCGACGACGGGCGGCTTCACCTGTGGAATGTCCGCAAACGCGCTGGTGTAGTAGGCGGCGTGCTCGCGCCGTTTGGCGGACCATGGCGCCAGATGCGGCAGCTTCGCCAGCAGCACCGCGGCCTGCAGCGTATCCAGGCGCGAATTGGTGCCGACTTCGTCGTGGTGATACTGCTTGGCGCCGCCGTGCAACCGCAGCTTCTTGAGGCGGTCGGCGGCCGCGTCGTCCGATGTGACCATCATGCCGGCGTCGCCCCAGGCGCCCAGGTTCTTGCTCGGGAAGAACGAGTAGCCGGTTACCCAGCCCAGCTCCCCGGCCGCGCGCCACTCGCCGTCCATCTTGCGCCGCGCACCTATGGCCTGCGCCGCATCCTCGATAACCTTCACCCCCAAGGGCCGCCCGATTGCCATCAGCTCGAGCATGTCGGCCATCTGGCCGTACAGATGCACGGGCATGATCGCGCGGGTCCGCGGCGTGATCGCCCGCTTCACAGCGGCAGGATCGATGTTGAACGTGTCGGGTTGAATGTCCACGAAGACGGGCGTGCCACCGGCATTGTGAATCGTTCCCGCGGTCGCGAAAAACGTGAACGGCGTCGTAATCACTTCGTCGCCGGGCTTCAGATTCAGCGCCTTGAGCGGCAAGAGCAGCGCGTCCGTCCCGCTCGCGCAGCCGATGCCGTGCCTGGCATGCGACAGTCGCGCGATCTCGGCCTCGAGCTGCGGCACCGACGATCCCATGATGAACTGCTGTGTCTCGATGACCTGCATCATCGCTGGCAGGACTTCGTCCTTGATGGTCGCGTACTGCGCCACGAGATCGAGCATGGGGACGTTCACGACGCACCCGCTCGCGCCCGAGAGGCGGTCGTTTGACGGAGTATTCCCCCCGACTCTTCGTAGCTGGCCCCGCACACGCCGCACGCCGCACGTCCCGCGCTCGTATGGAGCCGCTCGCCGCACTGACACATCCAGCCGACGCGTCGCGCCGGCACGCCGACCATGAGACCATAGGGCGGGACGTCGGACGTCACGACGGCGCCCGCGCCGATGAACGCATACTCGCCCAGCGTGACGCCGCACACGATCGTCGCGTTGGCGCCGATCGAGCCGCCGCGCTTCACGAGCGTGCGCCGGTATGCGTTCTTGCGCGGCACGTGACTGCGCGGGTTCATGACGTTGGTGAAGACGCAGGAGGGACCGCAGAAGACGTCGTCTTCCAGCTCGACGCCCTCGTAGATGGACACGTTGTTCTGGATCTTGACGTTGTTGCCGATCCTGGTCCCCGGCATCACGACGACGTTCTGGCCGAGGTTACACCGCTCGCCGATCACGGCGCCCGGCATCACATGCGAGAAGTGCCAGATCTTGGTGCCGTTCCCGATCACCGCCCCGTCATCGATGTAGCTGGATTCGTGCGCGAAATAGTTTACACCCCGATGATCTTGCACTCGAGCTCCAGAGTGATGCCCGTCTTCTTCGCGACCGTCTTGCGGATGTGATCGATCACCTTGAGCACGTCGGCAGCGGTCGCGGTCCCCTTGTTGATGATGTAGTTGGCATGGAGCGTGGAGACCTGCGCGCCGCCGATCGTGAAGCCCTTGAGACCACACTCGTCGATCAGCATACCGGCGGTTTTGGTGCCGCTCGGGTTGGTGAACGTCGAGCCGCAGCAGGGCTGGTCGAACGGCGTGCCCGCTTTGCGCCAGCGGAACAGCTTCCCCTGCAGCTCCTTCAGCTTGGCGGGCGATTCCTCGCCGAGCACCAGCTTCGCCTCGAGGACGATGCCCTCCAGATTGGACGAGCGGTACTTGAACGAGATCTGCTTGCGCGACAGCTGCTTCACCTTGCCGCGCGCGTCCATCACGGTGACTTCGGTGACGACTTCCGAGAATTCGGCGCCGTGGCACCCGGCGTTCATGTAGATCCCGCCGCCCACCGTCCCCGGAATGCCGACGAAGCGCTCGACGCCCACAAAGCCGGCCTCGGCGGTGCGGCGCGCAAGAATGGGCGTCGGCATTCCCGCGCCGATGATCGCGGTCGAGCCCTTCATCTCGAAGCGGTCCAGGCCCTTCCCCATCCGGATCACGACGCCGGGGAAGCCGCCGTCCTTCGCGAGCACGTTCGAGCCCAACCCCAGCACGACCCAGGGCAGGCCGCGATCCTGCGCCAGCTCGAGCGCGCGGACCACATCCTCACTGTCGGCGGGCAGGACGAGGTAGCGCGCGGGGCCGCCGATGCGCCACGTGGTGTAGCGCGCCAACGGCTCGTTTTCGAGCAGCTTGCCGCGGAACTTGATTTTGGGCGCGGGCGGTGGAGCGGCCGGGGCCGCCTTGGCTACGCGCTTGCCGCCGCGGTCTGCTGCCCGGCGGGCGCCGCTTTTGCGCCGTTCGCTTTTTCGTGCCATTCCTGTAAGCTCCTGACGCTCCCGGTCCGGCTGCGGAGCGCAATGATCGCATCACACGCGGCACTCGCCGCGGACATGGTCGTGGTGTACGGCACCCGATGCACCAGCGCGGCGCGCCGGATGGCGTAGTCATCCACCTGCGTGAACTTCCCCAGCGGCGTGTTGATCAGGAGCTGCACTTCCCCCGACACGATCAGATCGATCGCGTTGGGCCGCCCCTCGTGTCGTGGTCATTCACCGTGACGAAGATCGTGCCCTCGAGCGGCAGCCTCCCTTCCACCGCGATCTGCGCCTTGGCGAACGCCATCCCGAAACTGTCGGCCAGCCCCATCGCTTCGCCGGTGGACCGCATTTCCGGACCCAACACTGTATCCACGCCGGGCAGTTTCGTGAAGGGGAAGACTGCCTCCTTTACGGCCACCCCGGCGACGGGAAGCTCATCGGGAAGGCTCAAATCGTCCAGTGTCCTCCCGACGATGACCGCCGCTGCGAGCTTTGCGAGGGGGACCCCGGTCGCTTTGCTGACAAACGGGACGGTGCGCGACGCCCGGGGGTTCACCTCGAGCACGTAGACGACGCCGTTCTTGATCGCATACTGCACGTTGATCAGGCCGACGACGCCCAGCGCCCTGGCGAACTCCTGCGTGTGCCGGCGCATCTCCTCCACCTGCCGGTCGCCGATGAGGTACGGGGGCAGCACACAGGCCGAATCGCCGGAGTGCACGCCGGCGTCCTCGATGTGCTGCATCACCCCCCCGATGACGCAGCGCTTGCCATCGGCGATCGCGTCGACGTCCGCCTCGAACGCGTCTTCGAGGAAGCGATCGATGAGCACCGGGTGTTCCGGCGCAACCCGCGCCGCCTTCACGAAGTAGTCGCGTAGCGAGCCGTCGTCGTAGACGATCTCCATGGCTCGGCCACCCAGCACGTAGGAGGGACGCACCAGGACCGGATAGCCGATCCGCTGCGCCACGCCGACCGCTTCTTCCACGGAGCGCGCGATGCCGTTGGGCGGCTGCGCGACACCGAGCCGGCGTGCCAGCTTCTCGAACCGCTCGCGATCCTCCGCGATGTCGATCGCGTCGGGGGAAGTGCCGAGGATCGGGATACCGGCGGCCTCGAGCGACTTGGTGAGCTGCAGCGGCGTCTGGCCGCCGAGCTGGACGACGACGCCTTTGGGGCGCTCCCAGCGCGTGATCTCGAGGACGTCCTCGAACGTGAGCGGCTCGAAGTACAGCTTGTCCGAGATGTCAAAGTCGGTCGAGACGGTCTCGGGGTTCGAGTTGATCATGATCGTCTTGAAGCCCAGCTCGCGGAACGCCAGCCCCGCGCGCACGCAGCAGTAATCGAACTCCACACCCTGGCCGATCCGGTTCGGGCCGCTGCCGAGGATGACGATGCCCTGCTCGCCGAACGGCTCGGACTCGTTCTCTTCGTCGTAGGACGAGTAGAGATAGGGCGTCGACGACGGGAACTCGCCGGCGCAGGTGTCCACGGTCTTGTAGACGGGATGAATCCCGAAGCTCCAACGCTGCTCGCGAATCGCCGTCTCGGTCGTCTTGCGCAACTCGGCCAGCTGGCGGTCGGAGAATCCCAGCCGCTTCATCCGCTTGAGCTCCGGGGCGGTGACCTTCCCGAGCGCGGCGAAGGCGCGCTCGGCATCGACCAGCTCACGCAGCTGATAGAGGAACCAGGGGTCGATGCCGGAAGCCGTCGCGATCTCGTCGATGCTCAGTCCGGCGAGCAGCGCGTGCTTGATCTGGAAGATGCGCTCCGGTGTCGCGGTCCGCAGGGCGACGCGCAGATCCTCGGGCGACGCGCTGGTGAGCCGGTCGTCCGCCAGCGTCGCGCCGGTCACCCACCCCGGCCGGCCGATCTCGAGCGCGCGCAGCCCCTTTTGGAACGCCTCTTTGAAGGTGCGCCCGATCGCCATCGCTTCGCCCACCGACTTCATTTGCGTCGTCAGCCGGAAGTCCGCGCGCGGGAACTTCTCGAACGCAAACCGCGGCACCTTCACGACGACGTAGTCGAGTACCGGCTCGAACGACGCCGGCGTGGTTTTCGTGATGTCGTTGGGCAGCTCGTCGAGCGTGTACCCGACGGCGAGCTTCGTCCCGATGCGCGCAATCGGGAAGCCGGTCGCCTTCGACGCGAGCGCCGAGGAGCGCGACACGCGCGGATTCATCTCGATCACCAGCATCTCGCCGTCGGCAGGATTGACGGCGAACTGAATGTTGCACCCGCCCGCCTCGACGCCGATCTCGCGGATGATGGCGATCGCGGCGTCACGCATGCGTTGATACTCGCGGTCGGTCAGCGTCATCGCCGGCGCCACCGTGATCGAGTCGCCCGTGTGCACGCCCATCGGATCGAGATTCTCGATCGAGCACACGATCACGACGTTGTCGCGGCGGTCGCGCATCACCTCGAGCTCGAATTCCTTCCAGCCGAGCACGCTGCGCTCGATCAGCGTCGAATGCACGGGCGACAGCTCCAGCGCGCGCTCGACCATCTCTTCGAACTCGGCGCGGTTGTAGGCGACGCCGCCGCCGGTTCCGCCCAGGGTGTACGAGGGACGGATGATCGCAGGATACCCCACGTCCGCCACCGCTGCGAGCGCCGCCTCCACCGACGTCACCGTATGTCCCGCGGGCGTCGCCAGCCCGATGCGCTGCATCGCGGCGCTGAACTCGGCACGGTCTTCGGCCATTTTGATCGCGCGCGCGTTGGCGCCGATCAGCTCGACGCCGTGCTGCTTGAGCGTGCCGTCATTGGCCAGCGCCATCGCGACGTTCAGCGCCGTCTGGCCGCCCATCGTGGGGAGGAGCGCGTCGGGTTTTTCGCGCTCGATGACCTTGCGCACCCAGTCGGGCGTCACCGGCTCGATGTAGGTGCGGTCCGCGAGCTCCGGGTCCGTCATGATCGTCGCGGGATTCGAGTTCACCAGGATCACGGTGTACCCCTCTTCCTTGAGGGCCTTCACCGCCTGCGTCCCGGAGTAGTCGAACTCCGCCGCCTGGCCGATCACGATCGGTCCCGAGCCGAGCAGCAGGATGCGCTGTAAGTCAGTTCTTTTGGGCATCGAGTACGTCGCGCAGGATATCGTCGAGCGAGCGCCGCGGACTCCAACCCGTCGCGGCCCGCAGCTTGGCGGCGTCGCCGACCAGATAGGGCCGCGCTTCCTTTCGGATCTGGCTGGTATCGACCTCCCGTTTGGGGGGGGGGGCGATGTCCAGCAACTGCTCGATCCGCGTATGAATCTGGTCCAACGTCACCTCCCGGCCGGAAGCGATGTTGTACACCTCTCCCGGCGTCCCGCGCTCCAGCAACAAGGCGTAGGCATCGGCAACATCGTCCACATGCAGGAAATCCCGCACCGCCGTCAAGTCACCCACCGGCACCACGGCCCAGCCATTCCGCTTCACCTCCCGCAGCAGCTTGCAGCGCGCCGGGATCCAGAAGCTCTCGTCCTGCCCTGCGCCGGACTGCGGAAACGGCCTGACGATGATCACCTTCAAGCCGGCGCAGCGCGCCGCCTGCTCCACGGCGAGCTCCGCTCCGAGCTTGCTCGAGCCATAGGGCGTCGAGGGCTGCACGCAGTCCTTTTCATTAATAGGGCGCTGCTGCCATGCATAGACGTCGGCCGTCGATGCCAACATGAAGAGCGGCTGCGTTTTCCATCGGCCGGCACCCTCGGCCAACGCGGCCGTCAGCTTGGCCGTCCCCTCGGCGTTGATCTTCCAGGCCATCGCGGGATCCCGATCCGCCGCGCGGCTAAGCGCGATCGCGGCCAGGTGAATCACGGCGTCGACGGGCGAGGCAAAGCAGCCGCGCACCGAAACATCGTTCGTCAGGTCCAGCGAAACGGTCGTGAGGTTCCTGTCGTCCGGACCGCCCGCGGCTCCCGGGCCGACGGCGGCGATCACGCTGTTGCCGCCGGCGAGGAGCCGGCGCACGACGCTGCGGCCCACGAAGCCGTTGGCACCGGTGACCAGCACCCTCACGTCAGCCGCTCGAGATCGGCGTCGACCATCATCTGCACCAGTTGCTCGAAGCCGACCTTCGGGGCCCAACTCAGATCCCTGCGCGCGCGGCTCGCGTCGGCGAGCAGGGTGTCCACCTCGGCCGGACGCACGAAGTGTGGATCGACCTTCACGTACTTTTGCCAGTCGAGCCCCACGTGGCTGAACGCGGCGGCGCACAGGTCACGCACCGTATGCATCTTCCCTGTGCCGACGACGTAGTCCCTGGGTTCCGACTGCTGCAGCATGCGCCACATCGCCTCGACATAATCCCCCGCGAAACCCCAATCGCGGCCTGAATCGAGATTGCCGAGGCGCAGCTCGGTGGTCTTGCCGAGCTTGATGCGGGCGACGGCGTCGCTGACCTTGCGGGTGACGAACTCGAGCCCGCGGCGCGGCGACTCGTGGTTGAACAGGATGCCGCTGACCGCGTACATCCCGTACGACTCGCGGTAGTTCACCGTGATCCAATGGCCGTACACCTTGGCGACGCCGTAGGGCGAGCGCGGATAAAATGGCGTCGATTCGCGCTGCGGCGTCTCCACCGCCTTGCCGAACATCTCCGAGGAGCTCGCCTGGTACACCCGGGCGGCGGGATGCGCCAGCCGGATCGCTTCGAGCAGCCGCGTCACGCCGAGGGCCGTAAATTCACCCGTGAGCACCGGCTGGTTCCAGGAGGTCGGGACGAAGCTCTGGGCCGCGAGGTTGTAGACCTCGTCGGGCTTCGCGTCACGGATGACCGTCGTCAGCGAATGCTGATCGAGCAGGTCCGCGGCCACGACGTGGACGCGGTCGAGCAGGTGTCCGATCCGTTCGTAGGAGTCGTGCGACGTGCGCCGCACCACGCCGATCACTTCGTAGCCCTTGGCGAGCAGCAGCTCGGCGAGGTAGGAGCCGTCCTGGCCGGTGACGCCCGTGATGACGGCCGTCTTGCGGGACGCGCGGGGTTGCCGCTCCCCGGTGTCCTGTTTAGGTTTAGGCCTCTTTTCGGCGCCTTTGTTACTCATTTTTGGTCGGACGGCCTATGGCTCGAGTGTGTGAAGTCTGTGGCAAGCGTCCCATCACGGGACACAACATCAGCCACGCGAACAACAAGACGCCCCGCCGCTGGTATCCCAACCTACAGCGTGCCCGGGTGGTCGTGAACGGCGTCGTGCGCCGCATCCGCGTCTGCACGCAGTGCATCAAGTCCAACCGGGTGGCGAAAGCTTCGTAAAAAAAGGGGACCCGTCGGGTCCCCTTGGTTTGGCTCGTCCCACCGCGTTCCGTTTCACTCACTCAATAGTTCGATCCGGGCCACGTCGGCACCATCACCAACGCGATGGCCCAGCTTCACGATGCGGGTGTAGCCGCCAGGGCGCGCCGCAAACCGTTTGCCGATCTCGGCGAACAGCTTGGTCGTGACGGCCTTGTCCTTGAGCCGCCGCTCCACCAGCCGCCGCGCGTGCAGATCGCCGCGACGCGCGAGGGTGATGAGCCGCTCCGCGAACGGACGCAGCTCCTTCGCCTTCGCTTCGGTCGTGTTGATGCCGCCATGCTGGAACAGGCTCGTCGCCATGTTGTTCAGCGTCGCCTTCTTGTGGCTCGACGTGCGCGATAGTTGCCGGCCCTTGGCGCGGTGGCGCATTACTCTTCCTCGGTCCCCGTCAGCTGCGCCAGGGGCGCGCTGCCCGGATCCACGATCCGGATCTCGCCGCCCGGCATCTCCTCCAGCTGCATCCCGAAGTTCAGGCCTTCGCGACGCAACAGCTCGGCAATCTCGCCGAGCGCCTTCTCGCCCACGTTCTTGACCTTGAGCAGGTCGTCTTCCTTGTAGCGGACCAGATCGCCCAGGGTGCGGATATTCGAGTTCTTGAGCGAGTTCACCGACCGCACCGACAATCCGGCGTCGTCGATGGCGCGGTTCAACACGTCGCGCAGCCGCCCACCCTCGGATCCGCCATTGCCGGCCCCCCCCGGTTCGCCGGGGACGACCGGCACCTTGCCGAAGTCCACGAAGAAGCGGAAGTGCTCCTGGGCGAGCGCCGCGGCGTAGGCAACGGCGTCTTCGGGAGAAATCGTGCCGTTCGTCTCGACGGTCAGCGTAAGCCGGTCGTAGTCGGTGCGCTGTCCAACGCGCGTTTCCGCCACCGTGAAGTTCGCGCGCCGCACGGGATTGTAGATCGAGTCGATGCGCACCACGTCGACGGCGAGCGTGCGATCCACGGGGTGTTGCTCGGCTTCCACGTAGCCGCGGCCCTTGTTCACGTACAGCTCGCCCCCGATGTCGCGGTCGTCCTGCACGGTGAAGAGCAGCTGCTCGGGGTTCTGAATCGTGACGGCGCCGTGCGCCTCGAGGTCGCGGGCGTACACCGGACCCGCCTTATCGACCTTGAACCGCAGCACGGCCTCGTCCACTTCGGGCGCGAGCACCAGCGTCAGCTGCTTCAGGCGCTGGATGATCTGATGCACGTCTTCGACGACGCCCGGAATAGTCTGATGCTCGTGCACGACGCCGTCGATGCGGAACGCCCAGACGGCGGCCCCGCGCAGCGACGAGAGCAGCAGCCGGCGCAGCGAATTGCCCAGCGTGTAGCCGTAGCCCCGCTCCAGCGGCTGGAGCCGGAACTCGGCGGAATTCGGGTTGTCCTCGCGCTTGGTCATCTCGACCAGGTGCGGCCGGACCAACCCCGTCAAATCAAGAGTCGTAATCACTTGGAATAGAGCTCGACGATTAACTGTTCTTGTGCCGCGATCGGGATGGCATCGCGGGTGGGCCGCTCCGTCATCCTGCCCAGCACTTTGTCAGTGTCCACCTGGATCCACGAAACCGGTTGTCCGCGCCCGAACTGCTCGAGCGCGACCTTCACCAGCACGAGCTCGCGGCTCGCATCGGCGACTTTGACTTCTTCGCCCAAACGCACGCGATAGGACGGGATGTCCAGCGTGCGTCCATTGACCTGGATGTGGCGATGCCGCACGAGCTGGCGCGCCTGCTTGCGCGAAGTCGCGAAGCCCATCCGGTACACCAGATTGTCCAGCCGGCTCTCCAGCGCGACCAGCAGCGCTTCACCCGTGACGCCCGGCTCTTTGAGCACGCGCTCGAAGATGTTCCGGAACTGCCGCTCGGAGAGGCCGTAAATCCGCTTCACCTTCTGCTTTTCGCGCAGCTGCTTCGCGTACTCCGAGGCTTTGCGGCGCCGGCCGGTCGACTGGCCATGCTGGCCCGGCGCGTAGGCGCGCCGCTCGACGGCGCACTTCTCGGTGAGGCAGCGCGTGCCCTTCAGAAACAGCTTCGTGCCCTCGCGGCGGCACAGCTTGCACACGGGACCGGTGTAGCGTGCCATCCGTTACACCCGCCGTTTCTTGGGCGGCCGGCACCCGTTGTGCGGAATCGGGGTGACGTCGCGAATCGAGCGGATCTGCAGCCCGGCGCTGGCGAGCGCTTGAATGGCCGACTCGCGGCCGGAGCCGGGACCCTGCACCCGCACGTGCACGCGCTTCACGCCCAGGTTCAACGCTTCGCGCGCCGCCTGCTCGGCCGCCACGGTCGCGGCGAACGGCGTCGACTTCTTGGAGCCCTTGAAGCCCGCTTTCCCCGACGAGCCCCACGTAATCGCGTTGCCCTGCAGGTCGGTGATCGTGATGAGCGTGTTGTTGAAGGTCGCGGTGACGTGCGCGATGCCCTCGGCTTCGACGACCTTCTTGGTGCGCTTGGCACCGGCCGCACGGGCTGGCGCCGGTTTCTTTTCGTCCGGTTTCTTTTCGTCCGGTTTCTTTTCGTCCACCTTCTTTTCGTCCGCCATGTGCCTCTACTTTTTCAGGACGGGCTTCTTCTTGCCCGCGATGGCGCGCCGCGGTCCCTTCTTGGTGCGCGCATTGGTATGGGTGCGCTGGCCGCGCACGGGCAGATTCTTGCGATGGCGACCGCCCCGATAGGTCCCGATGTCCATCAAGCGCTTGATGTTCATCGCGACTTCCGTGCGCAGCGCGCCTTCCACCTTATAGTCCCGCTCGATCACCTGACGCAGGCGCGCCACCTCGGCGTCGCGCAGATCACGCACGCGCGCGTCGGGACTGATGCCCGTCTCGGCGAGAATGCGAATCGAGTTGCTGGGACCGATGCCGAAGATGTACGGAAGTGCGTACTGGATCTTTTTGTCGCGCGGCAAATCCACGCCTGCAATACGAGCCATGCCTCTCCCTAACCCTGCCGCTGTTTATGCTTGGGGTTGCGTTTGCAGATCACGCGGATCACGCCCCGGCGCGTGACGACTTTGCAGTGCTCGCAGATGGGCCGCACGCTCGAACGTACCTTCAACAGGTTGCTCCGGAAAAGTAAAAAGTTCTGGTTGAGTCTTGAACTATAGACGGGGTCGTAACTTCACGCAAGGGGCGGGATTACGGGGCGCTCCGCAGTTCCGCGAGACGCCATTGACGGTCCAGCAGACGATAACCCAGATACAGCGTCTCGCGTCGCAATTCGGTGGTTCCGGCCACGACGTAGCGCCGGCTCAGCTCCACGAAGCCTTTCCCCGGCTCCACTTCGCGAATCGTCGTGACATCGACGCCCCGCTCCTCAGCAGGCCGGAAGTAGCGCCGCAACAGCGCGATTGCCTGCGATCGGCCGAGGGGGGATGACGGATCGGCACCCGGGAGCTGGAGCACGATGTTCGAGCTCTGCCCCACGAGCGCCTCCGCGTCGTGCGCAGACCAGGCACGCTTCGCCCGGTCCGCCGCATCGACGCTTCGACGAGGCGCCGGTATGCCGCCACCGGATCTGCGGCCGTCGTGATCGGCCGGCCGACGACCAGGTGGGTCGCGCCGCGGCGTACCGCTTCCGCCGGCTCGATGGTGCGAACCTGATCACCGGCGGCCTCGCCGGGCGCGCGAATGCCCGGCACCACGATCCAAGGCTCAGGACCCAGCGCTTCGCGCAACAGACCGAGTTCCTGACCAGAGGCCACGACGCCGCGCACTCCAGCCTGCAGCGCCGCCCGCGCCAGGCGTTCGGCCTCGAAGCCGACGTCGGGAACGCCCCGCCCCAACACGCCCTCAAGCTCGGCGGCGTCATGCGACGTCAGCACGGTGACGCCGACGACAGCGAGGTCCGGTCCCCCCCCCCTTCCCGCGGCGCGGGCCGCAGCCGTCAGCATCGCGCGTCCCCCCAGTCAGTGTACAGTGGTCATCGAGACACCGAGCTCGCGCGCCGCCGCCACCGCGCTCGCCACGATGTTGGGAATGTCGTGCCACTTGAGATCGAGGAATACGCGGACGCCCCGCTGGGTGAACTCCTTGATGAGGGACGGGCCTTCGCGGCCAAACAGCACCGGCCCGATCTTCGCCCACCTGAGGCCGGGCAATCGTCCCGCCAGGGCGAGTGCCTCACGTCCGCTCGACACATCGAATGCGACGATCAGCTCAGCCATGCGTCAGCTCCCGCGCGATGCGCACCGGTGCCCGTGGATCGGCGAGCGCGGCAGTCCCGATCGCCACGAGCGAGGCGCCTGCGGCCAGATACTCGCGCGCATCGGCGGCATTGCGAACGCCACCGACGCCAATGACGGGAATGCCCACCTGCTCGCGCACGCGCCGGGTGGCGAGGACGCCGATCGGCAACAGTGCCGGACCGCTCAAACCGCCGCTGCCGTTGCCGAGCCGCTTATCGAGCAATCCGGGCATCGTATTCACCAGGCTGACTGCGTCCGCCCCTTCCTCGAGCGTCACGCGCGCCATCGCAGGAATGTCCGGGAGCACCGGGGAGAGCTTCACGCTGAGTGGTCGCGTGGACGCCCGGCGACAGGCGCGCACCAGCTCCGCCAGGCCTCGCGGCTCAGAGCCGAACTCGAGACCACCCGCACTCGTGTTGGGGCATGACGCGTTGACCTCGAACGCGGTGATTCCTTCCAGCTCTGTGAGCCGCCCGATTACCTGCACGTAGTCTGCGACGCTCGCCCCCGCGACGTTCACGATGACGCGCGCCCGACGCAAGCGCCACGTCAGCCACGGCAGCTCGTGCTCGGCAACCTGCGCGACGCCCGGATTCGCGAGGCCGACGGCGTTCAACATGCCGCCACGGAACTCCGCGACCCGCAGCGCGGGATGGCCCTGACGCGGTTCCGGTGTGACGGCCTTCGTGATAATGCCGCCGAGCAGGTCGAGATCGATGACGCGATCGAGCTCCCGGCCGAAGCCGGCGGTCCCAGCAGCAAGCAGAATCGGATTTTGGAAATCGGTCCCGAAGAGATTCACCGCACTCACGGGCGCTCCGGCAGCTTCGGCCGGTCGCGATCGGGTGCGGGACGCGCTGCCCCGGGTGGTGGACGCGGCTGACCGCGCGCTGGACGCGCAGCCCCCCCCCCTCTCCCCCCCCGCCCCCGCTGTTCCGGTTCGTCGAGCCACGGACCCCGAGGACCCGGAATCGGTGCGTCAAAGTGCGCTCCGGAGGGAGCGGTCGTGCTCTGCGCGAATTGCACGCCGAGCTCGCGCGCGAGGGAGTCTTCCGCTGCCGCGTAAGCGACGCTTGGCTCTCCATGGAACACCCGCGTATAGGGCGACGCGGCGTAGCGCGTGTCCAAGACCCGCGCAATGGAATCACGGCGGTCGGGCAGGAGCGCGAGCGCCGCCACCAGCGCTTTGGGTGCGTAGAGCGAGCCGGTATCTCCGGCAGTCACATCGAGGAAGAGCTGGCCGGCGAGCGCAGGAGCACCCAGCGAATCGCGCGCCAGCTCAGCCATGCGGAAGCGCATGCCCGGCGTCTCGGGGACCGGGATGACGGCGGTGACGAGATCGAGCCAGCGCTTCGCCGCTGCGCCAGCCGCGGAGACGCGCTGGAGCCGCGCCAACTCAGCCGCGACCGGCGGCAGGTCATTGCGGCCGGTCGCCCGCGCGATCAGGACGCGTTGCTGGCCGACGAGCGCCATTCCCGCCTCGGCCGTTGCGACCGGCGCGATGTCGGCGGCGCGTCGATACCGCGCCGCTGCCGCGTCGTAGTCAGCGTGCGCGAGACGACGCTCGGCGTCCGCGATCAGCAGCTTGGCCTGCTCCGTGGGCGGCAAGCGGACGCGCCTGAGCATGCGATCCAACGCCGCAGACGCCGCTTCGGGTCCCCCCCCGCCGATCGCGGCAAGCTGGGCGAGAAGATCCATCCGATCGGACTCGAATCGTGAACTGTTGTCGAGCGCGTTGAGCGCGGTCGTCGCGTCGGCCGGTCGCCCGGCCAACAGGTGCGCGCGCACCAGCGCCGGAAGGGCCGCCGGCTCACGCGATCGTTCGAAATGCTTCACGGCAGCGTCATAATCGAACTGCTGCACCGCCGCCTCCCCCGCCAAGTACTCGGCGCGCGAGCGGCGGCCGCCATCTTTGGACGCGAGCGGCAGCGCCAGCGCCGCGGCGGCCTGCTGCGGATGGCGAGCGGCGAGCGCGCACTGGGCCGTCGCGAGCTCCACTCGCTCCCGCAGCGCCGGCTCCTTCACACTCGTGTCTGCTCGCGCGATTGGCTCGGCGGCATCCTGGCACTGACCGGATCGGGCCATCCCCTCGACCTGCAGAACCAGCGCGTCGTCAGCCCAACGGCTGCGTGGATGACGCTGCACCACCGCTTCGGCCTTGGCGGCGGCAAGCGCCCACTGGGCGCGCGCTTCGGAGACTTGCCCGCGCTCCTCGAGGTGCCGCGCATCCGAGGCATAATGCTCGGCACTCCACATGGCGTTGTAGTAGGCGCAACCCGCCATCGCCCAGATCAGGGTCAATGCGCTCCAGCTCCGGCCGGTCATCGCGCCTGCCCGCCTCCGGTTCCCACCGCGAGCTTGCGCTCGAACTCGAGCAGATAGGCGACGATGCCGTCGGCGATCGCGGTGGCGATCTTGTGTTGTCCCTGGCTCGAGGCGAGGAACGCGCCGTCGCTCGGGTTCGTGGCGAATCCGGCTTCGACGAGAATCGCGGGCCGGCGCGCCGCTGCCAGCACCAGGAACGGGCCCTGTTGGACGCCGCGGTTTTCACCGGAATAAACCCCCGCCACTTTGACCTGCACCAGCTCGGCGAGGCGCGCCGACTCGCGGAGATACTCGTTCAGCTGCAAGTCGTGCAGAATGAAGCCGAGCGACCCGCCCCCGTCGAGCCCGGGCGCCGTCTCGAATCGCAGCGCGGCGTTTTCCATCTGCGCCACGCGCTTCTGGTCTTCGGTCTTGGCGTCGGAGACGAAATAGGTCTC
>QHUQ01000029.1 GCA_003221985.1 Gemmatimonadota bacterium | reverse complement strand
CCCAAAGATGGCCAGGTGATCTGGGCGGGCACTGACGACGGGAACTTGCAGGTGACGCGCGATGGCGGCAAAACGTGGACGAACGTGGTGGGCAAGATCACGGGGGGGGGCCTTCCGAAGAACGCGTGGGTCTCGTCCGTGGAAGCCGGCCATTTCGCCCCGGGCACGGTCTACGCCACGTTCGACGTGCACACGTTTGGCGACATGCGGCCCTACGCCTACAAGTCCACCGATTTCGGCGCGACGTGGACGCCGCTCGTTACGCCGGACAGCCCGGTGCGCGGCTACGCGCACGTCATCAAAGAAGACCTCGTCAATCCCAACCTGCTGTTCCTGGGAACGGAACTCGGGTTGTGGGTCTCGGTGGATGGCGGCAAGCAGTGGGCGCACTACAAGGGTGGTGACTTCCCGGCGGTCGCCGTGCGCGATCTGGCGATTCATCCGCGCGACCACGACCTCGTGATCGCGACGCACGGCCGGGGAATCTGGATCGTCGACGACATCTCACCGCTGCGGGCGCTGACGCCGGAAGTGCTCGTCAGCGCCGTCGCGTTTCTGCCGGGACGTCCGACGGCGCAGCGCCTGCAGGCGGGCGGTGGCTGGGCCAACGGCGACGCGATGTACGTCGGGCCGAATCCCCCCGGCGACGCCGTGATTACCTACTACCAGCGGCGCCGGCACATCTTCGGCGACATGAAGCTCGAGGTGTTCGACGCGAGCGGCAAGCTGCTCGGCACGATGCCGACGAGCAAACGCCGCGGCCTGAATCGCGTGACGTGGTCGATGCGGCTGGAGCCGCCGCGCGTGCCGCCCGCGGCGAGCGCCGCGTTCGGTGCGGCGTTTGGCCCGCGCGTCCTGCCGGGGACGTACACCATCAAGTTGACGAAGGATACTTCGACCTACACGACGCAGCTCGTGCTGGTGCCGGATCCACGCGCGACCCATACACAGGCGGAGCGTCAGGCGGCGCTCGACCTGGCGCTGAAGATCAAAGGGACGCTGGGCGACATGACGTTCGCGGTCGAGCGGATGAACAGTGTGCGCCAGGCGCTCGACGATCGAGCGACCAAGCTGCCCGCCACAGACGCGCTCACGCGCCGCCTGCGGGCCGCGTCCGGCGTGGTGGACTCGTTGCGCAAGAAGATCGTCGCGACGAAAGAGGGCGGGATGATTACGGGTGAGGAGCGCCTGCGCGAAAACCTCACCGATCTGTACAGCAACATCGTGTTCTACGACGGTGGCCCGTCGCAGACCCAGATCGAGCGTGCGGATGCGCTGGCGCGGGAGCTGGGCGACGTGCAGCGGGACTTCGACGCCTGGGCGACGCGCGACCTGGCTGGCATCAATGCGGCACTGCGGAGCAAGCGACTGGAGCCGATTGCGGTGCTCAGTCGGCAGCAGTGGGAGACGGCCGCTCAGTAGCGCCTGAGGACCGCCGCGATCACGAGAGGCCCACCCTGCCGAGCAGCGCGGCGAATCGCGCGTTCGAGCGCAAGTCATCGAAGAGCGGCCACACTTTGGCGTAGACCAGCCAATGGGAGCGCTCCTCGTAGGCCCGTTCGAGCCAGGCGAGCGCTTGATCCTCGTCGCCGAGCCCGGTATGAACGAGCGCTACGCAAAACGGCGACACATAATCGGCGACCGACAGCTGTTGTAGATCCCGTAGGATCTTCTTCGCTTCGCGCGGCTTTCCTCCCTTCCCATAGGCGTAGCCGAGCGCGGAGGTCGTGAACGCCGCCCCTCCGGAAAAACGGACGGCGCTTTGCAGCGCACCGATCGCTTCTTCGTATCTGGACGCCGCTAGATAGGCCTGACCGAGCACGGTGTGCATCATCAGGTAGTCCGTGTCGAGCTCCAGGGCCTTGCTGCATTGCGTGATGGCCTCGTCGTAGCGTCGGCCGAAATAGAGCGCCCAACCCAAATTTGCATTGGCGACGGGCGACAGGGGGGCTAGGGCTTGGGCGCGCGACGCCTGGTCCACGCTTTCAGCGGTCCGGCCCATCGCCCACAGATAACAGGCATACCAGAAATGCGCGGTCCCGTAGCGCTCCTTGAGCTGGATCGCGCGTAGGAATTCCTGCTCCGCGCTCGGCCAATCCCAGTCGTAGAGCATACACACGCACGCGCGCGAGGTATGCGCCTCGGCCAGGCTATCGTCGATCCCGACTGCTGCGTCGGCAGCCGCTTTCGCCCGCGGAAACACCTGCTGCGGTGGAAGGTAGTTCCAGTACCCGAGCGTGATATAAGAATCGGCCAGCCCGGCATATGCCAGCGAGTAGCAGGGGTCGAGTGCAATGGCTTGCTCGAAGTACTCGATGCACTTCCTGAACGCGCTGGCTGACTTTCTCCTCCAGAAGTAGCGTGCCTTCACGTAGAGCGCGTACGCGTCGAGGTTGTCGGTATGGGGTTCCACCAGGGTCGCGTCGTGCTTGGGCCCCAGGTTCACCTGCAACGCATTCACGATCGCCCGCGCGATCTCGTCCTGGACCGCGAACACATCTTTCATCTCCCGGTCGTACGTATTGGACCAGAGATGAAAACCGTCCGCGACGTTGATGAGCTGAGCCGTGACCCGCAGCTTCGTGTCCGCCCGACGCACGCTGCCCTCCAGCACCGCACGCACTCGCAGCTGCTCGCCGATGGTGCAGATGTCCTGGTTCGCGCCCTTGAACACGAACGAGGACGTGCGCGACGCCACCCGCAGCGAAGGGAGGGCGCTCAACGCGTTTAGAATCTCTTCCGTCATACCGTCGCAGAAGTACCCGTTCTCCGGATCGGCGCTGAGATTCACGAACGGCAACACGGCGATCGAGTGCTCGGGGGCCGGCGTCGTCCGGTAGCGCGGGGGGGCCGGCTCCGCGACCGTGACTGAGCTGGGCTTGGTCAGTGCTGTGATGAGCTCCGCGGCCCCCGCAAACCGATCCACGGCCGTATTCGCGAGCGCCCGCGTCACCGCCTGCTCGAGCCATTCGGGTACCGTGTCCCGGAATGTGCGGAGGCGTGGCAGAGGCTCGAGCAGCTGCCGGGCGAGAACAGCCTGCGCCGACCACCCCGGGAAGGGCGGATCTCCCGCGAGCATTTCGAACAGCACGCACCCAAGGCTGTAGACATCGCTGCGGCCGTCGAGCTGGTCGACCCCGCGGGCTTGCTCCGGACTCATGTATCCCGGCGTGCCGATCGCAATGCCCGTCCCCGTCATCCTGCCCTTGCCCGCCATGTTGATCGCGCGGGCGATACCGAAGTCGCTCACCACCGCATGACCGGTCTGGAAGAGGATGTTCTCCGGTTTGATGTCCCGATGCACGACGTCCCGTTTGTGAGCGTAGTCCAGGGCATCCGCCACCTCGCGCGTAATGCGCAGCGCGTCCTCGATCGGGAGTGGCCGCTCACGGATCAAGCGACCGCGCAGGGATACCCCCTCCACGTACGGCATCACGTAGTACGGGAGTCCATCGGCTTCGCCGGAGTCGTGCAGTGGCAGGATATGCGGGTGGGTGAGCCGCGCGGCGATCTGGATCTCCCGCAGGAAGCGGTCGGTCCCCAGGCCAGCGGCCAGCTCCGGGCTGAGCACTTTGACGGCGACCGGTCGGCGGTGTTTCATGTCCTCCGCCAGATACACGGTCGCCATGCCCCCGCGGCCGAGCTCCCGTTCTATTGCATAGCGCCCGGCCAGTGAGACTTGGAGACGGTCCAGCAGACTATCCATTTGGCGCAAAGATACGGCGCGGTTCGGCGAGCGCGAGGCGTCACGCTCGCGAAGTACACCGCGGCTATCGGCTATCGGGTAGGGGCTTCAACGCGCGGGTCTGGACGCACGGTGAAGGTCTGCGTGAATACCCGGCCGTTCACGATCAACCGCGCCGTGAACGTACCGGTGAGCCGGGCGCCGCCGCCGCGCCGCGGTCCGCCCCCACCCGCTCCGGGACCGGCCGGCTCAGCGGGTGCGACCGGCCGCCAAACGACTCGGTGCATCCCAGCCGCCGTGGAGAACACCTCCGGCACAGGCTGCCACAGCGGCGACACCCGCGGCAGGCCTCCTCGCGCCCCCGCCCCCGCCCCCGCCCCCGCCCCCGCCACCCCCGTCCCCGGTTCGGCGGGCCACTTCCGTAGGACTTTTCCCGCGCCATCGAGGATCTCCAACGTGACTGCTCCCGCTCCCGTTGCCGCCGCCTTGAGATAGTAGTCGATAAACGCGCCGTCGGGTGGGTTCTGAGCCTGCGGCTCGTCGCGCTGGAACGGTGTGCCGTTGTCGTCGCCCGGGATGACGTTGATCGCGTCCGCGGGCCGGAACAGCCAGGCGTCGGCCAGGAGCACCTGGTCGCTGACCTGCCGCAGCGTACTGATGTCGTCCATCACCCAGAACCCGCGGCCGTGCGTGGCGACGATGAGGTCGTTGCCGTACACCACGAAGTCGCGCACCGACGTCACCGGCAGGTTGCGTTGCAGCGGCTGCCAATGGTCGCCGTCATCGAACGACACGAACGCGCCGCGCTCGGTGCCGGCGAACAGCAGCCCGCGGCGCAGCAGGTCTTCCTTGACGACGTGGACGTACACGCCGTCGGGCAGGCCCGCGGTAATCAGCTGCCATGACCGGCCCTGATCGCGCGTGCGGTAGATGTACGGCGCGAAGTCCTGGAGCTGGTGGCGGTCGACGCTCGCGTACGCCGTGTTGGCGTCGAAGTGCGACGCCTCGATGCCGGTGACTCGACTCCACGCAGTGAGCGCCGATGGGGTGACATCGTGCCACGACGCGCCGTCGTCGGTCGTGACCTGGATGAGCCCGTCGTCGGTGCCGATCCAGATCAGGGGCGCGCGCAGCGGCGAGGGGGCCACTGCGTAGATGACGCCGCGCTTGCCGTTGCGATCGGTGGCCGCCGCGGCGGCGGCGTCGAGGTTGGACGGGATGCCGGGATCGGGTCGCGTCAGGTCGCGGCTGATTTGGGTCCACGTGCGCGCGCCGTCGGTCGTCTTGAACAGGAACTGGCTGGCGTAATACAACGCGTGTGGATCGGCCGCCGAGAGTACGAGCGGCTGAGTCCAGTCGCCACGGTCGGTCTCGGTGCCCTTGGGCGCCGAGGTGTTCGGGACCGACAGGTTGGTCTCGAGGTCCCAGCGGCTGCCTTCGCCGCCGTAGATCACGCCGGGATGCAGCGGGTCGCCGGTCGCGTAGCCGCTTTCGCCGGCGGCGCCGATCGGCTCCCAGTCGCGCTGCGAGATTTGCGCAAACTTGCCGCGCGAGCGCACCGCCACCGCGCCCGAGTCCTGTTGCGCGCCGACGACCCAGTACGGGAAGCGATAGTCGACCGAAGCGTGATAAACCTGCGCCGTAGGCGGATTGAGTCACGAGCTCTAGGTCATGGCGTGCGGATCGGCAGTGCGCGCGTTGCGGGTGATGATCCTGCCCTGGTCGCTAGCGACGATCAGGATGTCGGGGTTGTCGGGTGAGATCCACACCTGGTGGTAATCGTCGCCGCCGGGTGAGCCGCGGATCACGTCCCAGGTGGCGCCGCCGTCGCGGCTCCGGTTCACGGCCACGTTCGGCACGTAGACGATGTCGGCGTTTTGTGGATCGACTGCGATCTTCTCGAAATACCAGCCGCGTCCCCACAGCGCCTGGTCGGCACTGACGCGCCGCCAGGTCGCCCCGGCGTCGTCGGAGCGGAACACGCCGCCTTGTCCGGGAGGAGGCGGCGAAGGGCGGCCCGGCGCCTGCGGCGCCGCGGGCGGCGGGGGCGGCGCACTCGGATCGGGCACGAGGCAGTCCACGACGGCGTACACGCGCCGAGGATTCGACGGCGCGACCGCGATGCCGGTCCGTCCGATCCCGGCTGGGGGCAGGCCGGCCGACAGCTGCTGCCAGGTCGATCCGCCGTCGGTCGATTTGTGGATCCCGCCACCTGGGCCGTTCGTGGGCGCGTACACGAACCACGGCGGCCGCCGCGTATTCCACAACCCTGCATAGACCACGCGCGAATCGGTCGGGTCGATGACGACCTCGACCGCGCCGACGTTCTCGTCTTTGTAGAGGACTTTCTGCCAGGTGCGGCCGCCGTCGCGCGAGCGGTACAGCCCGCGGTCCGCGTTCGCGGCATAGAGGTGGCCAATCGCCGCGACGAAGACCACGTCGGGGTTTCTGGGGTCCACGGCGATCTTGCCGATGTGTTGCGTGTCGCTCAGGCCGAGGTGGGTCCAGGTGTGGCCTGAGTCGGTGGACTTGTAGACGCCGTTGCCGAAGCCCACCGAGTCGCGCAGGGTCGACTCGCCCGTACCGACGTAGATCACGTTGGGCGCCGATGGTGCTACCGCGAGGGCGCCGATCGACGCGACGGGCTGGTCGTCGAATATCGGGAACCAGGTTCTGCCGGCGTCGATCGTTTTCCAGACGCCGCCGTTCACGTGGCCGAAGTAGAACTCGTCGGGCCGGCCTGGCACGCCGGACACGGCGTCGCAGCGGCCGCCGCGGAACGGGCCGAGTATGCGCCAGTCGAGGCCGACCGGAAAATCGAGGAGTCGGGAGCCAGGGGTCTGGGGGACCGGCAGATGCTGCGGGAGCCGGAGCACAGACAGGGCGACGCCCGCTTGGGCGAGGTTGGCGAGAAAATCGCGGCGAGACGTCATGGTTTAGGGCGTGACGCTGCCGAAGTAGACCTCGAGGTTCGTCGTCACGCGCGTCGTCGCCCACGTCTTGCCGCCGTCCGCGCTCGTGCTGTAGGAAACGTCGAACAACGTGTTGCCGCTGTAGCTGCGATCGTTGGTCATGAAATCGAGACGGCCGCTGCCGGGCTCCACGCTCAGCTCGACGTTAATGCGATCGCCGGAGGCGGGCGCGACAATGACCGGCGTCGACCACTGCGTGATATCGCTGACGTGGGCGTACGTCAGCAGGATTTGCGCCTTCCCGTCCACAATGTCCGTGTAGGCCACGTATAGCCGGCCGGTCGTCGGGTCGAACGCCGGCACGGGATAGGAGCCAGGAGCCCGGAACTGGGAGCCAGAGATGTTGAAGCAGTACGGCGGATACAGGCAGACGGGATTTTGGAACGTCGCGAATCTGAGGGATTTGCTCCACGTCGCGCCGCGGTCGGTTGACACGCTCACGAACATCGCGGTCCCTTTGCCGCCCTGGACCGAGTTGTCGAACGTCAGGTAGGCGTAGCCCGTCGCCGGATCGACGACGACGCGCGCGTCCTGGTCGCTTCGGACCGAGCCGCTGGAGACTTTCACCGGCA
>QHUQ01000028.1 GCA_003221985.1 Gemmatimonadota bacterium | reverse complement strand
CACGTTCAGCGTGCGGGTGCTCGAGGCGTTCGTGAGGTAAAAGCGCACCACTTCACCGCGACGCACCGACAGTCGATACCCCGGTTCCCCGTTCACGAGAAACACGTTTCCAAACCGCCCCATCAGCGCGTGGGTCGGTGATTCCTGCCCCCATGGAATGAGGCCTCCATCGCCAACCAGAAGATCCTGCAGCATCAGGACCTGTTCTCGATTCGCGGAGATCTTCGCGCCAGGCTCTCGCACGAGAATGTTGCCGTACAGGCCGAGCGCTTGTTGGATGTCCTCGCGAATGTGCGGATGGTACCAGTAAATCCCCGCGTCCGGGAACCGAACCTTGTAGGTAAACTCGTCGCTTACCCCTGCGACTCCATCGAACGCATTCTCGAGCCGTATGCCATGCCAATGAATGCTCGTCGAGTCTGGCAGGTGATTGGTGAACCGCACCATGATCTCGGATCCACGCGAGACTTCGATCAGTGGTCCCGGATACTGCCCGTTGTAGCCATACATCGTGTAGGTCTGGCCATTGACCCTGCGGCGGACGAGTTCGGCATCGAGATCGATGATGTCGCCGTCCTTGAGACGAAGCACCTCGTGTGAGTCTGCATTGGGAAGGGGCGCATCCGTCGCGGGAAGAAAAGGCGTCACCTCAGGTCGCAGCGCCATCTCGGACGGCAGCATCGTCAGTCCGCGCGGTACGGGCGGCATGATCATGTCTTCGTGATGGTGTTCTGTGCCTGCAGCACCCATCGCACCCATGGAGAATTCGAGCACATCGGGAGGCATGGGCCGCGTGCTCGGCGACTGGCCGCGCAGCATGATGCGGCCGCGTGGCTCGCGCACGCGGACGCTGTGTTCGGATGAGATGAGGATGATGAATTTGTCGAGAGCGATGGCCTGCAGCGCGGTCGTGCCGTTTTTCACGACGCCAAGGTTGACCACGGTGTCCATCTGCGGTGTCACGGCCCAGGCGACGTACACAGAACCCGTGCGTCGTGCGTGGTGCGTCGTGCGTGGTAACCCGCTCAGGGTGATGATCGGGATGAATCGCGAATGGCCATCGGCGGTGACGCCGACGGTAAATGGCCCTGCAGGGATGGCGAGCTCGACCCGCCCAGAGACTCCCGTTACGCCTGGCGCGGGAACGAGCTCGATGCAATAGAGATCGTGACTCGGCCCGAGCGGCGTAGGGGGATCACATGGTCTTCCCTGTGCGCTGGCGAACGTCGCCAGGGTAAGAAGGAGCAGCAGATCAGCTATGCGTTTTCCACCCTCGGAACGTCCCGCTCGGCAAGACGCGCAGCACTCGATTCACACCGCTGCTCTTCCGGGCCGTCGGACCGGCAGACGGCGAGAACGTCAGCGTATACTCGCCGGTTTCGCTGGGCGCCGACGTGCCGACCAGCAGGAGATACCAGCCATCCGCCGGCACGCTGTACGAGATGAAGGCATTTGTATTGCCGGCCGTGCTGTCGTCATTCGCCGCGACCGAATCGAATCGCTGCGCGACGAAGTTCGCGTTATACAGTTTCAGCCGCGGGTTCACGGCGGTCGACCGCTCTGCGACCTTGATGACCTCGGATGCCAACATGAACATGAAGAGTCTGTCGGAATAGTTCGCGCTGGTATCGGCGCAATCGGTCGACCGAATCGTATCGGTGATGGTGGCGCCCGGTGTCATCCACACATCCTGACAGCCGGCGACCGTGGTCGGCCGCACTTTCGATATCAGGGTGTAGCTGCCCGTGGTATCGGGATCAAACGACGTCGCCCCGATGACGAACGATCCCCCCGATCCCAGAATCACGTCCAACTGCGACGTCTGAATCACGCCAGGCTGGATATCATCATCCCAACCGACCAGCTCAAGGACGCCCGTCGACCGGTACAATTCGACGTACGGATCGATGCGCGACGACACCTCGTTGATCCGAATGCTCTGTTGGCCGGCCGCCAGCTCCATCGTATAGAAATCGTAAAAGTAGAAGTTCGAGCCCACGACAACTCTGCAATCGGTGCGTGAGAGGGCCGCAGCGACCGTATCCCCGAGATGATAGACAGCCGCGTAGTTACATGGGTCGACCGTCTTCAGGTGAAAATCAATCGGCGCGAGGCCGCTGACGCTTGCCGTGACCGTGAAGGCGCCGATCGAGCTGCCGGCCGTCACGCGCGTTGACACATTGCCGATGCTGTCAGACGTCTGAGACGGCGGACTGACCGTGGCGGCCGATACCGGCGCCACGATCCACGTGACCTTTGCGCCTTTCAACGGGAAGCCACTGCCGTTGAGCACGGTGAAGCCCACCGACAGCGTCCCGCCCGTCGGCAGTGAGTCGTTATCACCGAACACGCCGGTGACCGACCCGGCCTTGGGGCCGGTGGAATCTCCACCACATGCCACCGCGAAGAGAACCAGGCAGACGACGAGAGCCTTCATGGCGCCTCCGTTATTTGGGCACGACGCGATAGAGTACCTCGCCGTCTCGAATCATCCCGAACTGCTCGCGCGCGACGCGCTCCTGCACCGTCGGATTCGTCTCGAGATCATGCGCCAGCTTCGCGAGTGAATCGAGCTCGATCCGCAGCGCGGCCACCTGTGCACGCTCGTCCGCGAGCTGCCGCCGGATCGTAATCCAATCCGCGGTGCCGTACTCGCCGCCCCAGACCGCGAGCGCGAGCAGGCCCACGCCGCCGGCGAGGCCGGCCACGCGGGTGCGCGTCACAAACCGTACAGATGGCGGCCGGGATAGTGGGCCACGTCTCCGAGCTCCTCGGCAATGCGGAGCAGCTGATTGTACTTCGCGACGCGCTCGCTGCGCGACGCACTGCCCGTCTTGATCTGGCCGACGCCGGTTGCCACCGCGAGATCCGCGATGAACGTATCCTCCGTCTCACCCGAGCGGTGCGAGATCACGGAGCCGTAGCCATTCCCGCGCGCCAGCTCGATGCACTGCAGCGTCTCCGTGAGCGTGCCGATCTGATTCACCTTGATCAGGATCGCGTTCGCGACGTTCTCTTCGATGCCGCGCGCCAGTCGCTCGACGTTGGTGCAAAAGAGATCGTCCCCGACAAGCTGCACCCGCTCCTGTAAACTCTCTGTGAGCTTTGCCCATCCCGCCCAGTCGTCCTCGGCCAGGCCGTCCTCGATGGACACGATCGGATAGCGATCGATCCATCCTTTATATAGCGCAATCATCTCTGCGGCGCTCTTTGTGCCGCCCTTGCTCTTCTTGAACGTGTAGCTGCCGTCCGCATAGAGCTCGGAGGCAGCGACGTCGAGCGCGATCGCGATGTCCTTCCCCGCTTCGAACCCCGCCGCCTCGATCGCCGCCATGATCGCCTCGAGCGCCGCTTCGTCGTTCGGCAGGTCGGGAGCAAAGCCGCCCTCGTCACCGACCGCCGTCGAGAGCCCGCGCTTGGCCAGCACCTTCTTCAGCGCATGGAACGTTTCCACGCCCATTCGCAACGCCTCGGGAAACGTCTCCGCGCCGATCGGGACGACCATGAATTCCTGGGAGTCCACCGTATTCGCGGCGTGGGCACCACCGTTCAGGATGTTCATCATCGGAATCGGCAACACGTGCGCGACCGGTCCGCCGAGGTAGCGGTACAGCGGGAGCCCCGCATCCTGGGCCGCCGCTCGTGCCACCGCCAGGGACACCGACAGAATCGCATTTGCGCCGAGATGTCCTTTGTTCGGTGTGCCGTCGAGATCGAGCATCGCGTAATCGACGGCGATCTGCTCTTCGGCCGACATCCCCTCGAGCCGCGGGCCGATCACCTCGTTCACGTTCTTGACGGCTTCGAGCACCCCTTTGCCGCCGAAGCGTTTGCTGTCACCGTCGCGCAGCTCCACGGCTTCGTGCTCGCCCGTCGACGCGCCGCTGGGCACGGCGGCCGTGCCGCTCGCCCCGCTCGCCAGGGTGACATCCGTCTCGACCGTTGGATTGCCCCGGCTGTCGAGAATCTCCCGCGCGTGTACCGAGATGACCGTGCTCATTGGGTCGGAACCCTATCGTGCCTTTGACTGAAGAGCAACCATCGCAGCCCGGACCCGGTCCCGCAGGCGCTCGCGGTCCTCGGGCTGGAGGCCCACCGTCGTGATGGGAGTGCCGACGAGCAGGCGAATGGGACGCGGCCGCAGGCGCCATGCGCCTTTCGGCAGGATCTCGAACGTGTGATGCACGTAGACGGGGACGATCGGCACCTGCGCCGCGATCGCGAGAGCAAAGGGTGCGTTTTTGAACGGCAGCAGCTCACCCGTGCGGCTGCGCGTCCCCTCCGGGAAGACAACAATGGAAGAGATGCCGCGCCGGATCGTGCGGGCCGCCTCGTCGTACGCCTCGAACGCCTTCTTGCGCGCGGAGCGGTCGATGGGGATGTGTCCAGCGGCATGCATGGCGCCGGCCAGCACCGGAATCTTGAACAGCTCCTGCTTGGCAACGAAGCGCACCGATCCCGGCAGCGTGGCGAGCAGGGCCCAGATATCGAACATCGACGAGTGATTCGAGGCGTACATCAGGGGCTGGCCTGGCGGGATGTGCTCGAGTCCTTCGGCGGCGACGGGGGTGCCGGCGGCGCGAAGGATGTCACGGGCCCAGTCGATGTTGGCCCAATCGTAGATCCCGCCGCGCCGGTTTTTGACGCGGAACAGTCCCGCGATGATAGCGCCGACAGCATGATAGACGGTTGAGACCGCGAGAACGATGTAGTACCAGAGAGTGCGAACACTCACGCGAAGTGATCGTATCCCGCGGGAAGCGGGACCGGCTGGCTGCGATCGAGCAGGCGCACACCGCCGCGCCGCCCCCCGGCGCCGCGCAGGCAGGTACCGATGCGGCTCAACTGCAGGCCGGTCTGCGCGCGAAACGCCGACACACTCGCATCGCCGAAGGTCGGCGGCATCGTGCACAGCAGCTCGAATTCCTCTCCACTCGCGGCCGCCGCCATCGCCTCGACGCCCTCCCAGCACGGGATCTGCTCGAGGTTGATTTCGATGCCGACCTCGGAAGCGGCGGCGAGATGCTGCGCGTCGGCGACCAGGCCGTCGGAGATGTCGATCATCGCGCTGGCCCCGTGTCCCGCGAGCCAGCGTCCCGCCTCGATCCGCGGTTCGGGACACGCGTACCGGTTGCGCAGCGCCGTCGCCATGCGTTTCCCCTCACGGAACTGTTGGAGTGCGAGCGCGGCCCCTCCCAGGTACCCGGTGACCCAGAGCGAGTCGCCTTCGCGCGCACCCGAACGGCGCGCGGGCCGCTCCGTAGTCCCGATCACGCATACATCAATGACGTACTTGTCCGAGCGCGTCAAATCGCCGCCCAAGACCCGCGCGTTGAGATTGTGCGCCATCGTGGCAACGCCGGCCATGATGTCCGCCGCGGGATCGGTGTCGGTCTTCGTATGCGGCGGCGCGCCCAACGATACCATGAGCCCCAGGGGCGTCGCACCTTCCGCCGCCAGGTCCGACAGCGCGGCCCCGGCCGCGCGGAAGCCGATCTCCTTGAAGTCGAGCCAGTCGGTCCGGAAGTGCACGTTCTCGAGCGCATTGTCGATGCTGAGCGCGAGCGTCATCGAGCCGAGCGGGAGCAAGGCGCAGTCGTCGCCGAGATCGGAGCCGTCTTCGCCCGAGATCTCCGCGATCCGCGCGAGGATCCCGCGGATGCGATCGAATTCGTTTCCAGGGCCGAGATTCATGGTCTGTATTACAACAAGTCGGGGGCTTCGAGTTCCACGAGAGCTGGAGGCTTAACTCTCTTCACATTCTTCCAGGCGCGCCACACATCCGGCAGCGCGGCCAGCACGTCGGCGGGTCGCAAGCTTCGCGCCGTCCATTGCCGCGCGCCCTGCTCCGCGGCGCGACCCAGCGCGTGCGCACCGAGCGCCGCGGCCTCGGCCGGCGCGGTACTGCGCGCGAGAAACGCGCCGATGAATCCCGCGAGGAGATCGCCGCTACCGCCCGTGGCGAGACCGGGATTGCCACTGGCGACGACGTGCTCGGGACCGCGCAAGTCCGCGATGACGGTGGGCACCCCTTTCAGGAGGATGGTGCACTTGAGTTTCGCCGCCGCGCGCGCCGCCGCCGACCAGCGATCGTTCGCCGCCTCGTCGGCAAGCACATCCCCTACGAGGGCACGGAACTCACCGAGATGTGGTGTGCACACGAGGGAGCGCTGGTGGAGGTTGGTGGAGACGTAATGGAGCGCGTCGGCATCGACGACGGCCGGAAGTGCGCGTTGCGACAGCACCTCGGCAACAAATTGCGCACGGACATCCACGCGACCTAATCCCGGGCCGAGGACCAACGCGTCCGCCCAGCCGATAGCCTCGACGACTCCAGGCTCCAGTTTGTCGCTGAGAGCCGACTCTACTGTAAGCAAGTCGGGGAGGCTCGCCTGCGCGGCCGAGATCGTCTCGCGCGCCGCGACGAGCTTGACCAGCCCAGCTCCGGCGGCCAAGGCGGCACGCGCGGCGTGGAGGGCGGCGCCACTCATCCCGTTCGCGCCGCCGATCACGCAGACGCGGCCCCGATCGCCCTTGTGCATCTGCGGCGCGAGCCGCGGCAGCCGCTCGGCGGCCCACAGGTCGGTGACGAGCAGCGGCCACGACGACTCGGCCGGCGGGAAGCCGATGTCCACGACGACGACTTTCCCGCACCACTCACGCTGCAGCAGATGCCCGCGCCGCACGCCGCCGAACGTCACGGTGATGTGCGCACGGATCGGTCCGTGCGCCTCCCCGCTCGTCAGATCGAGGCCCGTTGGTCCATCGACCGCTACGATGGGCGCGCCGTACTCCGCCACGCGCTGTGCCAGGGCCAGCACGTCGCCTTTCGCGGGACCGGCGGCCCCGGTGCCGAGCAACGCGTCGACGGCAACGGCGGCCTGTGGCCAGGCTTC
>QHUQ01000119.1 GCA_003221985.1 Gemmatimonadota bacterium | reverse complement strand
AGGGCCAGCGTCCACCAGTGCGGGGATCCTTCCACGATCCAGGTCGAGGCCGGGCGGTCACGGGTGACGCTCCACAGTCCACCCGCGCCGCCCGTGTCGGTGACATGGACCGCGACCACGTTCTCGCCCCCCCAGTTCAGTGCCGTCGGAGGCACGGTGTAGCGGCGATAGGTGCGCCACCCACTCATGCCCCCGATCCGGACGCCGTTGACGAATGTCTCGTCGAGATCGTCGACCTTCCCGATGTCGAGCCTGGCCGAGGGCGTCTGCCGAGTGTCGGAAGCCGCAGGCAACATGAATCGCGTCCGGTACCAGGCAGACCCGTCATAGTCGGGATGGCCGGCCTGCTCCCACGTCGACGGCACCGGAATCGTTTCCCAGGTCTCGTCATCGAAGTCTCTGGACGCGTAGCGGGCATCGTCGCCCGTGCGGAAGCGCCACGGGCCGCGCAGCCGTACCACACTGTCGCCGACCGTCAGCGCCGGCGCGATTTCGGGCTCAGCGCCGTGCGTGTCGACGGGGCGGGGGGCCGACGCCGTCTGCGCCGCGACGGGGATGGTCTTCTGTAAGAGCGGCAAGCGGTCGGGAGGAAGCTTGGGGAGGTTGTCCGAGAAAATGCTCATGCCACCCGACAGCGCGACAACCGATGCCCACACACGCGCCTCTTCAAGCGTAAGTGGGGGCCGAACGACGAGGCAATCAGGATCGTTGAGCCACACCGACCGGTGATAGAAGCTGCGCAGCGCGGCCGCGCGCGCCGGCGACTGGATGCCATTCCAGCTCGCATCCACGTCGTCCCCGATGCGCATGCCATCCACCAGCCCGGCCGCTTGCTGCAGTGGCGCGCCACAACCGAGCAGGAACGCTTCCGTGCCGAGCCCTTCGCGCAGCGCGGCGAGGCCGCTGCGATAGGCTTCCGCACGGGTCAACCCGCCGTAGTGGGTCACCCCGGCGGTCGCCCACTCGAGGAAGTCGATCTTCAGATAGTCGTAGCCCCACTCACGGACGACCCGCCGCGCCAGGTCATAGAGCCACTGCTGCACGTCTGGATGCGCGCCATCGAGGGCGAGAATCCGTCCGCCCCACGGCTCGCGCGTGTCCATGACGACGGGCGCCCCCTCCGGGGGCGGGGGGGGCCCCTTCAACAGCCACGCCGAATTCGTCCGGGCGACGTCGGATCGCTCCGCCACAGCGAAGGGCGCGATCCACAAGCCGGCCTGGAATCCCGCCCCGTGAATGCGGTCGGTGAGCCAGCGATGGCCGTGGGGGAACTTGGCGTTCGTGTTCCAGTCGCCGGCGGCGCGCTGGTAGCCGTCATCGAGCTGGATGTAGCGGAAGAAGCGGCGGTCGAAGTGCGCGGCGCAGAAGTCGATGTTGACGAGCATGTCGGCTTCCGACACGGCGGCACCGAGCTCGTACCAGGAGCACCAGCCGGTAGGCACGGAGAGTGCGGCCACGCGCTCGCGATCTACGGATGACGACGGGGTGGCGGCGGCGCTCAGCGCGGCGAGGCCGTCGCCGGCGGGCACGTAGGCCAGCCGCAGTGTCGCCGCGTCGCCATCCGGCCGTACGGGACGGGGGGGAGACCACTCACTCACGGCGTCCAGGCTCCCATCCGGGCCAAAGATCACTTTTCCTTCGCCCGCCCCGCCCGGATCCCACACCGCGGCCAAGCCGTGTCCTGCACGAGTAAGGCCGATAGCGCCATAGCTGGTCGCGTCCGCCGGCAGCGCAGTTATGTGGCAAGCGCTCCACGATTGGTAGCCACTCACGAGCGCCACGAGAGCGCCATCACCAGAAAGCACCTGTGGCTCAGAAGTTGCGAAGAATCGTATGCCGCGGATCGTGGCGAGCACGCGATCGGGATAGACGGTGACGGTGACCGCGCCGCGTGCTTCGGAGTCCGATGCTAGGAACTCGGCCTCGATCCACACGCTGCCCGACGCGGCTCCAGCGGGTGGCGGCGTCCGGCCCCGGATCACCAGCGATTCGCCTCCGGGTGGCCGGCGGTTTCCCACGCTGACGTCTTCCAGGTCGGCAAGGGTTGCGAGGGTGTCGCCGATCCAAACACCCAATGCTGCATTGCGCAGCAGGGGAATGGACCGGTCGGGAGCGTTGTACCACAGCGCCAGGCGGCGCTGGTCGTCGAGGTCGAAGCGCAGGCTGCCCGGAATGCTCCGCGCATACAGCGGGCGCGTGCGCCACAGCGCGGCAGAAGCCGCACCAGTCAGGAGAACGAACGTGCGCCGGTCCATCGTATCAATGTTGATTGCGTGGGGAGCTTTGTCTACGACACTGGGCGCACAATCGCGCGGCAACCGCGCGCATGCGATCGGATTCGGCTTCGTCGCGACGGTCGGGGACAACTGGCAGATCGAAACTGCGGAGATCGCTTACGTGCATCGGCCAGCGCGGGGCCTTGCCGCGATTTCACTGGCGGGCCGAGTGGGCACGTTCATCAACGAGAGCATGATGGTCGGAGGGATGCGGGGCATCGTGGCGGCCGCGACGCTCTCCGGACGCACGCGCATGAAGTCCATTGCCCAGCTCGGGCAGGACGAGCACGGCACCGGGATCGGGTTGGACGTGACCATGGAGGTCACCGGCTACCGCGCCTCGCATTCTCCGCTGGCGCAGGGGTCCCGCTGGCTGGCGGTGTCTGTGCTGCCCGCGATCAGCATCGGTGACGGCGACCACCCGCACTTCGCGATCGTGATTGGCCCCACCGCCTTCTTTAGCGCTACCAAGCCCGCCATGCGTGGGTTATTGGCGCTGCGTGCTGAGGCGCCGCTGGCGCGGCGGGAGCGTCGTCCCTAGGTTAGCGACCCTATGGTCGCACCGACGCTGGCCTCGGACCATCCCGGCCTCGAGGTCCTCGCGGAAGTCGCTAGAGTGTTGGCTGCCGGTCGGCCCGCCGAAGAGGGGCTCGCCGGAGTGGTGGGCGTGCTGCGGCGCGGCCTGGCGCTGCGCCGCTGCCGCTTGTGGCTCCGTTCCGCGGACGGCGCCCGTTATCTCCCCATCGCCAGCCCGGAAGACGAGACACAACTCCCCGGATTCACGTCCGCCGTCGCCGGCTGGGTCGCCCAGGGACCGCATCAGGAACCGGTCGCCGGCGGCACGCTGCTGCGCCTCCCGCTCATCCATGAAGACGAGGCCCTCGGTTGCTTCGAGGTGATCATCCCGCAGAGTCGCTACGAGCGCATGGCGCACGATGTGCTGGTCGTGGTGGCGCAGATGCTGGCTCCGGTCCTCGCCGCGACCGAGCTGTCGCAGGACCTGGCGACGGAAGTCGCCTTGCGGACGCGCGAGCTCGAATCGCAGCGCAACTTCGCAGCCCGCATCATCGATTCGCTGCCGGTCGGCCTGTACGTGATCGATCGCGATTACCGGATCCGGGCCTGGAACCGCAAGCGCGAAGCGGGCACGCAGGGTGTGTCGCGCGAGGACGCGCTGGGCCGCGAGGTCTTTGAGGTTCTCGACCGCCAGCCGCGCGAGCTGCTGAAACAGGAGTTCGACCGCGTCTTCGAAACCGGTGAGATCCAGCAGGTGGAAATGGACTCGCAGGCGACCGGCGACACTCGACATTACCGGATTACGAAGATCCCGATGCGGCTCGACGACGAAGACATTTCGCACGTCATCACCATCGGCGAGGACGTGACGGCATGGCGCCAGGCGCAGCAGCGCCTGGCGCAGAGTGAGAAGCTCGCCGCTATCGGCCAGCTCGCGGCCGGCGTCATGCACGAGATCAACAACCCGCTCGCGACGATCCTCGCGTGCAGCGAGGCTCTCGCGCTTCGCTTGGGCGAGGAAGACGAGTATCTGAAGATCATCGACACCGAGGTGCAGCGGTGCCGGCGCATCGTCGAAGGGCTGCTCGACTTCTCGCGCCCCAAGCAGAGCGGTCACAAGGCGAGCACCGACATCGTCGCCGTCATCGAGCAGACGCTGTTCCTGCTGAAACATCACGACCGCTTCAAGTGGCTCACCATCGAGCGACAGTTCAGCACCGCGCTGCCGCCGTTTCCGGCCGATGCGGAGCGGCTCGTGCAGTGCTTCATGGCGCTGATGCTCAACGCCATGGACGCCATGAATGCGCGCGGCGTGTTGACCGTCCGCACGCAGCGCAACCCGCAGCGCCACGACGAGATCCTGGTCGAGTTCATCGACACGGGGACGGGGATCCCGCAGGAGGATTTGCCGAAGATCTTCGAGCCGTTCTTCACGACCAAGCCGCAGGGCCGGGGTACGGGCCTCGGGTTGTCGGTGGCGTACGGCATCGTCGAAGAGCATCGCGGGCGCATTGAAGTGGAGTCGCAGATGGGCGTCGGCACCAACTTCAAGGTGTTCCTCCCGGTCGGATGAAGATCCTGGTCATCGAGGACGACAAGACGGTGGGGGAATACGTTCGCCGCGGGCTGGACGAGGCGGGCTATCACGTCGACCTGGTCGGCGACGGCGACGAGGGGCTGCGCCGCGCCAGCGGCAAGGGCTCGAGCTACGACATGATGGTGCTCGATCTGCGGCTGCCGAAACTCTCCGGCATCGATGTGCTGCGCACCCTGCGGGACCGCGGGGTAGGACTACCGGTACTGGTCCTCACGGCCCAGGACTCCGTCGACTTCAAGGTCCAGGCGTTGCGCATGGGTGCCGACGATTACGTCACCAAGCCGTTTGCATTCGAGGAGCTGCTGGCGCGGGTCGAAGCGCTGGGGCGGCGTCCCAAAGAGATCGCCCCGCCAACCCTGAAGGTGGCCGGACTGCAGCTCGACACGGGAAGCCGCGAAGTGACCCGGGATGGGAAACGCATCGAGCTCACCCCCAAGGAATACGCCGTGCTCGAGTATCTCATGCGCCATCAGGGCCGCGTCATGTCGCGCACGCTGATCACGGAGTATGCCTGGGATTACCATTTCGATCCGGGCACCAACATCGTGGACGTGGTCATCACGCGGCTGCGCAAGAAGATCGATCACGCCAGGGAACCCAAGCTGATCCACACGGTGCGCGGCGTGGGATACGTGGTGCGGGCGTAACATGGAGAGTATTCGCGGGCGGTTGACCGTCTGGTACGCCACCGCGCTCATTCTCAGCATCGCGGTGTTCGCGGTCGTCCTCTACTTCGCCCGTCGCAGCGCCACCTATCAGGACCTCGATCGCCGCATCCAGTCGGAAGCCGACCTCACGGCCGGGATTCTCGCCGAGAGCTATCACACGCGCGGCGTGCTCGTCGAAAAGGACACGGCGGGGCGGCCGGTCCTGACCCCCGAGGTCGCGGCGGTGCTCGAAGTCGTTCCGGACTTTCTGCTGGTCACGAGCCGCGACGGCACCCTGCTGTTCGGATCGCCCGATGCGCGCTCGCTCGGCTTCGCGCAGTTCGAGCAGATCAATGCGCTCGCCAATCGCGGCGTTACCGGCACTCGGGCCGCCCCCGCCGCATTCCGCCTCGCGCCCAACGGCCCGACCTTGCATTACGTGATCCGGCCCGTACCGGAAGCCGGCGGGCAGATCGGGACGATTCTCGCCGGCGCCGATACGCGCAGCGCCGAGCTGCAGATCGAACAGCTGGTCACGACGATCGTGATCGCGTTCCTCGTCGGGATCGTCCCTGCGGTGCTCGTGGGGCGCTGGATCGCGGGCCGCGCGCTGGAACCGGTCGATCAGATGATCACGGAAATCCGCGAGATCACCGATGGCCGGAGCCTGCACCGGCGCCTCCCGGTGTCGATGGAGAAGGACGAGCTGGGGCGTCTCGCGGCGACCCTGAACCAGATGTGGACGCGGCTCGAGCGCAGCTTCGCGGCATTGCGCCGCTTCACCGCCGACGCGAGCCACGAGCTCAAGACGCCGCTGACGGTCGTGCGCGCCGGGGTCGAACGGGCGATCACGCGGCCGGGCCTGCCGCACGAAACGCTCGCTCCCCTCGAGGAAACGCTGCAGGAAGTGAACCGCATGACGGAGCTGCTCGACTCGCTGCTGACCCTGGCGCGCGCCGACGAAGGCCGGGCCGACCTGCATCGCGAGCCGGTCGACATCCGGGAGATCATCGAGGAGGCGGGCGAAACGGGCGAGCTGCTCGCCGAGCACGCCGGTGTCGGCATCGACATCCGCTTGCCGGGTGATCCGGTTGTCCTCGCGGTCGATCGCAGCCGCGTGCGCCAACTCGCGCTCAACCTGATCGAGAACGCCGTGAAGTACACGCCGCGCGGCGGGCAGGTGTCGGTGGAGCTGGGCAGCAGCGACGGACGGGTGGTGTTCACGGTGGCCGACACCGGCATCGGCATCGCGCCCGGCGATTTGCCGCACGTCTTCGATCGCTTTTGGCGGGCTGACTCCGCGCGCACCCGCACCAGCGAGCGCGCGGGCACCGGTCTCGGGTTGGCGATCTGCAAGTGGATCGCCGAGGCGCACGGCGGGACGATCGAGGTGCAGAGCCGGCCGGGGCGGGGCACGACGTTTACGGTCGGTTTGCCGCGCTGACGGTCCAATCAAATCCGGTTGTCACCATTCCGTCATGCGGGAGCAACAGCCAGGTAATTAGCTGACGGTATCCTCGGGGTGAAACGACATCCCGAGAGCCGTCTATGTACGACGAGTTAGCCAGATCTCAGCGGCGCAGTCTTCTCGAGTCGTTTGTCGTCAACATGCTCATCCCGTCGCTGCTCACCAGTTTCGTATTGCAGTGTCGGTCGATCGGCGAGCCCGCCGCCGAGGAGCGGATCAGAGTAGCGCTCCTCTCGGGCTGCCCTGGTTTTCCGATGCACCCGGTACCGCTGCCCCCCGATGTTTTTCCGCGAGTCATCCGGATGCCGCGGATTGTGGGAGCACCAGGCCGCGTGGTGTTGCGGGGTGCGGTCAGCATTCAGGGACGAGTGCGGCGGGCG
>QHUQ01000118.1 GCA_003221985.1 Gemmatimonadota bacterium | reverse complement strand
TTCCGGTCGTGTGATGACCGAGACGACCTGTCCGGGAGACGTGAAGGCGCGCGCCAGGCGGGCGCGCTCTTGCGCCGTACGAATCGCGCTGGGATTGGCGAGGGTCCCCGTCGCGGTGACGAGGAATCCGGCCGGCGCCGTGAGGCTCACATCGAAGTCGCCGAACTCGAGGTAGAACTCGCCCGCGCCAAGAAAGGGCAGGGTATTCCAGCCATGCACGTCGTCGTACACCGCCAAACGCGGGTACCATTGGCCGATCTCGTAGAAGCGTGAGCCGACGCGCCCCATCCGGCCGCCCCCGTACGGCGGGATCGGAAAGTGCCAGGCGACGTCGAACGTGATGCCGCGATCGGGCGCGAGCGGCCGCGGCAACGCGACGCGCATCATCGTGCCGAAGACCTTGGTCGCCAGTGGCCGCCCCCCCGCCGCGAAGCGATCGATCGTGATCCCGCCGACGAACCCCTTGCCGCTGAAATCGAACACGACGCCGCCGGCGAACAGCAGCGGTGGTTGGTTCAGCACCGCCGAGATCGACCCCGGGGCGAACAGGTTCTGATCGAGCTGCACCCACACGAACGAGAGTGTCTCGGGCGAGCGATTGACGTAGTCGATCCGTCCCCGGCCGCGGAGCACGTTGCTCCCCGTGTCGAGCGTTGCCTCGAGCGTGTAGTCGGCCCGCTGCTGCCAGTAGCGCGGCCCGGGCGCGCCCGCGGCGCTGCGGATGGGCGTGGCACCGGGCAGTGGCAGCGGGCGGAACGGAGAGGAGTCGGCAACGGACTGCTGGAGCGCCAACGCCGTCACGGTCAGCAGAACGAGCATGCGGTTCTCCTGGTCACGCAATTATTCCCGCGGCCCGATGCGCAATGGCCATGATGGTCAGCATCGGATTGACGCCGGAAGCACTGGGGAAAGTACTCGCGTCGGCGACGTACAGGCCTCGTATACCCCAGACGCGGTGTTCGGCATCCACGACCGACGTCTTGGCGCTCGCGCCCATGCGGCAGGACGCCATCTGATGGAAGGTGACGAGCAGCAGCTCGTTCGGGCCCCAGCCCGCCGCGTGGACCCGCGCCAGCCAGTCCTCGCGCGCGCCTCGGCCGCTGGGCCGGTAGTTGACGGCGCGAGCGAGCGGCAGCCAGATCTCGCGTGCACCCGCGGCCTCGAGCAGCTCCGCCCCTCCGGCGATGGCGCGCCACAAATGCGCGCGGTCGTAGCGCGAGAGGCGATAATCGACGACCGCGGCGCCGTCGCGATCCACGCTGACCTGCCCCCCCCCAAAACGGTCTCGTAACAGAATGCCGACGAGCGCGGTGTGGGGCAGCCGGGCCATCCGTTCGCGATGCTGGACCGCCGACTCCCACGGTGCCGCGAGCGCCTGCAGGGAGGGATGAATCGGTGCGGTCTCGAACTTGAAACCGTAGCCCGCGTCCACGTCGGCGAACTGATCCGAGTAATGCGCCTGGACGGTGCCGGTCCACGGCCGCACCACTTCCTCCATGTCGGCGAGCACCGCCGTCGCCGGATGCAGCGCCAGGTGGCGGCCCAGGGCCGGAAGCCGCACGCCCGAGCGGAGCAGCAGGGCGGGCGAATTCACTGAGCCGGCGGCGAGGATCACGGCTTTCGCGCGCACGCTCACCACGTGCTTGCCGACGCGCGCCGCAACCCCGCTCGCCGTCCCGCGCTCAATGATGACGCAACGCACGTCGCAGTCCACCACGATGCGCGCGCCGCGCGCGGCCGCATCTTGCAGGTACGTAATCAAGGTCGATTGCTTGGCGCTGCGGCGGCACCCGAATCCGCAGTAGCCGCACGCATCGTCCTGCGTGCAGCCGCGCACGTCACGCGGCAGCAAAGCGTGATGCCAACCGAGCTGCTCCAGGCCTCGAATCAGCACGCGGTCGCGCCCCGAGGGCTTGGCGTGATCGGTGTTGACGCCGAGCCGTTGCGCGACGGCATCGAGTGAGCGCGCATACTCGGCGGATTCGAAGTGCGGGAGGCCGTGTTCGCGCGCCCATTCGTGGCGCACCGCGTCGGGCGTGGGGAAACTGGTGGTGTAGTTGATGACGGTGCCGCCGCCCAGCGTCGCGCCCTGAAGGATCACCAGCCCCAGGTCGCGCGTCGCCAGCAAACCGCCGGCGTCGTACATGGTCGCGAGTGCCTCGCCCTCCTGATGCGTGAAATCGGCCTCGTTGCGATAGCCGCCTTTTTCCAGGACGATCACGTCCTTGCCGGCGGCCGCGAGCTCAGCGGCCACGACCCCGCCGCCCGCGCCGGAGCCGACGATGACGGCGTCGCAATTGAGCGTCGTGTCTGTGGTGATGACGACCGGCCGTATCGGCTTTGGGGTCCTGGGTGGTGGGCCCAGCGGACCCGGATAGCCGATGGCGTGGGCCGTTCCGGGCGTCGTGTAATGCGTGACGGTCGTCAGCCGTTTCAACGCCTGAAATGCTTTGCGGCGCTGCGGCATGCGGCTCCTCGCCCAGCCACGCAGGCACCGTTCGCGTTGCACCGGCGACATGCGCGTGAATGGTTGGGGAATGCCGCTGAGGAGCAGATTCACGACGCGGAAGTCGAGCAGGCGGAGCAGCAGATCCAGCTCCGCTCGGTCGGCCGGGCGTGGCAACGACGCAATCTTGCTCGCCACCCGTTGGGCGAGATCGGCGGTGCTGTCTGCGACGAGGGTCGCGGTGACGGCCCGCAGCACGCGTTGCGCGGCGGGCGACAGCGTCAAGTCGTTTGTACGAACGTCAGCTTGAAGCCATCGGGGTCCGTGATCATGAACTGGCGCTCGCCCCAGGCCATCAGCTGCGGCTCCTGATCGAGGGCGCCGCCCCGCGCTTTCACCTCCGCGGCGAGCCGGTCGAGGTCCTGCGCGGTCTGGCACCGCAGCCGCGACCCGACGCCTTTTTGCCGGTCACGCCCTTTCGCGAAGTCGTCCTGGTTCAGCATGAACGTCACCGACCCGGCGCGCATTTCGCAGCCCAGCAACGCACCGTCCTCGCGCCATTCCTCGCCCACCACGAATCCGAGCACGTCGCGGTAGAACGCGATGCTGCGTTGCAGGTCCGTGGCGGTGAACGACGGAGTGACCTCGCGCAGCCGGAGCGTTTCCGGTTGGCTACGGGCCCCGGGACGCTGCCGGGCCTTGGCGCGGGGCCGAGGACGAGCCTTCTTGGACTTGGTCTTCTTGGTCGCCATTGGACGAGCTCCAGACGGGGTCACGAAGCGTAGCGAACCGCACGGCGTCTCGCCAGATTCCCGGTTCCCTCATCCAGGACCGAGCCGATGGCGACCAGTAACGCCGTAGCTGTTTGGGAAGGCAAGCTCAGGGACGGCAAGGGCAGCTTCAAGGCGCAGAGCGGGGCTTTCAGCGGATCCTTCAGTTTCGGGACGCGCTTCGAGGGAAAGAAGGGGTCGAATCCTGAGGAGCTGCTCGCCGCTGCGCACGCGGGCTGCTTCAGCATGGCGCTCTCGGCCGGCCTCGAGAAAGCGGGTCATCCCGCGGAACGCATCGAAACGCGCGCGGCGGTCACGATCGAGACGGTGGACGGCGCGCCGAAAATCACGCGCAGCGTGCTCGATGTGCGCGGCAAGGTCGAAGGGATCGATCAGGCGGCGTTCCAGCAAGCCGCCGAGGGCGCCAAGAAGAATTGTCCCGTCTCGAAGGCGCTGCAGAGCAATGTCGAGATTACGATGCAGGCAAAGCTGGTCTGACGCGCTGCAACAGCAGCAGGCCCGCGACAAAGAACACGCCGACGGCGGCGACCGCGGCGCGTTGGCTGCCGGCCAGATAGGACACCGCGCCGAAGACCAGGGGTCCGAGTATCGAAGACGATTTTCCGCACAACGCATAGAATCCGAACAGCTCCGACTCCTTACCGGGCGGAATGAGCGCCGCCATCAGCGCGCGGCTCGCCGCCTGAATGGAGCCGAGCCCCAGTCCGGCCGTGACCGCGACCGCGAAGAACGTTGACTTCGTCTGCGCGAAGTAGGCGCCGATGGACACCGCGACCCACAGCAGCAGCGTCAACGTGATCACCTGTTTCGCACCCCAGCGGTCGGTAGGCCGCGCCAGCAGCAACGCCCCCGCGAGCGCGGAGAATTGCACGGCGAGGAACAGCTTGATCACCTCGGGAGTCGTGAACTTGAGCGTGGTCGCGGCGAAGATGCCGGAGAATACGATCGTCGTTTCCACGCCGTCGAAATACAGAAAGTACGCCAGGAAAAACCGCCGCAGCGGCGGATTGCCGATCACGTCCCGGACGATGGCGCGGAGGTTGACGCGTTTTTCGGGCTGGGGCCGATCCGCCGGCAGCGCGAGGAACGCGGGCACGGAGAATACCGCAAAGAAGGCGGCGACGAGCAGCCACAGCAGATTGAATTGCCGGGCGTTGACGAGCGGTAACGCGACGACCAGGCCGATGATGGAGCCGAGGTATCCGATCGCAAACCCGAGGCCGGACACCGTCCCGAGCCGATCGCCGGGCGCGATGTCCGGCAGATACGCGTTATAGTAGATCTGCGAGCTTACGAATGCGAAGGTCGCGAGCGCGATCAGGGCAAATCCCTGCAGCACCATGCCCGGCACGAGCGTCGTGAACAGCGCGATGCAGCCGATGCACAACGCCGTGAAGGCGATGAACAACCGCTTGCGCCATCCCGCGCGGTCGGCGAACGCGCCGAGCACCGGGCCGGTCAGCACGACCAGCAGCAGCGAGGCCGAGATCGCGCGCCCCCACCACAGATCGCCGAGGCCGTGCGCATTCCCGACGATGTGCGTGGCGTAGTAGACGCTGAAGACGGCGACGACGATGACCGCTGAATACGCGGAGTTGGCGAAATCGAACAGGCACCACGCGAGGATGCGTTTCACGGCCGGCAAAATGGCGCGGCGTAGTCGGGCTCGCTAGCTTGGACCCGTGCCCTGGATGGTCTATCTCCTGCGCTGCGGCGATGGCTCGCTCTACACCGGCATCACGAATGATCTCTCCCAGCGTCTCGCGTCGCATCAGAGCGGCAAGGCGAGTGCCTACACGCGCTCGCGCCGGCCGGTCCGTCTGGCCTATCGGGAAGTGGTGCGCGGTCGCGGTGCCGCATTGAGACGGGAGGCTGCGATCCGCCGCCTCTCCCGCGCCGAAAAACTGGCGCTATGCAACGGCGCGACGTAGGCCTGGTTGCGATC
Organism: Gemmatimonadota bacterium; assembly: GCA_003221985.1. Next base: position 1,686 of record QHUQ01000118.1, on the reverse strand, counting down.
GCCGCCCTCGTTGCCGCGCTGTGCGTGAGAGCCGGCGTGTGGCAGCTCGATCGTCTCACACAGCGCCGGGCTCGCAACGCCGCCCTGGCTGCGCGCTTGGCCTTGCCGCCGATCGAGCTACGCGACGAGGTGGCGGTCGATTCGTTGCGGCAGCGGCGTGTCGTTGCCCGCGGCGTGTACGACTACACGGCTGAGCGCGCTTGGCCCGGGCGCAGCTTTGAGGGAACGCCTGGCGTCGCCCTCATCACGCCGTTGCGACTGGCCGGTGGACCCGCTGTGCTGGTCGATCGCGGCTGGGTGCCTTCCCCCGATGCGTTCCACGTCGATCACGCGCCCTATCGGGAAGGCGATACCGCGACGGTGACAGGAATCGCGTTCGTTCCACCGCGGGGACGGGGCGACGTGAATCCCGCCGGATTCCTTCCGATTATCGTGCAACTCGACCCGCCGGAACCGGCGCACGGCCTGCCGCGTCGCTGGCCGCCGCCGGCATTCGACGATGGCCCGCACCTGTCGTATGCCGTGCAGTGGTTCAGCTTTGCGCTGATCGCCCTGGTGGGGACGGCCGCATTGATTCGTAGAGGTCGTTGAGCAGCTCCGCTCCCCGCTCGATGCGCGCCTCGTCGCGCGCATGGCGTTTCACGATGCCGGCGATCAGCCGCTCGAACCCCGGCGTCTCCGCCCGCCCGAATTTGCCGTCCTTGTTGTCCAGGTCGTGCACCATTTCCCCGATGGTCCGGAGCGCGTCGTCCGTTTCCAGCCCGAAGCGCTGCAGCAGGGTTTCGAAGGTGCAACGATCGCCTTCGTGCGTGTAGTCGCCTTCGAACATGTCGAAGCTCACCGCGTCCTCGCGGGTTTCCCCGAAGACGAAGCGAGCCTTGGGATCGATGAACCGCTTGATCAGCCAGGCGCTCGCGATCCGGTCGACATGCACGTCCGGCCGCGTCACCCAGATGCGCCGCGTCTTGGGCCGTACCTGGTGCCGCTTTCCTTTGAGTTTTGCCACGGCCGCCTCCGCCGTCTTGCGTCCTGTCGCGCCGAAATGATCGAGCGCCGTGACGTCGCGGAGCCGGCGCTCCAGTCGCGCGGCGTCGATCGGGGATTCGACCTGCTCGGCGGCACGCGTCACCTGCGCGTACTCCGCGTCCCGTGCCGCCCGAAACAGGCCTTCGATCTGTGGATCGGTGAGGCCATCGACGAATACCGCCCGGCACACCGAGGCTTCACCGCCGCCCGCCGTGATCTCCTTGCGCAGCCATTGAAAGTCCTCGACGGCCTGAGCGCTGAAGGGCAAGGCATAGACCGAGTTCTTGATGGCGACCGCGCCGATCCCCTGGAGTCGGCGCCAGATCTTGACGCGGAAGTAGTCCGGCTTGGGCGGAAGCTGGTGGATGAGGAGGAGCCAACGGGGGAGGCCTTCCTTCACAGCCACAGACTCCTGAGGGAGGAGCCGATGGGCGCGCCCCATGGCGCGACGTCGGCGCCCCCCCCCCGCCGCCCCCGCCCCCCCCCAGCGCACCCGTGATCGGATTGAAGAAATGCTGCTCGGCAACCGCGGCCGTCACGGCGGCGATTTCCGGCTCGCTCAAGTATTGGCGAGCCCGGGTCAGCGGCTCCAGCGGCATGGCGTCGGTGTAGCGCGTCACCGCGTCGGTAAATCGCAGCGCGGCGCGCTCCCGAGCCGAG
>QHUQ01000117.1 GCA_003221985.1 Gemmatimonadota bacterium | reverse complement strand
AATGTGGGCTACGTGTTGACCAGGACCTGACGAATGTTTTCCTCCTGCACCGCCACCGTCCAGCCGCGACCATCATCACCATGGGCAGCGCCGATGGCGCGCGGCAGCGCCAGCCGGATCTCTCCCGCCCGGACCTTCTTGTCCGCGCGCATCGCCGCGATCAGATCGTCCACCTGGCTGCCATCGGGACGTTCGACGGGCAGATGGAGCCGCTCGAGCACCGTCCTGATGCGCTGGGCAGTGCCCGCCTCTGCGATGTCGAGTGACTCCGCGATCCGGCCTTCGTACACCATCCCGATCGCGACCGCTTCGCCGTGCATCACCTCGTACTTCGACGTGGCTTCGATCGCGTGCCCGACGGTGTGGCCGAAGTTGAGAATGGCGCGTTTTCCTTTTTCGCGTTCGTCCTGCGCGACTACTTCTGCCTTGATTTCGACCGAACGCCGCACGACGCGCTCCAGCGCCGGCGCGTGCTTGGCGAAAATCGCCGCATACTCGCGCTCGAGGAAGGCGAAGTAGTCGGCATCCGCGATCACGCCGTGCTTGACCGCTTCGGCGAGCCCCGCGGCGAGCTGCACGCTCGACAGCGAGCCCAGCAGCTCGGGATCGGCGACGACGACGCGCGGCTGGTGGAACGCGCCGAGCAGGTTCTTGCCGGCGGGAACGTCGACACCCGTCTTGCCACCGATGGAGGAGTCGATCATCGCGAGCAGCGACGTCGGGACCTGCACCAGCGGCACGCCGCGGAGATAGGTCGCCGCGACGAATCCGGCGACGTCGTTCACCACGCCGCCGCCGACGGCGATCACCGCGCAATCGCGACCGAAATGCGCCGCGAGCATCTGGTCCGAGAGCGCAGCCCAGGTGTCCCGGGTCTTATTCCATTCTCCGGCGGGGAAGGTGAGCAATTCCGCCCGATAGCCGCTAGCCGATAGCCGCTTGAGAAGGTCTTCGCCATACAGCTTCGCCACCTGCGAATCCGAGATGATCGCATACGCCGCGGCGGGGCAGTACCGCTTCAGGATCGTGTCCAGCTGCGGGACTAACCCGGAGCCAATCAGGATGTCGTAGGAAGCATCCCGCTGCTCGACGAGCGGGACACGGATCGTTACCACGCGATGTCGGGACGCCCGGCCTGTTTGTTCACCGCTCGGGCGAGGACGAACAGCAAGTCGGACAGCCGATTCAGGTAATGAATGATCACCGGATTGATCGGCTGCTCGCGTGACAGCGCCACGACGGAACGCTCGGCACGCCGACACGTTGTCCGGGCCGTGGTCCGGTGTCGCCAGCTCCGCGCCGATCGTGAAAAGGTCGCGCTGGATCGTCTGTAACGCGGCCTGCTCGAATGCGGCCGGCTCGAGAGCGGCGGCGAGGCCGATCGCCGCGTTCGCTTCGTCCACGTCGCCGTAGGCGCGCACCCTGGGGTCGTCCTTCGGCACCCGCTCGCCACCGAAGAGTCCCGTCTGGCCTGCGTCTCCGGTCTTCGTGTAGATCTTCACGCGCGGGAACCTATGCTCAGGGGCAACGCAGCGCGAGCGGCTGGGCCGCAATCACCCGGCGGCTTGCGACATCGACGGCAGTGGCGCGCGAATCGCGCGGCGCGACGTCCGCGATTTCGTCGAGCAGCAGGAGCGGCTCGCCTCCCTGACCCATGAGCGCGCCGCGCAGCGAGTAACGCCTGCCGGCGCTGGTGCGCGTCATCATGCCGCCCACCAGCCGCGCCCGCTGCGGCCGCACGACCCACCGTAAGGCGTGGAGATCGACGTCGGTCGCCGCGACGCCGCTGATGAGCAGTGTGTCACCGGCCGGCGTGACGAACCGCGCCCGAAATCCGACGGCATAGCGCGATCCCAGAGCGACTACCTCGCCCGCGTCCGCCGCCTGTTCGGCGTCGAGCGTCAGCGCGCGCAGCAGCGTGGCGCGTGTACGTCCGCTGACACTCTCCGCGCGCTGCGCGACCCGATTGACGAGATCGACCGCGGCGGAGCGCGGCGGGAGTGAGCGTCGCGCTCCGCCACCGCCGGCGAATGGCGGCGCGTCGAGCAGCGCCACGACGGTCACGTGCGATGGCGGCGTGCTGCGGGCGCCCGCTCCGCCAGCCGGGAACGCGAGTACCAACTCCGTGACCAGGCTGGGAGAGCCGCAGGTCTGCGGCGCATGGAAGCGCGCCAGCGTCAGCCGCGCGGCGGCGGCGCCGTTCGCCGACAACACCGTGGCGCCCCGCGCCCGCCGCGCGTCCACGGCGGCGAGCGGCCGTCCCGCGAGCGTGTCCAGCAGATTCCCGCCCCCCGTCAGCTGGCGGTAGAAATCGCGCGCGAAGCGATCGTTGGCCACGAACACGTGCGCTTCCCCGCCCAGACTCCAGCCGAGCGCGGCGTGCGGCCCCCCGCCGGCGCAGGCCAGTAGACCGAGGACGAGAAGCGCGCTAGCGTTGGCCCGATGCAAGAGGCGAAAGATATCACGATCATCGGAGCCGGCCCGACGGGGCTGTTCGCGGCGTTTTACGCCGGGATGCGCGGCGCGTCACACCGCCTGATCGACAATCTCGATCAGGTAGGGGGGCAGCTCACCGCGCTCTATCCGGAGAAATACATCTTCGATGTCGCCGGATTTCCCAAGATCCTCGCCAAGGATCTCGTGAAGGGAATGGCGGAGCAGGGGCTCCAGTGGAAGGGGCCCGTGCATCTCGCGCAGAAAGTCGTCGCGCTCAAGCAAACCCAGGAGAACGGCAAGCCGCTTTTCACGATCGTCACCGACCAGGACGAGTATCCGGGCCGCACCGTCCTGATCGCCGGCGGCATCGGCGCCTTCACGCCCCGCAAGCTGCCGCTCAAGGACGTGGATCAGTGGAACGACAAAGGCCTGCACGACCGCGTGCTCAATCCGCGCGAGTTTGCCGGCAAGCGGATCCTGATCGTGGGTGGCGGCGACTCGGCGTTCGACTGGGCGGTGAACCTGCAGGGCATCGCGCAATCGATCGTGATGATCCACCGGCGCGACGGCTTTCGCGCGCACCAGGCGACGGTCGATCAGGTGCAGGCGTTGTCGGCCGCCGGCAAGATGCAGCTGCGCACGTTCTGGGAGCTCAAGGAGATCGCCGGTTCGAGCCGCATCGAGCGCGTCACGATCTTCAACAACAAGACCAAAGAGGAAGAGACGCTCCCCATGGACTGCGTCATCCCGCAGCTCGGGTTCATCTCGTCGTTAGGGGCGATCGCCGAGTGGGGGCTGGAGATCGAGAAGGGCGACATCAAGGTCGCCCAGACCATGGAGACGAACATTCCCGGCATCTACGCGGCGGGCGACATCACGACCTATCCGGGAAAGCTCAAGCTGATCGCGACGGGCGTCGCGGAGGCCTGCATCGCCGTCAATCACGCCGTGCACTTCCTCAATCCCTCGGCCAAGTTCATGCCGGGGCACAGCTCGAACATGGCCATCTTCGGACAGAAAGAAGACTAACGCGCCAGTTGCACTACCACCGAGTCGATCTGAGCCAGCATTTGTCTTGTGGGGACGTCATGAGCATTTGCCTGGATTGAAAACGTAATCACCCGCCCGTCCGCTTTCTCGATGTATCCCGACAGCGTATTCACGCGGTTAATCGATCCCGTCTTCGCCAGCACGCGTCCCTCCAGCGGTGTCCCGGCAAAGCGCTTGAGCAGCGAGCCGCGCTGCTGCGCCCGCGGCAGCGCGGCAAGAAACGGCCCCCGTTTGGGATGCCGGTACATGTAGGCGAGCAGCTGCACGAAGGCGTGCGGCGTGACGAGATTGCCCGCCGACAGGCCCGAGCCGTCCTCGAGGTCGAACGCGGTCGAGTCGACCTTCACCGAATCGACCAGAAACCGCTTCTCGACGTCCAGCCCCTTGGTCCAGCTGCCCGTGTCGCCCACCTGGCGGGCCAGAGTCTTGAGCAGCATCTCGGCGAACCAGTTCTGGCTCGTGTTGAGGATGGGGAAGAGGATGTCGGGCAGTGGCCGGCCCTGGTACTCGGCGATGGGACTGCCGCAGCAGCGCAGCGCGCGGTACTCCATGGAATCCGTCGTGCTGCCGGCGCCGCCCGCGACGGAGATCCCCTTCTTCTGGAGCGACGCTTCGAGCGCGCGCGCGGCGAACAGGTTGGGATCGGGGAGCGCGAAGCTTTCAATCCACGGCGCGCGGCTCAGCGACACGGTGCCCTCGGCCCAGATTTCGAGCGTGCCGGGCTTTCGGAAGAAGTTGTCGCCGATCGTCGTGGCCGAGTCCGCGGGGACGGTGCGGGCGCGGTTTTCGAACGTGAACAGGTGAAGATCGGGATTCCAGGTGATGGCCGGCGGCTGATCGACCGCCGCGCCCGGCGTGATCTGGAAATCGACGCTGTTGTCGTGAAAGCCGAGCCCGGACACCGGCGCTGCGTACCACCAGTTGAGATCGAACGAATTCCAGCCCCAGTGCGTCAGCGTCGGCTCGAAATACGATCCGTCGCCGATGATCCGTCCCGTGACGCGCCGCAGCCCGTGGGCCCGCAGCGAGTCGGCAATCGCGTCCACGGCGGTCCAGGTCGAGTCGCAGCCACCGGGTGCCAGCGTGTCGATCGTGTAGCAGCGCTGCGACCACGTCGGATCACCTCGCCCGTACAACACGAGGTCGCCGTGGAGAATGCCGTTGGTGACCGTGCCGTTGGCGTACACGCTCGTGCGAGCGCGATAGTCGGCAGGGAGCAGGGCCGTCGCCACGGCGGAGACCACGAGCTTTGTATTGCTCGCCGGAACCGAGAAACGATCCCCATTGCGATTGAAGAGCACCCGCCCGCGGTCGTCTTGCGCATAGACATTCCACGTCGCGCGATCGAACGGCGGCTGGTCGAGCAGCCGTGAGACCCGCTGCTGTACCGAGCCTCGGCTTTGCCCCTGCAGGGACACCGCGGCGCTAATCGTAAGCGACGCGAGGATCAGCTTTCGCATAGAGCACGTCGGTGACAAGGTTGACGAGCACGAAGATCACGGACAAGAAAAGGATGCTGCCCTGGACCGCCGGGAGATCGCGTTTTTGAATCGCCAGCAGCACGTACCGCCCCACCCCGGGCCAGGAAAATATCGTCTCGGTCAGAATGCTGCCGGTCAGATAATTGCCAACATCGAGACCCAGCACCGTAATGATCGGCAACAGCGCGTTGCGCAGCGCGTGCCGCCCGATCACCCGCCGTTCGCCGAGCCCTTTGGCGCGCGCGGTGCGCACGAAGTCGGACGGCAGGATTTCGAGCATCGCGCCGCGCGTCATCCGGGCGAGAAACGCGATCGAACGCGTGCCGAGCGTGAGGGCGGGCAGCACGAGGAAGGCCAAGCCGCCGTAGCCCGACGGCGGCAGCCAGCGCAGCGCCACCGCGAACAGCAGAATCAGCAGCAGGCCGACCCAGTAGACCGGGAAAGACACGCCGACGTAGGCGATCAGCATACTGAAGCGGTCGATCATGCCGCCCGGGCGGACGCCCGAGAGCACGCCGAGGGTGATGCCGCAGGTCGCCGCCAGCAGCATCGCCGCGCCGGCGAGCTGCAGCGTCTTGGGAAAGCGCTCGGCCAGGTCCCCGAGCACGGGACGCTGCGTGATGTAGGAGCGACCCAGGTCGCCGCGGACGACACCCCAGAGATAGTGGCCGAATTGCACCAGAATCGGCTCGTCGAGATGCAGCTCGCCGCGCAGCCGGGCGATCGTGGCGGAATCGGCCCGCTCCCCGACCATCTCGGCGACGGGATCGCCGGGCACGACGTTCAATAACAGGAATGCGACAACCAGGACACCGAACAGCGTCGGAATCGTCGCGAGCAACCGCCTACCGACGAGTTGTAACACGCGCCTTGGTCCAACGCTGGCCGTTGAAAATGACGGGCAGGTCCCACCCCTCGATGGTCGGCTGCACCGCCCAGAGATCGACGGAGAACCAGAGGTAGAGCCAGGGCGCCGCTTCAAAGACGCGGTTGTCGATGCGGCGGTAGAGCGCCTCGCGCGCTGGCTGGTCGACGGTACGGCGCGCAACCATGATGAGCGAGTCGGTCACCCGATCGCGGTAGAAGGCGTAGTTGCCGCCCGGTCCGAAGCTGGCGCTGTGGAACAGCGGATACAGGAAGTTGTCGGCGTCGGGGTAGTCGGCCCACCAGTCGGTGATGGCCATGTCGGTGTCGCCCTTGCGAACCGCCTCGCGCATGCTGGAGGCGTCGCGGGATACGATTTCGACGCGGATGCCGACGGCGCCCAGCTGCGCCTGAATCGCCTGGGCGACGCGACCCATCTCCACGTTCGTTCCGGAGCGCCAGAGTTGGACCGCAAAGCCGTCCGGGTATCCGGCGGCCGCGAGCAGCCGGCGGGCTGCCGTTGTGTCGTAGCTATACGGTTTTCGTCCCGGATCACTTCCCCCCAACGTCGGCGGTATCGCTCCCGCGGCCCGGACTCCGCGGCCGTTCCAAACGGTGCGCAGAATCTCGGGCACGTTGACCGCGTGATTGATCGCCTGGCGCACCCGCGGATCGCGCAACGGCCCTCGGCGGTTGTTCAGGGGCACATACACGGCGCGGAGCGCCGCTTTGCGCTGCAGCCAGTCGGGGTGCTCGCGCTCCCACTTTCCGGTTTCGCCAAACGGGATCTCCGATACGGACACCCGGTCCGCCTGCAGCTCCGCGACGCGCGTCAACGGCTCCGGAATGATTCGGACGGTGAGCGTATCGCTCTCCGCCGGGCCACCCCAGTAGCTCGGGTTTTTCGCAAACCGCAGGTAATCGTCGTGCTGCCACGCCACGAAGCGCCACGGTCCCGTCCCGACGGGCGGCTGGCCGAACTCGGCTGGAACGGTCGAAGGCACGACGGACGCGACCGGCATCGCGAGGAATTTGGGAAAGACGGCGAGCGGCTCGGTCAACGTGAAGGCCACCGCGGTGTCGCCCAGGACAGCGATGCCGCTGACGTCCCGCGCGCGCCCGTCGGCGAAGTCCGCCGCACCGGCAATGGGGAGCAACGGCCACACGCGGCCGCCGCGCGTCGCCGGATTCAGCACCCGCACCAACGAGCGTTTTACATCCGCGGCGACGAGCGGTGTGCCGTCATGAAAGGAGACACCGGGGCGCAGATGAAAAACGTAGCGTTGGGCTGTTCGATCGGCGGTCCAGCGGTCAGACAGTCCAGGCAGCAGCTTGCCGTCGGGATCGAACTGCGTCAGCCCGTCGAACAGCAGCGTCACCATTTCGCCCGTCGGCACGTCGGTGGAGAGTGCCGGATCGAGCGAGCGCGGATCGTACGTCTCGTAGTAGATGAGCCCCCGAGCCTCGTTGCCGCCGCCGGAAGCATGACAGGCGGCGAGAATACAGAGGAACAGGGCGTTCTTGGCGGTGTCGAAAAGGTTGACAGTACGGTGCAAGTGTCGCAACATAGCCGAGATTGGTAAACCACGTCAATTGCGTGTCATACCCCTTTTGCTGCTCGCTGCGCTGGCGGCGTCAACCGTCCTGTCCGCTCAAGACCAGGAGCGGGTAGTTCGGGGTCTGTCGTTCGACGGTAACCGAGCGATCGATGGTCTGACACTCGAGAGTGTGATCGCGACGACGAAATCGAGCGCGTGGGCGAGCAGATGGTACTTGCGGTGGCTGGGGCTCGGCGAGAAACGCTACTTCAACGAAGTCGAATTCCGCCGCGACGTCGTCCGTCTGATTCTGTTCTACCGCCAAAGCGGCTACATGAATGCGGTCGTCGACACGTCGGTGCGGCGCACGTCGCGCGACGTGTACGCCACGTTCCGGATTCACGAAGGTGAGCCGGTCCGGGTCACTCGGCTCGACGTCACAGGCCTCGACGGGATCTTCGACGTCGCAAAACTCAAGCGCGATCTGCCGCTGCAGGTCGGCGATCCCTTCAACCGCTTCCTGATGCAGGCGTCAGCCGACACGATCGTCTCGCGGCTGCGCAACCACGGCTACCCGTACGCCGAGGTGCTGCGCAACTTCGATTCGGAGGCGGGGATTTTGCGCGCGGAAGTCGAGCTGGACGCGCAGCCCGGCCCGCGCATGCGCATCGGCGAGGTGGTCATCCGCGGGCTGCGGGACGTGGACACCGGCACCGTGCGGCGCGTCATGTCGGTGCGATCGGGCCATGGGTTCAGACAGGACGCGCTGTACCAGACGCAGCGCGATCTCTACGGCATGGGCGTCTTCAGCTCGGTGAACGTTGCGCTCATCGACTCGGTGCCGCCGCAGGGATCCGGGCCGAGCGATTCGGCAGTCCGTGTTCTGGTGCAGGTCCTCGAGGGGCCGCGTCACCAGGTCCGTCTCGGCGGAGG
>QHUQ01000116.1 GCA_003221985.1 Gemmatimonadota bacterium | reverse complement strand
GTCAAGAAGTTCGGAGATCCCGACGAGCTGTTCTTCAACGTCAACACGCCGGACGATCTCGCGCGCGCGGAGGAGCTGTGGCGGCGACACGCATGATCTCCATCATCGGCCTCAAGAACGCGGGCAAGCCGACGTTCCTCGTCGCGCTCGCCGCGGAGCTCGCGCGCCGCAAGTTCCGCGTGATGACGATCAAGCACGGCGCACACCCGGCGGACGTGGATCGCAAGGGCAAGGACACCTGGCGGCATTGGCACGAAGGGAAAGCGGAGCGCGTCTTGATCGAGTCGCCGGGGCAGCGCGTGCTGTTCGAGCACACGTCGCAGGAGTCCGATCCGATCACGCTGGCCCACCGCTACCTGAGCGACGCCGACATCGTGTTGGTCGAGGGGTTCAAGCGGGCGCCGCTCCCCAAGATCGAAGTCTATCGCACGGTCGCCGGCCCCAAGCCCGTCTTCGACCCTGCCGTGCACGATCCCGCCGATTGGGTCGCGATGATCACGGACGACCGCGATCTCCACGCACCCTTCCCCGTGTTTCGCTTCAGCGATACCGCGTGGCTCGTGACGGTCGCGAATCTCGCGTGGGATCGGGCGAGAATACTTCCGCCATGATGACGCCGGCCGAAGCAGCGCGAGTCATCGTGGACCACGTCCGGCCGCTCCCCGCCGAGCGCCGCCCGCTGCGCGCCGCGCTCGACGCCGTGCTTGCGGAGGACGTCGCCAGCCCGATCGATCTGCCGCCCTGGGACAACTCCGCGATGGACGGCTACGCCGTGCGCAGCGCGGATCTGAGGGACACCGTAACCGATCTCGACGTGATCGAGACCGTTCCCGCCGGCCAGTTCCCCACCAAGGTCATTGCCGCCGGGCAGGCGATCCGGATCTTCACCGGCGCGCCGCTGCCACAAGGTGCCGATACGGTAATCCGTCAGGAAGACACGGCGCAGGGATCGAACGGCACCGTCACGATCCGCACCGCGCCCGACGTCGGCAAGAACATCCGGCGCCGCGGCGAGGACATCCGCAAGGGCGCCGTCGTGCTCCCCGCCGGCACCGCGCTCGGGCCGGCGCAGCTGGGCGTGCTCGCTTCGATCGCCTGGGATGCGCCGCTCGTGCACCGCCCGGCACGCGTCGCATTCATGGGTTCCGGCGACGAGATCGTCGACCTCGATCAGAAGCAGGAGATTCTCGCGGGGACGAAGATCGCGAGCTCCAACTCCTACACCCTCGACGCCCTGATCCGCCGCGCGGCAGCCGACCCTCTCAACCTCGGCGTCGCTCGGGATACCAGGGACAGCCTGAGAGAGCACCTGCGCGGCTCGGCGGGCGCCGACCTGCTCGTGACGACCGCCGGCGTCAGCGTCGGCGAGCACGATCTGGTGCGCGAGGTACTGCAGGAGCTGGGCGGCGAGCTGACGTTCTGGCGCATCGGGATGCGCCCGGGCGCGCCGGTAGGATTCGGGAGCCTCAGGGGCGTTCCGTGGATCGGGCTGCCGGGGAATCCGGTAAGCACGATGGTTACCTTCGAGCTGTTCGTGCGACCCGCCATCCGGCGCTTGCAGGGGCACGCGTTACCGTTTCGTCGGACGGTGCCCGTCATCGTCCGAGAGGCGATCACCCTCGGTCCCAGGCTGAGACACTACTTGCGCGCAATAGTAGAGGGAGAGGAGGCGCGTTTGACAGGGCCGCAGGGGTCTGGCATTCTCACCAGTATGGCGCGCGCCAATGCCCTGCTCATCGTCCCGGCCGACATGCCGGCGGTTCCCGTGGGTACGGAGCTGCAGGCATTGATCCTGGACGATCCGCGGCACGTCGCGGAGCCTCCGTACTGATGCTCGCGCTCGCGTCACCCGCGGTGCGCCGCGTGCTGCGGCTGACGGGCTACGTGCTGCTCACCCTGCTCGTGTACTGGGCCAATGCCGTGACGCCGTCGACGGCGCGACTCGGCATCCTGTATACGATTCCGGTGTTGCTGGTCACCTGGACCGAGGGGCTGGCCTGGGGAATCGTGTTCGCCGTGGCCACGACGGGATTTCGCGAGGCCATTGCCTGGGTCCAGATGCCGGCGGACACGCCGATGTTGTGGCGGATCCTCAACGGGCTGGCCTACCTCGCCGTGCTGGGCCTGGCCATGGCGGGGCTTCAGACGCTGCGGCGCAGCCAGGCCCAGCTGGCGCGCCTCGTCGTGCAGGACCCGCTCACGAACGTGCTGAACGCCCGCGCGTTCGTCGACCGGCTCGGCCAGGAGCTAGACCGCAATCGCCGCTATCCGCGCTCGCTCGCGCTGATGTACATGGATCTCGACAACTTCAAGGTCATCAACGACACCCATGGCCACCAGACGGGGGACGCGGTGCTGCGGCTGGTCGCCGACGCGATGCGCTCGTCGGTGCGGCTAGCCGACGTCGTCGGGCGGCTGGGTGGCGATGAATTTGCGGTGCTCATGCCGGAGACGGACGCCCAGCTGGCGGATGCCGCGGCCCGGCGGCTGATCGCCGGACTGCGCAATGTGTTCAAGGGGACGCCCAACGTCACCGCGAGCATCGGCGTCGTCTCGTGCACGGCGACCGATGCAAGCAGTGACGATTTGCTCAGACGCGCGGACCAGGCGATGTACGATGCGAAGAAGTCCGGGAAGGACCGCGTGGTACAGGTCGCTCTTTGATCCTGCTGCTGCTCGCGCTCACCGGGGTGAGCGCGCACGATTCCACGCCCCCCCCCCAGCTCTACTACAGCCTCACGGTCCCCACCGACCGCTCGGCGTACCTGGTCGAGCTCCAAATCACCAATCCCCCCAATCCCAGCCGGCTCGTCATCCCGAACTGGGCGCCGGGGGCGTATCGGCTCATGGATTCGGGGCAGAACATCGGGGGATTCGTCGCCGTCAGCGCCGCGGGCGAGCAGCTTCCGGTCCACCAGGACTCCCCGATCTCGTGGATTGTCGACACCAGGGGCAACGCGAGGATCACGGTCCGCTATACGGCCGGGTTGCGTGACACGATCCAGTGGCGGCGACCCAACAATCGCTGGTTCCTGCGTGCCGGCTCCGGCGTCGTCGACGGGCCGCGCACGTTCATGTATCTCGACGGTTGGAAGCAATCGCCGGCCCGCGTGACGTTCCAGCTCCCCAGGGGCTGGCGCATCGCCACCGGGCTCGTGCCCACGACGATCGACAGCCTGGCCTTCTCCGCACCGAACTACGACGTGCTGATCGATTCGCCGGTTCTGCTGGGCCACTTTCTGTCGTATCGTTTCAACGCCGCGGGGACGCCGCATCGGGCCGTCGTCGATCTCGGCGGCGCCCGCGCCCACGCGCCGGCGGTGTTCGTGGACATGTTGCGCCGGATCTCCACGACCGCGATCGGCATCTTCGGCGGCGCGCCCTACAAGGATTACACCTACATCTTCGTCGGCGGCCGCGGCGGCGGACTCGAGCATCTCAACTCGACGACCATCGGCGTGACGACGGGAACGCTGGCGCGCACCCCGCGCGCGGCCGAAGCCGTGAGCGCGCACGAGTTCTTTCACGCCTGGAACGTCAAGCGCATCCGGCCGGTCGAGCTTGGACCGTTCGATTACGAGCACGAGGTCCGGACGGTCAACCTGTGGTGGAGCGAGGGCGTGACCGACTACTACGCCGACGTCATTCTCGCGCGCGCGGGGCTCGACAGCCCCGGCGACTTCGCGCAGGGCATCGCGACCTCCATCGGCAATCACCGCGGCAACCCGGCACGGCTGCGCATCTCTCCCGAGCGCTCGTCCTGGACGGTCTGGGATTCGCCGGCGGTCAACGACAGCTACACGATCTCCTACTATCTGCAGGGCGAGCTGCTCGGGTTTCTGCTCGACCTTGGGATTCGCGATTCCACCGACAACGCGAAGTCGCTCGACGATGTGATGCGCTATCTGTTCGACCATTTCGCCGGCGAGCGCGGCTTCACGCGTGACGATCTGCTCGCTGCGGTCCGCGCCGCGACGGGACGCAACTTCGAGGAGTTCTGGCGGCTCTACGTGAGTGGCGTCACGGAGATCCCCTGGAACGACTACGTGCGCGCGGCGGGATGGGAAGTGGTGTTCAGCGAAGAGCCGGCCATCGATGCGCGCATCGGCTCGATCCCCCCGGCCGTGCAGGGGGGACGCTGGCGTGCCGTCGCGACGCCGGGCAGCGCGGCCGCCGCGGCGGGGCTCCAAACCGGCGACGAGCTGGTGCGGATCGACGGCCGCACCATCATCGATGGCAACGATGTGACGGCGGTCGTCCGGAGGATCGGCCGCAACGCCCTGGTGGTCGTGGACGTCGTGCGTGACGGCGAACCGCTCGCGATCCGGTTCCGGGCCGGTACCTACCAGCGCGTGCGCGCGCAGCTGCGCGACCTGCCGGCGCCGACGGCCAGGATGCTGCGCATTCGCGCCGGGATCGTGCGGTGAACCAGCGCGTGATGGAGCTGGTGCTGATCTTCACGTCGATCCTCTTCATCGTCGACCCGTTCGCGGTCATTCCGACGTTCCTGGCGATGACCGTGCGCGACTCGCCGCAGCAGCGGCGCGTGCTGGCGCGCCGCGGCGCGTGGACCTGCGCGATTACGCTGATCGCGTTCGCGCTGGGCGGCAGCATGATCTTCAAGATCTTCGGGCTCACGATCGGCGCGTTCAAGATCGCGGGCGGCGTGCTGATCGGCCTGAACGCGCTCGACATGGTGCAGGCGCGTCGCAGCCAGCAGCGCGAGACGGCGGTGGAAACCGCCGAGGGCATCGAGAAGGACGACATCGGGATCATGCCGCTCGGCGTCCCGATGCTCGCGGGGCCGGGCGCCATCTCGACCGTCATGGTCCTCGCGTTGGGCGCGAAATCGCCCGCGGCGACGGCCGCCATCTACGTGTCCATCCTGCTCACGGCCGTGATCTCGTTTCTGGTGTTGTCGGCGGCGTCGCTGGTGGAGCGCCGCCTCGGCCAGACGGGCATGCGGATTCTCACGCGGCTGATGGGGCTCGTGTTGAGCGCGATTGCCGTGCAGTTCATCATCGACGGCGTCAAATCGAGCTTTGGCTGACATTCCCACCAACGGACTAGTCCATCCGGAGGAGAGGGCCTGCACGTCCGGCCCATCGTTCGATTGATTGTGCGGAGAAATTCGGGTTCCTAGTGTTTCGCTCATGCCCTCTCCCGGTTCGTCGTCGCCGCATCGCTAGATGTCATCCCCGCTCGTGAGTACGCTGCTGATCGAAGCTCCGGTGAACCGGCACTTCGCGCAGCTGCATCGCGACCAGCAGGCCCTCACCGACGCCGTCAACTTGTACCTGCAGACGGGCCTGCGGCGCGGCAACGGCGTAGTCGTGATCGCCGCCCCCGCCCACACCGATCGCTTCCTCACGCGGTTGCGTGAAGACGAGCTCGATCCCGGTGTGTTCCTCAAGTCGGGCCAGCTCGAGCTGCATGACGCCGAGCTGACGCTGCGCAAGTTCATGCAGAACGACATGCCGGACTGGGACGATTTCCGCCGTTGCATGGCCGCGGTGTTCGAACGGGTACGGGCGTTCGGGCGCGGTACGACCCGGGCGTATGACGAGATGGTGAATCTGCTGTGGCACGAAGGTAAAGAAGAGGCCGCCATTCGTCTCGAGGAGTTTTGGAACGAGCTCGCACGCCTGTATCCGTTCTCGCTGTTCTGCAGCTACATGCTCGACGTCCATCACGAGTACGCCTACAACGGACCGTTGGAAGAGATCGGCCGCACCCATTCCGACATCATCGGGACCGCCGACGATGAGCGGTTTCGCGTCGCCCTGGATGCCGCCAGCCGGGACGTGTTCGGGGTACCGCTGTCGCAGATGGTCGGGTTTTCCGGGCAAACTCACCCGGGCGAGCACCGCTTTCCCAGCGGGCAGCGCACGATGTTGTGGGTGAAGCGCAATCTCCCCTCGGCCAGCGCTGCGGTGCTGGAACGAGCACGTCGTTACTACGAAGAATCGTCGCAATAATCCGTAATGACGTCGCCCGCCAGCAGTTCCTTCCTGACCGAGGCTCCCGCGGGCCGCCACTGCGCGCAGTTTCACCGGGATCCGAATACACTCACCGAATCCGCCTACGCCTTCCTGGAAGCAGGTGTACGGCGCGGCCAGAGCGTGCTGGTGATCGCCAGCCGTGATCATGCGGACGAGCTGCTGAATCGCCTCGCCGCAAACAAGTTCCACCCCGGAGCACTGACCCATTCGGGCCAGCTGAGCATCCTGGACGTCGCCCAGGTCATGGAGCGATGCATCGCGGGCGGCATGCCCGAATGGGGTCGGTTTCGCAACGCGCTCATGCCGATGCTGTCGCGCATCCAGCCCGGCGGACGGGGAACGCGAATCTACAGCGAGCTCGCCAGCGCGCTGTGGCAGGGCGGCAATCCCGAGGGCGCGATCCGTCTCGAAGAGCTCTGGAACGCGCTGGCGATCACCATTCCGTTTTCGCTCTACTGCGGCTACACGATGGACACGCTCTCCGAGGAATCGTACGCGGGGCCGCTGGAGGAGCTGGGCCGAACACATTCCGATATCCTCAGCACACCGGAGGATGAGCAATTCGGCGTCGCACTCGATCGGGCCAGCAAGGAGATCTTCGGGATTTCACTCACGCAGATGGCGGGCGTAACCAAGCAGGAGGGCGCTCGGCGGTTTCCGAGCGGGCAGCGCACGATGCTCTGGGTTAAACGCAACCTGCCGATGTCGACTGCCCAGATCGTGGAACGCGCGCGCCACTACTTCAGGGACAGCCACCCCTAGCGCTACATCCGTTTGTACTTCGGCCCGCTGCCCCCTTCCCGCGGCGTCCAGCGTGGTCCCATCACATCCGTAGCCTTACAATCGACGCAATTCGGCGCATTGATCCGCAGCCCGTTCTCCGTCGCATCGTAGACGCCGGCGGGGCACATGTGCGAGTAGAACCGCGCGACATCGCCTGGAACGCCCTGGGCCGCGATCAGATGGCTGGGAATCGTGTCCCGGGTGGAATTCCCGGATTTGAATACCGCGTCCACTTTGCTGACTTCACTCGGAGTCCCGGCTGACGCCGGGCGCAAGCCCGGGGAAGACCGACGCGCCACCTCCGCATCCGCATGCATCCGATACTTCCCGCCGGGAAACCGCCCGCCGGTGAGCGTCATCAGCCCCGCTTGGAGGCCGCCAAGGTAGAACCCGTCGCGGAAGGCGAGTCGCATGTTGCGGGTGCGGTACAGATCGGCGCGGACGTACGAGGCATCCACCTGCCGATCATAAGCCGCGAGCGCGGCACCGCTCTTCAGGTTCTGGAAAATCGCGCGCGCGGCGAAGATCCCCGACTGCATCGCGTAATGAATGCCTTTGAGCGACGGAACGTCCACGAATCCGGCGGCATCGCCGAGCAGGACGATGCCATCACCTGAGCGCCGCTCGGGCAGAGAATAGAGACCGCCCTCCGGAATCGTCTTTGCGCCCCATTCCACCAGTTCGCCGCCGGCGAGCAATGGCTTGAGCAGCGGATGTTGCTTGAACCGCTGCAACAGCAGATGCACATCGAGTCCCGCGTCGCGGTAATCGAGGCCGACGACCAGGCCCAGCGCGACGAGGTTCGGCTCGAGCGGGTAGATGAAGCTGCCCCCGAAGGCATCGGTCGGGAGCGGCCAGCCGAGTGTGTGGATGACGCGATCGAGCGGCCGCTTCGTCTCCCACAGCTCTTTCACGCCGAGGGCGAAGATCTGGGGATTCTCCGACGGCACCTTCTGCCACTCGCACCACGCCTGTGCGAGCAGGCCGCGCGTGCCCTCCGCCAGCGCCGTGACCTTCGCGACCAGGTCGTTGGGCGCCGTACCAGCGGGCGTCGGGTTCCCGCCTCGATCGAGACCGGCGGGCGCCGTCCGGACACCTGCCACCGCAGACTCCCGCACGAGCAGCTGCGCCGCCGGAAACCCCGTGAACAGATTGACGCCGAGCCCTTCGGCTTTGGCGCCAAGCCAGCGCACGATTTCGCACAGCGAGGCGATGTAGTGGCCGTCATTGCGCATCGATGGAGGCGTAGGAAGCCGGATCTTGGAGCCTGGAGTCAGGAGATAGACGAGCACGCCGATGTTGAGATCCGTTGCGTCTGCCGTGGCCAGCCTGGCGAGCTCGATGGCGCAGGCAAGTCCGGCCGGCCCGGCACCCACGATGAGGACGTCGAGCTCCATGCGGTCGCCGGCGCCCGGAGCGCCGTCTTGAAGAATGAGCTTGTCCAACGGCAGCGCAGGTTGATACTGCGCCGGAATGAACTCAGCCATGCAGTTTGCGGATCTCTTCGGTGAGTTTCGGCACAATCTCGAACAGGTCTCCCACGACGCCGTAGTCCGCGACTTTGAAGATCGGGGCGTCCTTGTCCTTGTTGATCGCGACGATGACCTTCGCCGTACGCATGCCGGCGAGATGCTGGATGGCGCCGGAGATCCCGACCGCGATGTACAGCGACGGGCTCACGGTCTTCCCCGTTTGTCCGACCTGATCCGCATGGGCCCGCCACCCCGCGTCGACCACCGCGCGTGACGCGCCGACCGCGGCCTGGCCGCCGAACGCGTGCGCCAGCTCTTCCAACACCTTGAAGTTGGCGGGCTCCTTCAGCCCGCGGCCACCCGAAATGATCACCTGTGCTTCGGCGACGTCGAGCGTCCCCGCTGGTGCAGCCTTGATCTCGCGTACCCTCACCCGCCCGCTGCTGGTCACCGGAAGTGTCTCGGGCGTCACGCTGGCGGCACGCTCATCGGGCGTGAAAACGTTGGGCCGCAACGAAAGGACTGCCGGCTGCGACGTCACCTTCACCTTCAGTAGCGCTTTGCCCGCGTATACCGGCCGAGTCACGAGGAACCCGCTGCCATCTGCGGCGACGTCGGTGAGATCGGCGGCCACACCAACGCCGAGCTTGGCCGCGACGCGCGGCGCCAGGTCTTTGCCCGTCGCGGTCGCGGCAAACACCACGGCGCGGTACCCACCGGCCTTTGCCCGCTCGGCAATTGCCGTCGCACAGCCTTCCCGGTCCGATGTGTCGCTGACGATCGCGTCGACCGCGTCGGTCAACCGGCGCGCGGCCGTCACAACTTCGAACGATACCTTGCGCAACTTGCCGTCGCGCTGCTCGAGCACCGCGAGGACCCGAGTCACAGAACTTTGGCTTCTTCGCGCAACAGCCGCACCAGCTCGCCGACGGCCCCCGCCCCCTCGCCGACGATCTTTCCTTCTTTCCGCTCGGGCGGTGGCATGAGGGCCACAACCTCGAGCGCACCGGCTCCCGGCTGCACGGGCTTCACCTCCAACGGCTTTTTCTTCGCCGCCATGATCCCCTTGAGCGCGGGGTAGCGCGGCTCGTTGAGGCCTTTATCGGCGGTGAGGACGGCAGGCAGCGGGAAGTCGACGACTTCGATGCCTCCCTCGATCTCGCGCTCCGCGACACCCGTGGCGCCCTCGATATCGAGATGCGAGATGGCGGTGACACAGGGCATTCCGAGCAGCTCGGCGACGAGTGGACCGACCTGGTGATTGTAGTCGTCGATCGCCATCCGGCCGAACAGAATCAGGTCCCAGCTCGCGCCTTTCAGCTCGGCGGCGATGAGCCGTGCGGCTTCAAAGGGGTCTGCGGGAATCTTGTCGGCCTGGAGGAGCACGCCACGATCGGCGCCCATCGCGAGCGCGGTGCGGATCGTTTCCTGCGCGGCGGCCGGGCCGAGGCAGATCACGGCGACTTCGCCACTGCCCGCTTTTTCCTTGCGCCGCAACGCCTCCTCGACGGCGAACTCGTCATACGGATTCATGACGAACTTCACGCCGGCCTCGTCCAAACTTTTGCCGTCGGCAGCGATTTTGACGCGCGTTTCCGAATCGGGGACGCGCTTGATGCAGACCGCGATTTTCATGAGGACCGAAAGCTACGCTACCGTCTCGTCATGCGGAACACGGCGATGCCCCAACTTTCGGGATCGTCGGGTGGGTCGTCGTTCCAGTCGTTGTAGGAGTGGGAGCCGTCCGAACGGTAGCGCAACACGTAGGCTCCAGCGGGCAGGGTGATCACGCCGTCGAAGATGCGGTTCTTATCGGCGCCGCCGGCCGGGTCGGTTTCGTCGTACTTCATTTCCCACACGCGGCGCCCGCCGCCATCCTCGATCCAGCCGTAATCGAACATGTCGTCATCACGGCCCTCGCCGACGGCCAGGACGCGCAGCCGCGTCGCTTCGGTCAGGCGGAACGTCGCGCGCGCATCCTCGTCGTTGGCCATGTGCTCGAGGTGCGACACAGTCACGTCGTTGCCGGGGCCCCCCCCCGCGGCGCGCATGAACGGACCAATGTCGGCAGGATTCAGGCGCCGGCTGGCGGGGAAGACGCTCACGCCCCAGTAGCGCGCCTCGGCGGGCGGCGCGCCATTCCAGTCGTTATAGGAGTGCGAGCCGTCGCTCTTGTAGTACACGAGATAATTCCCCGGTGCGAGATGCATCGTCCCATCGAACAGCCGGTTCTTCTCGGCACCGCCGGCGTGCTCGGTGTCCTCGAAGCGCATGGACCAGACGCGTTTGTGCTGCTCCTCGTCGACGATCCAGGCGTAGTCGGACATGTGGTCGCGGGTGCCTTCACCGAGCGCATAGATGTGCACGTCCATCGGACGCCGCAGCGCGAAGCCGGCCGACCGCATCTCGTCGTCTCTGATCCCGATCAGAGAGACGATGGTCTGACCCTGCGGCACCGGCTCGTACTCGAACGGCTTCACCGCCGTGCGTGCTGCTGCGTCGGCGACGCGCAGCGTCAGCCCCCAAAACTCGGGATCGGTCGCTGGAACGCCGTTCCACTCCTCGGGCCCGTGGGAGTCGTCGCTCACGAAGTAGGCGACGTAGTGACCCGGCTTGAGCTGCAGCGTCTCGTGCACCATGCGATTCTTGGCCGCACCGCCGGCAGGATCGGTGCTGGCGTACGTCATCGACCAGACGCGCTGGCGCGTGTCGGCGTTCATGATCCAGCCGTAATCGAGTTCGTCGTCGAGCGTCAGCTCGCCGATCGCGTAGACCTCGACCTTCGTCGGCCGGGTGATCTCGAAACCTTTGCGCGCCGAGCTGTTGCGATCCGGCACGACGGTCACGATGGCAGACGCCGTGAACGCGCCCTGCGCGGCCTTCAGCTCGTCATGCGAAGCGCTGCGGCCGGCGCCCGTGATCGTGATCCCGAACTGCCTGAACAGACCCGTTTCGACGTACGGACCACCGTACTTCGCGCGGCGGCCGAGACGCACGATGTCGCGAAAGTCCTTGATGTCGCGGTTGAAAGGGGAGAAGGCTGACGGATAGGAGGCGTAGTGCGCTTCGTACGTCCCGGCCGCAAGCCGGATGGTGCCGTCGAAGTGCCGCAGGCCGTTGGATTCGCGGCGGGTTTCCGCCGATCGGAGATCCCAGACGACCGCGCGCGTACGGGCATCGAGTATCCACGCCGCGGCGGGCCACGTGGTCTGTTCGTCATCCTGCCAACGGCGCTCGTCGCGGTTGCGCAAGCGGTCGGGCCACGGCTCGGCGCCGACGGCCGACAGTTTGAGCTCCTGTGGCGCGCTCAGAATGAAAGCGCTGACACGGTATTCCTGTGGCGTGAGATCGTGGATATCGACAAGGGCCGGGGCCTGAGGCGTTTGGGGCGCGGGCGCCTGTACGAGGGCCAACAAGATGGCGAGATGCATGGCTGTCCTAACGGGGCCTGGGGGAGTGTGGTTTCTAATTCGGCAATGTCACCGGATGCCCATCGGCGGTAAAGACGTTGATGACCCGGCCCTCACGCTCCTTGAATCCGTACAGCTTGCGACGTTGGCCGCTCTGCAGCGGAATTGGCGCCCGGATCTGCCACGCCGCAATCAGCGGGGCGCCGTTCGGCAGGCGCCGAAAGTCGATCCAGCCGCCGATCAGCTGCGCCGGCACCCATCCTTCGAGCCCCGTGTAGCCGTACTCGAGCCTCCGCAGCTCGGAGCTGGCCCGATCCAGCCATAAGACGCCGGTGATATCCGGCAGCTTTCGTTTGCGCACCGGCTCGAACCGCAAGCCGATGAGCGTCGAATCGGAGGCGTCCTTCTCTACGCGGAAGCAATGGGTATCGAGAAAGGCATCGGAGAAGAAGACGGCCGCATCCGGGCTGTAGTAGGTCGGGCCGGCGGGGCCCTCCTGCACGAAACCGTTTTGCACCAGCGTGTCCGGCGACAGGCTGCCGAACGGCCAGGCGCTGAAGCCGTTGCTCGTATCTCCGCGCTCGGCGGTCTGGCGGAGGTCCGCATCGAGCGAGCGCTCCAGCAGCGCCGAGCGAAATCGAAACAGCCGGCGCTCGACCGCCATTTCCGTGACGCGCAAGACGGTCTGCGCCTGCTCGAGCAGCGCTGCCACCGGCTCACCTTCACCGGGCCGAGTCCGGCACCGCTTCTCGGCTTCGACGGTGACGGCGGGCAACTCCATCACGACATCGGGCAATGCGGCGCGGTAGCGGCGCTCACCCGCCTCGAGCTGCATCGCTGGAGACTCAAAGCTCTTGAAACCGATCCGGAGAATGCGTACGCGATACGTACCGGGGGACGGCGCGAGCAGCACGAATTGCCCCGCTGCGTCCGACAACGTACGGGCCCGCTCGTGGCCGGCTGCGTCGACGAGCAGGACCAGCGCGTAGGTGACCGGTTGCGACGCCGTATTGTCCACCACTTCCAGCCGTAAGAGGTAAGTACCGCGCTCCAGGTAGCGAGGCTCCACGACGATGGTTTCGATCTGACCGGTTTTGCCGACTCCTGGTCCTGCCCGATCAAACTCAAACGTCAACGCTCCCAGTTGTCGCCAGTCTTCTCGCGCGATGTCGCGCGCGGGATTGTCGGTCTTGAGCAGACGGTAGGTGGCACGATATGCGATGCCGGCTGGACTGTCACGCAGGCCATAGAGCTCCGCAAACACCCGCACACTCTCGCCCGAGCGGAATGTGAGGTCCCGGCGCAGGTGATCGAGCATCGTGTGGCGATCTACGTTCTCGCTATTCCACGGCGAGCCGATCAGCAGATCCGAGATGGCGGGGCCGTTGCCGAAATCGCGCATGCGGAGACTCAGCGTCTGACGCCCCAGAGTGTCGGCATCCCGGGCGTTTACGAGCAATGCATAGCGCGCCGGTGGCGCCGATATCGTTACCTGGCCACTCACTCCCTGCTCGACATTCTGGGACCGAGCTGTATCGGCAACGAGCGCCGCCGCAATCTCGCCGCGGGTCGTCACGACGACGACATCGCCGAGACCGGGATCAACGGCATTGCGGAACTGGGCAGTCCACACGCCGAACTCCAGCGGAGCGGTCTGGGACGTGGCGTCCCGCGTGAGGCCGAGCTTCATGGCCTCGAACTGACGCTCGTTCATGGGACGGAAAACCATCTCCGGCGTGGTGCGGAGGCCTTTGGAGAACGCGCTGGGGCGCGAAAAGCGCACTTCTCCCCATTCTGCGTAGCGCCAGCGCTCGAGCTCGTTGGATGCGCATTGCGGATCGGCGCTGTTGTCGCCACCCAGCACCAATTTCCCTGGCGGCCCGAATCGGAGGTACATCAGACCGCGATCATCGAGACCCGTCGCCAGGTTGTAGCCGACGCGCACGGCGGCCGAGTCGACTTCGCGCAGGTCGAAGCCGAGCGCCACATAGATCGTGGGTGAGAACGCCGCTGAAGGATCGCCGCCGATCATCCGTTGGAGCCTCGGGGGAATGGGCGTGCCGGTCTTTGCAGCCGTCCGCACCGCAGCCTTGACGTCGTCGAGCTCCTCCGGCGTGAGATGCGACAACCCGCCCATGCTGGTACGCGAGACTTCCTCCCGGCTGCTGACGCCGGGAAGTTGCACGTGCAAACCCCAGGACGGGGGAAGTTCCTTGTAAACCTCGCAGCGCATGTTGAACGCGCGCTCGCCGATCGACGGCTCGAGGTTGAGCGCCCGCGCCAGGGCATTGCGATGGTACGAAACGAGTGGATGGAGGAGCGGAAAATTCTTGCGTGCATAGCGCAAGCGCGCGAAGTGTTCGGCAACCCTGGTGTTGATCCCGGCAAAAAGATTCGGGGTCCGGCGCGCCCAAAAACTCGCGAGCCAGGCGCCTTTCAGCGGCACCGCAACGCCCGGCCATGCGCGCAGCTCGGCAGGTGTCGCGATGCCGATCGCCTGGTGCCACAGGAAGTCGGAGGAGTCGGTCCCGGCTTGAACGAGCGCGCGCTGGTAATAGACGTTGCCGCGGGCGGTGTCTCCCGCTTCAAAGGCGCTCTGCGCTCGCAGCGCCAACCACTCGGGACGTAGCGAGTCGGTGGCTAACGCCGAGTCGAGAAGACGATCCGCGTTGGCATAGTCCTCTTCTTCGATCAGGAGCTGGGCCATACGGGCTTTGATGAGCGGCACATCGCGGTGCGGCGCTAGACGAGCCACCATCTTGCGGCGAGTACCGGAATTCCGGTACACAGTCAACCACAGCTCCCAGGCATCTTCATAGAGCGGGTCGAGCGTGATCACTCGCTCCAAGCCTTCTCTGGCGATCCGCTCACCGTCATCGCCGCCGAGCCACAAACCCATGCGCGCGATGCGATATGGCGGCAGCGGATCATTGGGCGCTAGGCGCACCGCCGTGCGGTACGCTTCAATCGCTCGAAACCGACCGTCCGGCATGCGTCGCGCATACGCGTCACCCAGCGCGACAAAGCCTTGCGGGTCCCGCGGGGCCCGCTGCGTTTGTCGCTCGGCGAGTTTGATGGCTTGCTGGATAGAATCCGCTTGAAAGGCAGAGCTGAGAGCGAGGGAAAAGGCGAGGACGGAGAGCATGGTCGGGCCTCGGCTTTTGTACCCCGGCTACGGCCTTCAGTTGAAGGCGGAGAGCCCCGTGATCTCCTGCCCCAGAATCAGCGTGTGCACGTCGTGAGTGCCTTCGTAGGTGTACACCGATTCGAGGTTTGCGAGATGCCGCATCGCCTGATACTCCGCCAGAATTCC
>QHUQ01000115.1 GCA_003221985.1 Gemmatimonadota bacterium | reverse complement strand
CCGAAGGCGGTAACCGACTACGACTATCAAACCACGATGTTCCGGCTGCGCCGCGCCGAGGGATCGAAAACGAGCCGACGACAGCTGCAGACCATCGAGGCGCTGCCGGGGATTCGCGTGCCCAATTACCTGTTCCGCAACAATGGGGATCTCACGTTCACCAATCGGACCCGGGAATGGGGTCTCGAGCAGCCGGGATTCTCGTATGGCGCCGCGCTCGCGGACTTGAACAATGACGGCAGGCTGGATCTCGTCGTGAACAACATCGATGCGCCCGCCGCGATCTACGAAAACGTCCGGCCGGCGAACGACTCCACGCATTACCTCGACATCGCGCTACGGGGCAACGCGGCCAACCTCCGCGGGCTCGGCGCGACGCTCACCCTGGTCGCCGGCGGGCAGCGTCAGTATCTGTATCACACTCCCTATCATGGCTATCTGTCCTCGATGGCCGACCGCGAGCACTTCGGGGTGGGCAGCGCGCAGCACGTCGATAGCCTGACGATCAACTGGCCCGATGGACGCAGCCAGGTGCTCACCGATGTCGCGGTCGACCGGGTGCTCACGGTGAGGCAGGAGGATGCCACGGTCGCGGTCGCCACCGCCGCTCCTCGCCCCCCTGTCTTTTTCCAGCCGATCGATGCAAGGCACGTCCCGCGCTACAAGCACGAAGAAAGCGGGTTGGACGATTTTGCCTTGCAGCCCTTGCTTCCCTACGAGCTCTCCAAGCACGGACCCGTGCTGGCGGTCAGCGATGTGAACGGCGATGGGCTGGAAGACGTGTTCATCGGCGGCTCGGCAACGGGTGGCGGCACCCTGTTTCTGCAACAGCGACATGGGGGGGGGTTCGTCGAGACTCGCGAGAGTCAGCCGTGGAAAGCGGACCAGGGATATGACGTGACCGGCGCGCTGTTCTTCGACGCCAATGGCGACGGCAGGCCGGACCTCTATCTGGCGAGCGGCGACTATCACCGCGCGCCAGTCTCAGGCTTGCTGCAGGACCGGCTTTACATCAATCGCGGCGGCGGACGGTTCGTCCGGGACACGACCGCGTTGCCGCCGATGCGTACCGCAACGGCCGCTGTCGCGGCGGGGGACTTCAACGGCGACGGGAAACCCGATCTGTTCGTGGGAGGCCGGCTGTTGCCGCGCAACTATCCCCTTCCCACGCGCAGCTACCTCTTACGGAACGACGGCGGCCATTTCACCGATGTGACCGAGCAGCTGGCACCTGAGCTCGTCAATCCCGGTGGCATGATCACGGCGGCGGTGTGGATCGATTTCGACGGCGATGGCCGGCTCGATCTCGTGACAGCCGGGGAGTGGATGCCGCTGCAGTTCTTTCGAAACGAAGGCTCGGGCTTCCGCAACGTGACCGCCTCGGTAGGTCTTGGAGCGATGCGAGGGTGGTGGTTTGCGCTCGCGGCGGCCGACTTCAATCACGACGGGCGTGCCGATCTCATCGCCGGCAATCTCGGCCTGAATCACACCTTTACCACGTCGGCCGCCGGCCGCCTGGGCGTGTACGCGGGTGATTTCACCGGCAACGGCCAGACCGACGTCGTCCTGACCCGGGAAGTGGCCAGTCGGGAGGTTCCGTTCTTCGGTCTCGCGACGCTCGGCGGGACGATCTATACGATCGGATTGAAATTCCCGAGCTACGCGGCGTTCTCCCAGGCCGACATCAATGCGGTACTGGGCGGATCGGCAACGGCGCGGTCTGTCCACTATGAGGTCGACACGTTCGCGAGTGTGTATCTGCAGAATAACGGCAACGGCACGTTCACGGCCGCCCCGCTCCCGCTGCCGGCACAGGTATCGCCGATTCGTGGGATCATCGCGGCCGATGTCGATGGCGACGGGAATCTCGATATCGTGGTGGCGGGCAACCTCTACGACACGGCCCCCCAGACGGCGCCCGCCGACGCCGGCAACGGATTGTGGCTGCGCGGCGACGGCCACGGGCATTTCATGCCGGTGCCGCCGGGCGAGAGCGGCTTCTTCGCACCCTACGACGTGACGGGACTCGCGCCATTAAAAACGCCTGCAGGAACCGCCGTGCTCGTTGCGAGCAGCGGCGATTCCCTGCAGGCGTTTCTCATCAGGCGCCCCCGGAGGGGTGTCGCTACCAGTTCGGGTTCTGCGTCAGTCTCTTCACCCCATTAACGATGCTGATATCGATCTGCGAAGTCGGGATCGGGTACAAATCGTTGAGCGGTGTGAGATAGGGCAGCTGCGCGGTCTTGTACGAGCGACGCAGTTTTTCCTTCCCGAGGAACGTACTCATGGTCTGCGCGGCGTACGTGCCGCCGTACCGCCGCAGGTCGAAGAAGCGCTGGCCCTCCATGGCCAGCTCCAGCCGGCGCTCCATCCGTACTGCGGCCCGGGCCCTGGCCTGCGAAGTCCAATCACCGATGACGTAGGGCGAGACCTTGTACGTCGCCCAACCGATGCTCGGATCGTTGATGGGTACGGCGATGCGGTCGTCTCCAGCGCACGCCGGATATTTCGCGACCAACGAGGCGTCCGTTGATCCATCGCCGCATCCCTGGGCCGCCTGAGCGGCTCGGTTTCTGACCAGATTGACGAGCGTCAGGGCGCCAGCAAGATCGTTCGTCTCCACCTTCGCCTCGGCATCGAGCAGCAGGAGATCGGCGTAGCGGAAAATGTGGATGTGGACGGCATTCTCCTGCTCTGGTTGCCACCCCACCTTGCTCACCGCGCCGCTCGCCTTCTCCTGCGCGTTCTTCTTCGCACTATAGCGGCCGCCATTGGCGATCAACCGGATCCACAAGGTGTCATGCATGCCCCAGTCCTTGTAGGGCACGGAGTCCCGGCCGATGGTCCAGTCCATCCGCGGGTCGAGGGTATCGGTTGCGGAGGCAAGGAAAACCGAATCCCGATTGTTCCAGTTCGCCGAGTCCGTGAACGCCTTGGGGAGCCCCGTGGCGCCGTCCACGACGAAGAAGTTCGCGAGATTCTGCGATGGCTGATGGAAGCCGCAGCACTTGAAGGGGCTCCCGGCATACGGGAGGTTCAGGCGCTCGCCGTAATTCGCGTTATTGCCGTTCGGCTCGCCGTCATTGACCGACGCATTGTAGGCCAGGATGGTCTCGGGGCCGTTGGCAAACTGCTTGAAGCCCGTCCAGACGCGATCGTAGCTCGTTTCGAGCGCGTATATGCCACTCCCGATCACGCTGTCGAACACGGCGATCGCTTGCGGATACAGGTGCATGGAGGCAAGCAGGCGGCCCTTATAGGCTCGCGCCGTCCACGCACTGGCTCGGCCCTTCTCTCCGAAGCGCGGAGCCGGGCCGAGCAGGTTGATCGCGGCATCGAGATCGGCGAGGATCTTCTGCGCCACGGAATCGGCACCACGCACCGGATCGGTATCGTTCGCCTTCCGGTAGTCGGTATCGGTTTCGTAATCGTCGCGTTGGCGCGGACCACGCCTTCGTACATGCTCGCCCACTTCCGGTCGAGATAATCCTGCGCCTGATCCCCGGCCCAGTTGTACAGCTCGAGGTTCTGGGCCTGGTACTGGTCCGTGAAGGTCGAGCCCTTGTAGGCATCGTCGCTGGTGATGCTCGCAAAGGCCCAGTTACTGGCCGCGCATCCCCAGTTATCGTTGGTGGCGTTGTTACAGTCGAGTGACCGGTAGGCGGCGATCAGCGACCCTTCCACGCCGGCCCGCGTCGTCAAGGCGTTCTCGTCGAGCGTTCCCTGCGCGGGCGTGTCGAGGAAGTCTTTGCACGCGTAGGTGACCACACCCATCAAGGCGAGGAAGGCCGTGCCGAGCACCAGTCTGGATCTTAGCAATGTTTTCATCGTCGCCCCTAGAATGAGGTGCTGATCCCGATCGTGATCGTCCGGTTCGTCGGATAAACTCCAACATCGACGTTCCGGAACTGATCCCGGACGTCACCCGAGGAGTTCGTGAAGGCCCGCGCCGGCAGTGAGGGATCGAGCCCGTCGTACCCGGTAATGGTGAACAGATTCTCGCCCTGGACGTAGACGCGCCCCTGGGGGAGCCAATGCAGCAGACTGGGGGGAATCGTCCACCCCACCTGGAGGACGCGCAGCCTCACGTACGTCGCGCTTTCGATGAAGAAGCTGCTGATGTCGCCGCTTCCCAGGTCATTGGCGTTGAGGCGCGGATACTTGGCGCTCTGGTTGCCGGGATTGGTGCATCCCTCGTCCCCGGTGATGCAGAACGAGTCGGTCAGCCGGTCCTTGACGACATTCGTTTCGAAGTCGTGGAAGACATAGAAGTCCTTCTGCGCATCGTAGATCTGACCGCCAAACGAACCAAAGAACGTCGCGCTGAAATCCCACGCGCCCATCCGGAACCCGAGGTCCAGGCCGGCCGTGAAGTCGGGATGGGGACTGCCGATTGTGGTCCGATCGTCGGCGTCGATCTTGCCGTCGTTATTGACGTCGACGTACCGCAGGCCACCCACCACGGCGTTGGGCTGGCACGGCAGCGTCACGCAGTTGCCGACCGAATCGGGGAGATGGGCGGCCGCAGCGGAATCCGTCGCCCAGTAGCCATTCACCACCTTGCCGTAGAAGGCGCCGATCGGCTCGCCGACCCGGTTCATGATCGGGTTGCCGATGCGGGTGACCTGCTGGCCACCCGGACCAGGGAACTGGGTGAGCTTGCCATCGATACGCAGGACCTTGTTCTTGTAGTGCCCGCCGTTGAACGCGATGCTCCAGACCTTCGACCCCCCGGCCGTCCCGCTGTACGCGACCGAGAAGTCGATCCCCTTGTTGCTCATCTTGCCGACGTTTTGCACCGCGGGATCGGCCGCTCCCGCGGTCGCCGGCGGCCGCGGATCGAACAACATGTTGTCGGTGACGCGATTGTACACATCGACCGTGAGATTGCCGCGGCCATGCAGGAACTCGAGGTCGACGCCGACGTTGGTCGACTTGTTCTCTTCCCACTTGATATTCGGGTTCCCCAACGCAATCTGCCGGAAGCCTGGCTGGATGCTCGTTTGCGATCCCCCGATGTCGTAGAACGTATCGCCGGTGCCGCCGCCGAATTTGGCGACGACGCGGCCACCCGGAATGTTCTGGTTCCCGGTGACGCCCCAGCCGAACCGCAGCATCACGTTCGACAGGAAGCCGTCCTGCGGGAAGAACGATTCCCGTGAGAGCCGCCAGCCGACGTTGAACGCCGGGAAGGTGCCCCACTGGTGTCCCTTGGCGAACTTGGAGGAGCCGTCCCGCCGCAGGGTCGCGCTGGCGTAGTACTTCTGGCCGTAGTTGTAGTCGGCCTTGCCGAAGAACGACAGCAGCCGATCGAAGAATCCCGTGCTGCTGACGGTCTTGGTCGACGCCTGGCCGAGGGCGTCATCGATGTAGCGGTCGGCCGGGGCGTCATTGAGCAGACCGGAGATACCGCCGGACATGAAGCGCCCCGTGGAGGAATTCGCTTCCTGGCCGAGCAATAACGCGAGATTATGCCCCCCCGCCATGGAGCGGGAGTAGGTGAGCGTGTTGGTGAACGTCCACGTCGTCGCCCGGTTGTCGTTCTGGACGATCCCGTTGGTCGCGTTCGCTTCGGCGTTCTCGAATGTGGTCGGGGTGAAACCCGTAAACTGCCCCTGGAACAGGTTGAAGGAGAACTGGGTCCGCAGCGCCAGCTCCGGCAACGCGGCAAAGCTGCCGAACACATTGCCGATCGCGCGGTCGTTGGTATTTCTGTCGAAGCGCCGGGCCCAGGCGTACTTGAGCGGGTTGGTGTTGTTGCCTAACCCCGCCCCTTTCCCGGACGCGAAATTGCCACCGATGTCATAGATCGGCACGACGGGCTGCATGAGGATGTTCTTCCCGACGATCCCGTCTTCGCCCAACCCATCGTCGTCGAGTCCCCCGTAGCCCTGCTCGCGCGATACGGCGATGTTTTCGCCCAGCGTCAGCTTGTTGATGTTGAACGCCGTGTTGACCCGCACGCCGCCGCGCTGGAACTGGTTGAATGCCGCCGTGCCGTTTTGCTTGAGATAGTTGAACGAGACGTTGTAGGAATTGTCCGTACCGCCGCCCGAGAGCCCCACATTGACGTCGCTGAATTGCGCGGGACTGAAGACCGCCTTCCACCAGTTCGTGCCGGCGCTGCCCGGCATGATCAACGTGTTTGGATACGAATACGCGTTCGTATCGATCAGGACCGGCCGTCCAAGCGAGTCCACAGAGTCGATCGCCACCCCTGGTGCGATGAAGGTGTATCGCGGAATGGACGGATTGAGCGTGTCGCCGTAGAGCGACCTGGTGTCCCCCGGGATCGCTCGTCCGGCGTTGTGGTAGGACCGTTTGATCATTTCGAAGTATTGCAGCGGATCCGTCATGACGAAGTCGTCGTAGCCGCGGGTTGGCGTGGCCACACCCGTGCGGAGGTCGAGCGTTGCCGAGCGGCCGCCCGGCCGTCCCCGTTTCGTCTCGATGATCACGACGCCGTTGCTGGCGCGTGATCCGTAGATCGAGGCCGACGACGCATCCTTCAGGACCTGTACCTGCCCGATGTCATTGGGGTTCAGGAAATTCAGGTACGAGTCCTCGACCGGCGTCCCGTCGATGATATAGAGCGGATCATTGTCGTGGAGCGACGTGACGCCGCGAATGCGGACCGTCGTGCGCGAACCCGGCGAACCGCTGGAGTTCACGGTCACCCCGGGCACGCGGCCATCGAGCCGCTGCAGCACGCTGACCGAGGACTGCGTGGTCGTCGGCTGCAGGTTCACCGAGGACACGGCGCCGGTGATGTCGGCGCGGCGCTGGCTGGTGTAGCCGGTGACGACGACTTCCTGCAGCATCGTCGGCGCCTGCTCCAGCGACACGTCGAGCGTGCTCTGGCCACCGATCGCCTGCTCTTTGCCGCGAAAGCCGATCTGCGCAAAGGTCAGGACGGCGTCGGCCGGGGCGACGAGCGCATAACGGCCCTGTTGGTCGGTGACCGTTTGCGTCTGGCTGCCTTTCACCCGTACGGTCACACCCCAGAGCTTCTCACCCGTCGTTGCCGAGGTGACGGTACCCGAGACCTGTGTCCCCTGGGCCAGCGCCGTCCCGCAGACCGCGAGGAGAAACAGGAACGTGATCCCTAGTGCACGGTAGACCTTTTGCATTGAACCCTCCGGCGCGGCCCTAGTCGACGGGCCGGCGCATGGACTTGAGGCCTTCTCTGGCGATCAGGTCTCGATACGTAAGGAGCACCACATTGCGCGCCTTGAGGGCCGCGCGGAACCGCGGTGACGTCAACGCCGTCAGCTCTCCCTGACGGTTCTTGCTCATGTCGGCGAGCGGCTGGTCGGTGTTCATGTCCAGCAACGCGCCCAGCTCCGCGTCGTCGATGCCCACGTGCGTGACGACGAGGCTGACTCCGGGCTTCAACCGGTTGATCATCGCAACCAGACTGTCGATCTTCACCGCCGGCGCCGCGGCATACTGCGGCGCGTCTTCCGCCTCTCCGAAATACTCCGACATGCCCAGCCCGTACTCCCGCGCCAGCCGCTCCGTGACTTCCCGGAACTCGGGGTAGCGCGTCGCCGTGCCCATGTGATAATCGACGTAATCGATCTTCACGCCCGAGCGCAGCGCGCGGTCGATCTGGGCCCGCAGCTCTTTTTCGACTTCTGCGACACTGGGAGTGCGCTGATGCAGCGCTTCGGAGGAGGGAAAGAAAAAGCCGTTCTCATCGACCAACGACGGAACGGCGGCACTACCCGCGACCGGACCCCAACGGTAATTCTTCCACTCCGAATTCAACACCAGATGAATGCCGACCGAGACGTTGGGATGCTGCTTCAGGATCTCGACCGCTTCCTGATACCACGGGCAGGCGAACATCACTGATACCGAGATCGGCATGCCGGTGGCGACGAGCCGCTCCATGGCCAGGTTGACGCTGTGACTCATCCCGATGTCGTCGGTGCGGATGACCAACGACAGCGGGCCACCCTGAGCGTGCAATGTCAGGGGCGCGCTCGCGAGAGCGACGCCAATGTAAATGGCACGTAACGGCATGGAGGCCAACCATACGCGTGGGAGGGAACCCGACAAGACCCCCAATGCGGGTCACCTGATCAGGCTACAACGCGCGGTGCCTCGCCGCTCGCTTGGGGAGCGAGCGGAATTCGGCGAACACGCGGACCAACAATTCTTCGCGGCTCTGCACGTGCAGCTTGCGATAGATGCGCCACAGGTAGGTGTGCACCGTGTGCGGCGACAGCCCGAGGCGCTCGGCCGTGCGCCGCTCCGAATCGCCATCGAACACCGCGCGCACGATGCCGCATTCGCGCGGCGAAAGACCCAGACAGTTGGCGAGGGAGCGCCATTCGCCGGGAACAAAGAGGGCTTGGCCGGGAGTCATGGTGTTCCAATATGCGCTGCGCTTCGTTCCCACCGCCAGACCGGACCGTCTTCAGGATCTACCACGTCCCCGGTATGCACGAACCCGCATTTCGTGAGCACGCGCGTCGAGGCGTTCGGCTCCGGCAGCGTGTGGGCGCGGATCACGCGCACCCGTTCGTCGGCGCTCGCGAATCGCACCAGCGCGCCCGCCGCCTCGGTGGCGTAGCCCAGCCCTTCCCGTGACGGCACCACGCCGTAGGCGATCTCGACCGCCCCGCCGGCATCGGGCGGGCCCTTGAATCCCGCACTGCCGATAACCCGCCGCTCCGGACGCTCGGTAATGAAGAAGCCGTGTCGCCACGGGTCGGCGTGCTCGGCCCGCTCCGATGCGCGGCGTAGCGCGGCGACCCAGTCGGGCGAGACCGCGCCCGAGACGTAAAACCCCCGCAGCTCGGCTGCGAGGGCCAGGCCCGCGATGGCTTCGAACTGGTCGGGCTGATCGATCAGCGCGAGCAGGTGATCCGGCGCCGAGGGGATCAGCGAGAGATGCGCCGTCTCAAGTGGCGTCGTAACCAGCGTACTCCCCCGGCTGAATGACATTGCCCTTGTACTGCTGATCGTCGTGAATGCCGATCTTCGACGTGTAGTAGGCGCGAATCGTCCCGCCCTTGATCTCCTTGAAGAACTTCTCGGCGTCAGTTTTGGGGTCGGACTCGGCGGCGGCGATCCGCGTGAGCAGCGCGAGCCGTTGCGCCGGCGTCGAATCCATGAACGTCGTGCCGCTCATTTCGCGCGACAGCGCCTCGACCGCCTGGATCCCCGCCTTCCAGCGCTGCGGCGGCTCCGGCTCAAACGACTCGGCCAGACGCCCGTCGATGTAGGCGGCCACCCCGGCGGCGCGCGCTCCGGCTGACTGCTGGTCCGTGGGAATGATCATGTCGCTCAGCTCGTCGACCACGGCAAACTCGGCCGGCGTGAAAAACTTGGGCGGCACAGGCGGCAGCGGCGGCACGGGCGCGCCGCTCTTCGACGACGGCAGCGCGAGCGCTCCCGCGGCCGCGGCTGTCGCCTGGATCATCTCGCGCCGTGAGATCGTCATAGGTTCCCCCTCTTGAATTCATCGGCGAGATGCTCGCAGGAGCGCCACGCCAGCGCCATGATCGTCCACGTCGGATTCTGGCACGACGCGCTCACGTGGCTCGAGCCGTCCACGACGAACAGGTTTTTGACGTCGTGCGACTGCTGGAACTGATTCAGGACGGAGGTCTTCGGGTCCGTGCCCATGCGCGCCGTGCCGAGCTCATGGATCGACCAGCCTTCGGTCAGGATGTTCTTGTCGACGCCGACGACCTCGATGCCCGCCGCCTCGAACATTTCCTTGCCGGCGTTCGCCATGTCCTCGCACATCTTCTTCTCGTTATCGCCGAACTGATAATTGAAGCGCAGGACGGGAATGCCCCAGCTGTCCTTCACCTCGGGGTCCAGGTCCATGTGGTTCTCGTAGCGGGCGAGCACTTCGCCGAAGCCGCCCATACTAATGAAGGCGCCCGCGTGTTCGCGGACCGATTTCTTGAACTGACCGCCGAACCCCGGCGTGTCCCACGCGCTGTCGGGGAAAATCGAGAAGCCGGAACCGCCCTCGAAGCCGTAGCCGCGGATGAACCCCGGCTGCTTGTCCTCCAGGTTCCGGAACCGCGC
>QHUQ01000018.1 GCA_003221985.1 Gemmatimonadota bacterium | reverse complement strand
TCCATGTATTCCGACATGTCGAGCCGCACCAGCGCCCGCTCGTCGTCGAACAGAAACTCGGCGAGCGCCCGCGCGGTCTCGGTCTTCCCGACGCCGGTGGGGCCGAGGAAGATGAACGAGCCGGTGGGGCGATGCGGATCCTGCAGCCCCGCGCGCGCGCGCCGCACCGCGTTGGCGACCGCCGCCAGCGCCTCCCGCTGCCCGATGACGCGCTGC
>QHUQ01000017.1 GCA_003221985.1 Gemmatimonadota bacterium | reverse complement strand
CGCCACCGCGAGCGGATTCTGCAGCAACCGCTGGATCGCGCGCTTCAGCGGCCGAGCGCCGTAGACGGGATCGTAACCCTCGGCCACCAGCAGCGTCTTGGCGGTGGGCGTGATTTCGAGCGTGAGCTTGCGGTCGGCGAGCAGCCGCTCGACCCGCTTGATCTGAATGTCGACGATGCGCGAGATGTCCTCGTGCGTCAGCGGCCGGAAGATGATGATGTCGTCCACGCGGTTCAGGAACTCCGGCTTGAACGCCTGCCGCAGCAGCTCCATCACCTTCGTCTCCGCCTGCTCCCACGCCACACCTCCCGTGCCGGCCTCGATCAGATACTGCGAGCCGATGTTCGACGTCATGATCAGCACGCTGTTGCGGAAATGAGCTGCCCGCCCTCCTCGTAGCCGACATATCCCGGCGGCGCGCCGATCATGCGCGCGACCGCATGCTTCTCCATGTATTCCGACATGTCGAGCCGCACCAGCGCCCGCTCGTCGTCGAACAGAAACTCGGCGAGCGCCCGCGCGGTCTCGGTCTTCCCGACGCCGGTGGGGCCGAGGAAGATGAACGAGCCGGTGGGACGATGCGGGTCCTGAAGACCGGCGCGCGCGCGCCGCACCGCGTTGGCGACCGCCGCCAGCGCCTCCCGCTGCCCGATGACGCGCTGCCCCAGCTCGTCCTCGAGCTTGAGCAGCCGCTCCTTCTCCGACTCGAGCATCTTGGTGACGGGAATGCCGGTCCACTTCGACACGATCTCGGCGATGTCCTCCGCGTCCACCTCTTCCTTCAGGTACTTCCCTTTCTTCTGAATCTCCGCGAGCCGCTTCTCGAGGCCCTGAATCTCCTTCTCGATCTGCGGCAGCTTCCCATAGCTGATCTCGGCAGCCTTCTGGAGATCGCCGCGGCGCGTCGCCTGCTCCGCCTCCATCCGCAGCTTCTCCAACTCGGCCTTCTTCGCCTGGATCTTCTGGATCGCGTCCTTCTCGGCCTGCCACTGCGCCTTCATGGCGTTGGACTTCTCGCGCAGCCCGGCGACTTCCTGCTCGATCTTCGCGCGGCGCTCCTTGGACGCCTTGTCCTTCTCCTTGGCGAGCGCCGCCAGCTCGATCTCGAGCTGCACGATCTTGCGCTCGACTTCGAGACGAGCGCATTGTCCGTGATCCGAATGCCGTGATGGACTTCGTACTTCTCTTTGAGCCCGCGCAGGATCGCGATCGTGTCCTCCACCGACGGCTCACCCACGAACACCGGCTGGAAGCGCCGCTCCAGCGCCGCGTCCTTCTCGATGTGCTTGCGGTACTCGTCCAACGTCGTCGCGCCGACGACGTGCAGCTCGCCGCGCGCCAGCGCTGGCTTGAGCATGTTCGATGCATCCACCGCGCCCTCTGCCCCACCGGCTCCCACCAGCGTGTGCAGCTCGTCGATAAAGACGATGTAGCGGCCTTCGGTCGCCGTGATCTCCTTGAGAACGGACTTGAGCCGCTCCTCGAACTCGCCGCGATACTTGGTCCCCGCGACCAGCGCGCCGATGTCGAGCGCGATCAGATGCTTGTTCTTGAGCGAGTCCGGCACGTCGCCGTTGATGATGCGCTGTGCCAGGCCTTCGACGATCGCGGTCTTGCCGACGCCCGGCTCGCCGATCAGGACGGGGTTGTTCTTGGTGCGGCGCGACAGCACCTGCATCACGCGGCGGATCTCTTCGTCGCGACCGATGACCGGGTCGAGCTTGCCCTTGCGGGCGATCTCGGTGAGGTCGCGCGTGAAGCGCTGCAGCGCCTGATACTTATTCTCCGGCTCCTGATCCGTGACGCGATGGGCGCCGCGCACACCCTCCAGCGCCGCGAGCAGATCCTTGCGGCTGACGCCGGCCGCCGACAGCAGCTGCCGCGCCGTCGTGTTCTTTTCTTCGGCGAGCGCGAGCAGCAGATGCTCGGTCGAGACGTACGCGTCGCCCAGCGCCTTCGCATCTTCGTCCGCGCGATCCAGGACCCGCGACAGCTCGCGCGACAGCGTCGGTTCAGCTCCCCCGCCCGACTGTTTGGGAAAACGCTCGATCTCCCGCTCGGTCTCGGCCTGGAGCTGCGTGACGTTGAGGCCGGCTTTCTGGAGCAGCGGTACGACGATGCCCTCGTCCTGTTGGAGCAGGGCGTAAAACAGATGCGCGTCGTTAACGACCGGGTTGCCCTTGGAGCGGGCGAGAGTTGCGGCCTGCTGCAGCGCTTCGGCTGCTTTGACGGTTAGTCTATCTGGCTGGATCATGCCCTCGCCCTAGGCAATCGGTGTGCCGCAGAAAGATGTCGAACTGGCAGACAGGGCGGCAATGGCGGCAAAAAAAGGCGGCATGGTTTAACCCATGCCGCCCGTGCCGCCCGTGCCGCCCCTATTTCATCACAATCATCTTCTTCGTAAACCGTTTCCCATCCACGATCAGCTGATAGATGTAGACGCCGGACGCTGCCTCTCTATCAGTATTCAGCACGTTCCCGTCCCAGTACGCGTTGAACGCGCACGGCGACGGGCCTGCGCTCCCGCAGGTGAGCTCGAGATCCGTGAGCGCTTCACCCGTGCCCTGAAGAATTGGCACTGCGACCAGCTGCGCCAGCACGTTGTAAATCTTGAGCGAGACCTTCGGCCGGTGACCATTGGCAAAGAGATCGCCGCTCAATGTGAACGGGATCGTGGTCGCCGGATTGAACGGGTTCGGATAGTTCTGCTTGAGCTCGACCGGCGGTGGAGGGGTCGCTTGCCCCAGTCCTTCTCCCGCCAGAAGCCCCCCGCCGAGCCCCCCTACCAGCACTGCCCAGGCGTACAGCTTCATCTCACCGACTCCTCTGCGAACGGAAAAGTTGCTTTAGACAGCTCTCCTTGTTGGTACAGGGCGCGAAGGTGACTGAAAGGCTAAGAAAACGTAGGAAGTGCCGGTCCATCCTGTCAAGCACGGAGAACCCGGGTATCTCCCTTACGGCTGGTGATGCCGCGGCGGTCGGCCCACTCCAATAGCGGGATCAAGTACTTGCGCGTCAGGCCGAGGCGGTCACGGAATTGGGCGGGCGTGGCGGCGCCCAGCTCCCGCAGCGTGTCCTCGACGGCCCGACGGAACTCCTCCAGCGCCTGTTTCTGGGCATAGCGTTCCTGATCGACGCGTTCGACCGACCCCTCACGCGCCAGGTGCGCGAGCAACGCCGGCACCGACGGATCGGAGAACTCGCGTTGCAATTCGGAGACCGTGGGCAGCTGCCAGCGCGCCTCGGCCAGGCGCTGCGCCAGCCGTCCGCCCGCATCCCCAACCTGAGTCCTCCATCCAGGAGTGCGAACGACTGCCCCTCCTTCGGCCAATTCCCACGCCTGCTTCTTCACGCCGTGCTCGACCAGCAGATCGAGCACGGCTGGGGGGGGCGGGGGGGGCGGCGCGTTGACCGTTGTTCGCAGCGCCTGAAGCGGGAGTCCAGGATCGAGCGGATGCTGCTGGTGATGCACGGCCACTACACCCGCAAGGCGCTCGACCTCGGCCGCAATGACTCGTCGAGCGACGAGGTATTCGCCTACAGAGAGAACGGCTTTGCCGGTCGCCGTAATCGTGTCCGGGATGTCAGCCGGGAGAATGCCAAGCCGAACGGCGATGCCCGCGACGCGCAAACCGGCGAGCCCCGCCTCATCGACGAAGCGCGCGAGCCGCTCGGCAGGCGGCTGTTCGACCGCGAGACCCCGCTCCGACACGCGGGGCCGTTTGGGCGGAAAGGGATCGAGCACGACCCCTCCCCCAATCGTCGTCACGGGGGAAAAGCTCCGCACCACGAAGCGATCTCCGCCGCGGGCGACGATCGGATGCTCCAGCAGCAGCCGCGCAGTGCCCGTTTCTCCGGGCACGATCGCGCGCACCTGCGCCACCCGACCCAGCACCTCGGCGGTGCCCAGGTGCACGCGAATCCTCGTGCGGACGGCGAGCGGCTTGCGAGCGGCGGGAAGCAGCTCCAGCGCGACGTCGAGCGTGTTTGTGGCAACCCATCCCGGGCCAGTAACCACGACGTCCCCGCGCTGTAACTCGTGTTTGTCGACGCCAACCAGCGCTAGGGCCGTGCGGCGGCCGGGGCCGGCCTGATCGGCATCCTGACCGTGAACCTGGATGGAGCGTACGCGGACTTCGCGGTCCAACGGAAGCAGGCGGACGTTTTCTCCGGGCGCAACCTTCCCGCTCCATGTGGATCCGGTTACGACAGTCCCTGCACCGGGCAACGCGAACACGCGATCGATAGGAAGCCGATAAAGATCACCGGATGGACGGTCAGCCAAATCCTCCACAACCTTCACCAACGCTTCTTTCAGAACCTCCAGACCCTGCGCCTTGAGCGCACTCACGGCAATCGGAGCACGCCAAGGGATCCTGCTGCGCTCAAGGCGCGCTGCCACCTCTGTTCGCACCAGCGCGAGCCATTCGTCATCCACGAGGTCGCGCTTGGTGAGGACCGGAATGCCGCGCCGCACGCCGAGCAGCTCGACGATGGCGAGATGCTCCTCGGTTTGCGGCATGATTCCTTCGTCGGCGGCGATGACGAGCAGGGCGACGTCGATGCCGGTCGCCCCCGCGAGCATGTTCTTGACGAACGCTTCGTGGCCGGGGACGTCGACGACGCTGGCCTGGATTCCGCCGGCAAGCGGCAGCGGAGCAAATCCGAGATCGATCGTGATGCCGCGGCGCTTCTCTTCTTCCCAGCGATCGGTATCGACGCCGGTGAGGGCCTTCACCAACGCCGTCTTACCGTGGTCGATGTGGCCCGCGGTGCCGACTACGAAGCGGCGGGTGTCCACGCACCGCGCTCCCAGACGTCGATCGCGCTCGCCTTCGGCTCTCTCCCATTCGGTCCCGATTCATCGAGGTGATGACGGATGAAGCGCGCGATCAGGCGGCGATGGGCGGCGGCATGGGCCGCATCCAGCGTGGGGAGCTCCGCGTGCTCGTCGTTCAGGGCTACCAGATCGCGATAGGCTTGCGGCGGCAGCTTCGTGGGCGGCTGGAGGCCCGCGCACTTGGCGCACAGGACTCCCCCCTCGGCGATACTGAATGCGACGGTGCCGGACACCGCGTTGCCGTCGCGCACGCAGGCGTCGAGCTGCGGGGCGAAACCTAGCACGCCGACGAGCAGCCACAGCCACCGGACCGCGACCGCGTCGGCCTGTCGGGGCTCGGATTTCACCAGGGCGTCGAGCCCGAGTATGAAGGCTTCGTAGGCCGCCGGCAGCGGTGCCGGCGGCGCCATCTTGAGCATCACTTCCGACAGGGCGGCGGCACCCGCAAAGCGTCCGAGGTCGCCCGCCAGATCGCGCCGTAGCTGGACGACGTCGAAGGCCGCCAGCGTCTGCAGCTCGCGCGTCTCTTTGTGATACATCTGGGCGACGCCCTCGCTCAGGGTCTCGAGCGCCGCACCGAACGGGCTGCGGGGACGGAGCACGCCCTTGGCAATCGCGCTCTGCACGCCGTAGTCGCGCGTTGCCAGCCGCACGATCTTCGAGGTTTCGCTGTAGCGATAGGTGCGCAGGACGATGGCAGGCGTCGAAACGAGACTCACGAGCCAAATATAGCCGATGCGAGAATCTCCAGTCCGTCCACGACGCGGGGACCGGAACGGCTGAAGTATGCCGAGGCGTCGAGCAGCTGGACCCGGCCGCCCACGGCCCGCAGCTGCTGTTTATGGCGGATGGCCTCGCGCTGCGTTTCCTCGAGATTGAAGCCGCAGGGCATGACCAACAGGACATCAGGCTCGAGCGCCTGCAAGTCCGCCCATTCCATCCGGTACGAGGGCCGACGCGCCGTGCCAGCCAGCAGTTCGCCGCCCGCTGCTGCGACCAGCTCCGGCACCCAATGGCCGGGCACGTACGGCGGATCGAGCCACTCGAGCGCGAGCACGCGCGGCCGGGAACGGCCAGCGACAGTGGCACGCACCGCGGCAATGCGCCGCTGCAGATCCACAATCAAATCCTCGGCTCGATCGCTGACCCCCGTCGCGCAGCCGACGTCGCGGATGCTGGCGAAGATGGCGGCGAGGTCGTGAGCATCCAGCCTCATGATCTGAGTTCCCACTCTCAAGAGTGGGCCCGGTGAATCACTGCGCTTAAAGCGCAGTGCATTATTGGGCCCACTCTTCAGAGTGTGGACAACCTGACTCTCGGGCACCGCACACACATCACAAATCCCCTGGGTCAGGATCAGATCCGGCTCGAGCGACTGAATCGCCTCCGTGTCGATCTCATACACGCTGCCGTAATCGCGCATCGCCGTGCGAATCGCGACATCGATTTCGCCACTCGACAAGCCTTCGAGATTCGTGCGCGGTCGCGACAGCCGCGGCAGGCCGTTCACGCTCGGCGGATAATCGCAGCTGTGCGAGATGCCGACGAGCCGAGCCTCGAGTCCGAGCGCGCACACGATCTCCGTCGCGCTCGGCAAGAGCGAGACGATGCGTTCAGCGGGCAGTGAGTCGCCCTCCCACCATCACCCGTCGCCCGAGCGGCCGATACCCATTGATCTCCTGGTGCTGATCGTTGACCAGGTTGTCGACCCTTGCAGAGAGCGTGACATGCCGTAACGGATACTCGGCGGCGAGATGCACGCGCGTGTAGGGAGACATCGTGACGCGCTGCAGACCAGTGTCGTCTCGCTTCCCCACGCAGAGCGCGCCGACAGTCACGCTCGCGCGGCCGATCGTCGCGAAGAGCTGCGAGGCCAGGGTGTGCGCGGGCCGGCGAATCAGTGGCTTGCCCATGACGAACACGGGATCAGTCGAATCCGCTTGCTGCACGCGCGTGTGCAGGAACGTGTAGCTCAGCGAAATACGGATCCTGTTGGTGAGGTCGGCACCAAGCTTCGCTTCGATGCCGTTCGCGAGCGCCGCGCCCACGTTCGCGTAGTTCACGGAGTCCGGCAGCAGCAGGGTCGACGAATACGCGATCAAGTCCCGGAACCTCTGGTCGAAATACGTCACGGCAAGTGGCCCGCGCTCGGCTCCGATCTCCCAGCTGAAGGAGCGTTCCGGCTTGAGATGCGGATTGCCGCGTACGAACCCCTGCGCGAAGTTCTCGAAAAACGTGGGTTCTTTGAAGCCGGTGCCGGTCGAGATTTTCAAGCGCGTGCCGTCGGTCAGTCTGTGGACGACGCCTACGCGATAGGTCCCGTGGCCGCCGAACTGTGAGTTGTCGTCCCAGCGACCACCGAGCGTGAGCGCCGTCGGCCCAAGCTGGATCAGCGCCTGTGTCAGATAGCCGACGTTGTAGCGCTGCACATCGACCGGAGGATTCGGAAACGCGTTAAAGGCGCTCGTGCCGCGCTGCCGCTCATCCTCGTACTCGAGGCCGCTGATCACGCTGATCTTTTCATCACGCCACGTCATCAGGCCACCGATCGTTGATCTTCGCAGATAATCGCGACTCCAGAAGGTGCCGCTCTCACCCGGCGAATCCGGCTCGTCGTTGTAAAACAGCCGCGCTTCGCGCACCGCGACGTTGACGCGAGCCTCGAGATGCTGTGCCACGAAGCGCCCCGCGCTCAGGCTCAGCAGCGGGCCACGCTCGGCCGAGCGCTGGTTGGAGTCTGATGGGGCACCCGTGAAGTCCGTGGGAAAATGATAGCGATCATCGCCATAGCGATACGAAAGGCTCGCATCGGTGCGCACATCAGGCTTCACGGTGATCCGGGCACTCGCTACGGTGTTCCGGTACTGATTGTTGTACGAATAGAGCCCGTCGCTCGAGAATTGGGAGACGCGTGCGGAGTAGCCCACCACCGCGGTGCCCCCCGCGACGTCGAGCGCTCCATCGGTCGAGCCGTAGGTACCAGCGCGCAGCTCGGCACCGATCTGCGCCGGCCCCTTGCCCGAACGCGTGAAAACCTGCACGACGCCCGTCACAGCGTCGGAGCCATAGAGCACGCTCACCGGCCCGTGCACGATCTCGATGCGATCGACGTTGTCGGTCGTGAGGTGCGCCAGGTCGATCGCCCCCCCGGCCTGATTGAGCGGTACGCCGTCGATCAGAATCTTGGTGTAATCGCTCTCGCCGCCGCGCATGAACAGCGATGTCTGCCCTCCGAAACTGCCCGTCTCAGCGATGTGCGCGCCGGGGACCGTCTCCAGCGCCTCGGCCGCGGTGCGAATGCCCTGAGCCTCGAGGTCCGCTCCGCGCAGCACAGTCACCGCTGACGCAACAACGTCCGCCGGTACTGGCAGGCGCGTGGCCGTCACGACGACCGGT
Organism: Gemmatimonadota bacterium; assembly: GCA_003221985.1. The sequence continues at coordinate 20,509 of QHUQ01000017.1, read as the reverse complement.
TTGAGAACGACCGTGTCTTGCTGCGGCACGGCGAGGGCGAGCACGAGCAGCGCGACGTTCATCCGTGGGATTCCTTCGGTTGGCGGAGGGGGATCATCTGAGGACGCCCGTCGATCGTCTGCATCGAGACGGGCCACGAGAAGACGGTTTGCACCGTTGCTTGCGTCAGGACATCGGCCGGAGCACCGGACGCCACCGGCCGGCCGCTCTCGAGCAACAGCAGCGAATCGGCAAAGCGTGCGGCGAGGTTGACGTCGTGCGTGATCATCAGTACGCCGAGGCGCTGCGTGTCGACGAGACCACGAATCAGCTCGAACAGCCCCATTTCGTGCTTCAGGTCGAGTGACATGCCGGGCTCATCGAGCACGAGCAGCTTCGGCTCCTGCGCCAGCGCGCGCGCAACCCGGACGCGCTGGTACTCGCCGCCCGATAGGGTCCAGAGCCAGCGATCGGCGAGATCGGTGACATCGCAGGCCGCGAGCGCGCGGTCGACGGCGGCATGGTCCTCCGCGCGCTCGCGGCCCCAGATCGAGAGGTGCGGATAACGGCCGAGCAGGACGGTTTCACGCACGCGCTGCGGGAAGAGGTTGTCCTCGCGCTGTGGCACGACGCCGACGATCCGCGCCAGCTCCTGCCGCGGCCAAGTCTGCGCCGGACGGCCATCGATCTCAGCTCGTCCTTCGATGGGTGACAATGCACCAAGTGCGATGCGAACAAGTGTGGTCTTGCCGCTCCCATTGGGACCAAGCACCGCGACGAATTGGCCAGGACCGACGGATAGCGAGACACGGTCGAGCGCATCTCGCGACGCAAGCCGATAGCGGTAGCTCACGGCGTAGAGGTTGAGCATCACCCACGCACCCCGCACGACGCACGACGCACGTGTTTGTGACGCACGACGCACCACGCACGACGCACGGGTTTTTTCATGAGATCGTCCAGCGCCGCAGGAGCAGCGCAAACACCGGAACGCCGATCAGTGCCGTAACGACGCCGACAGGCAGCTCGCGCGGCGCCACGACGGTGCGGGCCAGCGTGTCGGCAATCGCGAGGAGGGCCCCGCCGCCGATGAAGGCGGCCGGCAACAACGCGCGGTGACGATGGCCCCAGGTGAGGCGCGCGAGGTGCGGCACGACGAGCCCGACGAACCCGATGACGCCCGATACCGCCACCGCCGCGGCGGTGAGGAGCGAGGCGGCCAGGTAGACCCGCCGCTTGACCGCTTCGACGTCGGCGCCGAGGTAGCGCGCCGGCTCTTCACCGAGCGCGAGCAGATCGAGGGGACGGGACGCCGCGACCAGGATGGCGAGAGGGATCGGTGCGTACAGGGCGACGAGCAATACGGAATCCCACGAAGCCGCTGACAGCCCGCCCCACAGCCACAGGAACGCGTTCCGCAGCTCGGCGGCATCCGCCAGGGAGACGATGGCGGTCGTGATCGCCGCGGCAAATGCGCCGATCGCAACACCCCCCAGCAGCAAGATGCGGGGATCCAGTGCCGCGCCGCCGATCAACCCCAGCCGGTAAACAAGGCCGAGCGCGGCGAGCGCACCGATAAAGGCCGCGATCGGCAGCGCCCAGGGACCTGACAGGTGCAGGGCGATCGCCAGGACCGCCCCCAGCCCTGCCCCGCCCGACAGTCCCAGCAGAAATGGATCCGCGAGCGGATTGCGGACCAGCGCCTGGAGGGCCGCGCCGGCAACGCCCAGCGACCCGCCGACGAGAAAGGCGAGCAGCGCGCGCGGGGCGCGCAGATTCCACACGATATCGGAGCGCAGCAGCTCGCTCAGTGGCACGGCGGCGGGCCCGAGCACCACGCTCGCAACGAGGGCCAGAACAGCGACGACCAACAGCAGCGTCCATTTCATCGGGACGCCGTTCGGTCCAACCGCGCCCGCAGCTCGCGCACGGCCTCGGCCGATCGCGGGCCGGGGCGGCCAAACAACGACCCCGGCAGCAGCAGGAAATGGCCCTCGCGCACCGCGCGCACCGCCCGCCATTCCTGTCTTTTGGCGAACGCCGGCATCGCGCCGGAATCGGACAGCACAGCGATCCACTGGGGGTCGCGGGCGGCGATCGTCTCGAGCGAGACCTGCGCGGAGGGTGCGGCGATGTCGCTAAAGACGTTGCGCGCGCCGGCAAGCGCAGCGAGCTGATCCAGATAGCTGCCGTGGCCGATCGTGATGGGAGGGTTGTCCCAGACGATGAACGCGACGGTGGAGGTCGGTGAAGGTGGGTGAAGGTTGGTGGAGGTAAAGGCGTCCATCGCTGCCGCGAGCGATTCAGCACGCTGCTCGAGACCGGTCAGCCGCCCCAGGGTCCGCGTTGCCGGACCGAGATCTTCCAACCGGTTGAGATCGAGCAGTACCGTGCGAATCCCGATGCGCTCGAGCTGCTGCGCGGCCGCGACGTTGGGCCCGGAGTTGTACAGGACGACCAGATCGGGCTGCCGTGCGGCCACCGCCTCGATGTTCGGCGGCATCCCGTCGCCGACGCTGGGCACGGCGAGCGCCGCGGGCGGATAGTCGCACCATGTGGTACGACCCACGAGACGATCACCAGCACCGATGGCAAACAGGATCTCGGTGAACGAGGGAAGCAGGGACACGATGCGTTGAGCCGTCCGGCCGTCAGGCCGTCCGGCCGTCCCATGACAGCCGAGAAAAATGAGGAGAACAACGCAGAGACGTCGAAGCACCATCCCTCCCGCGAGGGAATTGCGTGGTGGCGCGAACGAAGACGTCTCCTGGCTCCGGGCGAAAACGCGGAGGCCTTCCCGGGAACGAATCCCAGTGGTGGTCCGCGTAGTACGGGCGCAGCATGCTGCGCCCCTACATCAAAACCTGCCCGTTACAGTGGCGGGGCCGCGCCGGACTCACACCGGCTTCCGTATCCCCGTTCGCGAAATGGACGACTAGGTCAGTCTAGGCTCGGTCGGTCGCTTGCGCAATGCCCAGATCAACGCGACCACCATGCCGGCCGCGAGGATCGCAATGACATACGGCAGCAGTGTCTGGGCGCGGAACGCACCCGCCGGCAACCGAATCTCCACGTTGTCGCCCGGCGCGAGCGGGCCCGCGCGATACGCCGCGAAGTGGCGCTGCTCGATCTCCTGCACCCCCAGCGTTTGCAGTTTCGGCGCCGTCACGGCCGCCGCCGTGTCCTCGACCAGCAGATTCAGCTCGACCGTCGGCTGATCGATCGGAATCACGAGCGCGCGCGTGCCCAATGGGAGCGAGTAGCCGTAGCTGAGCTGCTTCACGGGGCCCGGGGGGATCGGCCCCAGCACGATGACGCTGTCGTGGCGGAACTGCATCGCGTCGGGTGAGATGTCGCCCTGCCCGCCGCGGAACTGCCCGACCCGCGCGGGGACGCGTCCCGCCCAGGTCGGCTCGAGCGTGTCCTTGGTGACGCGCGTCGTCCGCCCCGTGTTCTCGAGCTCCAGGATTTCCAGCACTTCGCGCGTGCCGTCTTCCCGAGCCGCCGCCACCGTCGCGAGCCGCCGCGCCAGCCGGATCGGTGGCCCCTTGGTGGTCGTAGGAAACGTGACGATGTCTTCGACGTGGGCGGCCGGGCGGCCGAGAACATTCAGCGGTAACGAGAAGTACGCGAGGCTGTCGTACCAGGCACTGACGACGTAGGCACCGGCGCTGTCGGGATCCCGCAGCAGCATGCGGTAGCGGCCACGGGCGTCACTGCGAACGGAATCGATCGGGCCGCCCTGCTCGCGCGTGACCCGATGCAGCACGACCCATGCGTTGGACAGGGGGACGGTATCGCGACCGCCGCGTAGGACGCGACCGCTGACGCTCACCATTTGGGAGGAGAGCGCAGCGGGAACGCACGTCAGCAGCAGCAGGCTACGGCGTAAACTTGCCGAAATCTTCGGGATCGAGGTTCTGGAGGTATGACTTCAGCGTGTCGGCATCGAGCGGACCGGCGCCGGAGCCCGGCTGGATCGCGCCTTCACTCGTGTCGACGGAGGTCAGCTCGAGCAGCGTCTCGCTCGTCAGGATCGGCGCCTTGAGGCGCAGCGCCAGCGCGATCGAGTCGGACGGGCGGGCATCGATCTGAATCACGGTGTCACCGCGATAGATGTGCAGCTCGGCGAAGTAGGTGTTGTCCTTCACCTGCGTGATGATCACCTTGCGCAGCTCGGCGCCGAGGCCGACGATCACCTGCTTGAGCAAGTCGTGGGTGAGCGGGCGGGAGAATTTGACGCCGGCCAGCTCCATCGCGATCGCGCTCGCTTCCGCGGGACCGATCCAGATCGGCAAGACACGCTGCCCCTCGTTTTCCTGGAGAATCACCACCGGCGTGTTCGTCGTGCGATCCAGCCCGAGGTGAGCTACCCGAACCTGCAGCATGGCTCCCCCCGGGGAGGACATTCAGGTCCCCATATCCCACGAAGCGAGATATTTGCGTTGCGCCGCGGTGAGCGTGTCGATCGCCACGCCCATCGACTGCAGCTTGAGCCGCGCGATCTCCTGATCGAGGTCGGCGGGAATGCGATGCACGTCTTTGCCGAGTTTCTTGGCGTTGTTGACGACGAATTCGGCGGCGAGCGCCTGATTCGCGAACGACATGTCCATCACGCTGGCAGGATGCCCCTCGGCGGCCGCGAGATTGATGAGGCGTCCGTCGGCGAGCACGAACAGCTTCTTCCCTCCGAACTGCCACTCTTCCACGAATTCGCGCACGCGTACCGGTCCTTTTCCCACCTTCTTCAGTCCCTCGAGGTCGATTTCCACGTTGAAGTGCCCCGAGTTTGCCACCACCGCGCCGTCCTTCATCGCCTTCATGTGCTCGACCCTGATGACCTCGACATTGCCGGTCAGCGTCACAAACAGATCGCCGACTTTGGCGGCTTCTTCCATCGGCACGACCTGATAACCGTCCATCTGCGCTTCGAGGGCCTTCATCGGGTCGATCTCGGTGACGAGTACGTTCGCGCCGGCACCGCGCGCCCGCATCGCGAATCCGCGACCGCACCACCCATACCCCGCCACTACCACCGTGCTCCCGGCGATCAGCAGGTTCGTCGCACGGATGATCCCGTCGAGCGTCGACTGCCCCGTGCCGTAGCGGTTGTCGAACAGATGCTTCGTGAGCGAGTCGTTGACCGCGATGACAGGAAACTGTAGCACGCCGTCCTTCGCCATCGCCTTGAGCCGGATCACACCCGTCGTGGTCTCTTCCGTCGACCCGATCACTCCCGCGACGAGGGCCTTGCGATCGGACACGGACAACGTTTCGACCCATTTCCGCACCGGCGGCGCGAGATCATCGAGCCGATTCAGCGCGATCATGTGTAGCGCGCCCACGAGGTCGGCGCCGTCGTCCATCGTGATGTCGGCGCGATGTGCCAGGGCCGCGCGGATGTGCTCGTAGTAAGTCGTGTGGTCCTCGCCCTTGATCGCGAAGACCTTGATGCCGTGGTCCCGTACGAGGTGCGCCGCGACATCGTCCTGGGTTGACAGCGGATTCGAGGCGCAAAGTGCAACGTCGGCGCCGCCCGCCTGGAGCGTGACCGCGAGGTTCGCCGTCTCCGTGGTGACGTGCAGGCATGCCGCCAGGCGCTTCCCGGTCAGGGGCCGCTCGCGCGCGAACCGCTCCCGAAGCTGCCGCAGCACCGGCATCGACCGCTCGGCCCATTCGGTCCGCCGCCGCCCTTCGTCGGCGAGCTTGATGTCCTTGATGTCGTTGGTCGCCTTCGCTCCGCCCTTGATCGCCGTCTCAGACATTGGCCTTCCGCGTTGTACGGGATGCCCGCTCCGCCGCGACCTTGAGCTCCTCGGCGCGATCGACGTGCTCCCAGGTGAATAGCTCGACGTCCCGTTCGCCGATCCGGCGTTTCTCCGGCGCGCGGCCGAAATGGCCGTAGGCGGCGGTGGGCCGATAAATCGGATTCCGCAAGTTGAGTGCCTGAATGATGCCGGCCGGCGTCAAATCGAAGACTTCGCGGACCGCGCGCTCCAGCGCGTCCTGCGGCACATCGCTGGTTCCGAACGCGTCCACCATCACGGACACGGGCTCCGCGACACCGATGGCGTACGCAACCTGCACCTCGCAACGCCTGGCCAGACCAGCCGCGACGATGTTCTTGGCGACCCAGCGCATGGCATACGTGGCGGAGCGGTCCACCTTGGAGGGATCCTTGCCGCTGAACGCACCGCCGCCATGCCGTGCCATGCCGCCGTAGCTGTCGACGATGATCTTGCGGCCGGTGAGCCCCGCGTCGCCCTGCGGGCCACCCACGACGAACCGGCCCGTCGGATTCACGAGCACATCCTTGTCCTTGATCTCGAAGCCCGCTTCGTGCACGACCGGCCGAACGACGTGCGCCAGGATCCCCGCGCGCAGCTCGGCATTGTCGATCAGCTCCGAGTGCTGCGCGGAGACGACGAGCTTGTCCACGCCGACGGGCTTCAACCCTTCATACACGACGCTGACCTGCGTCTTGCCGTCGGGCCGCAGCCAGGGCAGCGCCCCGGTTTTTCGCACCGCCGCCAGACGCTCGGCGAGCCGGTGCGCGAGCATGATCGGCAGCGGCATGAGCGACGGGGTCTCGTCACTCGCGTAGCCGAACATCATCCCCTGGTCCCCCGCGCCACCCGTGTCTACGCCCATCGCGATGTCGGTCGACTGGCGGTCGATGGTCGTCAAGACAGCGCAAGTCTGCGCGTCAAACCCGAAGTTCGCGTCGGTATACCCGATCGATGTGATCGTGCCGCGCACGATGTCGGGAATGTGGACATACGTGGAGGTCGTGATTTCGCCCGCAACGACCGCCATGCCCGTCGTGACCAGCGTCTCGCAGGCCACGCGGGCCTTGGGATCCTCGGCCAGAATAGCGTCCAGGATCGAATCGGAGATCTGATCCGCGATCTTGTCGGGGTGCCCTTCCGTGACCGACTCGGAAGTGAAGACGTGACGATGAGTTGGCATGTTGTTGGTTCCTTAGAGTTTCAAATTACCGGAGCGCCGTCCCGCGGGCAACCGCGCATCAGGATCGAGCAGTGTCAGATCGACCGCTTCGGCAAGTGCAAATCGCAATATGTCGAGCGCGAGATCCGCGGAGCGTGCGGCGAGTGCTGCGTCCGCTGCTGCGCGCGCCTGCGCCGTCGTCACCTGTCGAATGAGCCACTTGATGAACGGCAGCGCCGGAGGCGCGACCGACAGCGTCTCGTAGCCGAGCCCAAGCAAAAGGAATGCCGAGAGCGGTTCCGAGGCCATTTCCCCGCACACGCTGGCCGGTTTGTTAGCGGCGCGCGACGCATCTGCCACCAGTTTGAGGAGCCGCAGCACACTCGGATCGTGTGGCGTAAACCGGTCGGCCAGACGGGCGTTCCCACGGTCCACGACCAGCGTGTACTGCGTCAGGTCATTGGTACCGACGCTGAGAAAGTCGCTGATCTCCGCCAGGCGATCGGCGAGCACGGCGGCGGCCGGCGTCTCGACCATGACACCCAGCGGCACGCTCTTCGCCGCCGCGATGCCGTTCTGCTCGAGGCGCGCCGCTTCTTCGTGCATCATCTCGCGCGTGCGCTCGACTTCATCGAGCCGCGTCACGAGCGGAATCATGAGGTGCAGGTTCGTTGTGACCGCAGCCCTGAGGACGGCGCGGATCTGCGTGCGGAAGATCTCCGGCTCGTCGAGGCAGACCCGGATCGCGCGCCACCCCAGGAACGGGTTTGCCTCCGGGGGACTGCGGAACGGCGCCGGGAACTTGTCGCCGCCGAGATCGTAAGTCCGTATGACGACCGGCTGGCCGGCGAACGCTTCGCCAACATGCCGGAAATAGTTGGTCTGGGTCTCTTCATCCGGCAGCTCACTATGTCCCGTAATCAGGAATTCGGTCCGCAGCAGTCCCACGCCTTCGGCGCCGTGCACCTTGGCGGGCGCGACCTCGTCTGGCAGGTCCACGTTGCCGCGCAGCGCGATGCGCACGCCATCCACGGTGACGGACGGCTGCGTGACGGCCTCCTCGAGACGCGCAGATAGCTCGCGCCGGCTCGCATCCCTGCGCTCGGCTTCCTCAATCTCCTCGGGAGTCGGGTTGAGGAGCACCGTGCCCTGCGTGCCGTCGAGGATGGCCTTTGTGCCCGCGGGAATGCGCGCGACGGCCCCGCGCAGGCCGAAGATCGCCGGGATGCCGATCGAGTGGGCCAGGATCGCCGCGTGAGACGTGCGCGTTCCCTCTTCACTGATCAAACCCACGACGTGGGCTCGGTCGAGCTGCACGGTGAGCCCGGGGGACAGCTCCCGGGCGACGAGAATCGACGGCTCCGACAGGCTCTCCCAGACATCCGACGCGCCGCGCTTGTGCATGAGGTGCTGAATGACGCGGATCGCTACACCCGTCAGATCGGCGAGCCGTTCCTTGAGGAGCGGGTTGCCCGCGGCGGTCCAGAGGTCGCGCACCTCGAGCGTTTTGAACTCAAACGCCTTCTCGGCGGTGAAATGGTTCTCGCGAATCAGCTCGGCGACGCCACCGATGAAGTCCTTGTCCTCGAGCATCAGCAGCTGGGCATCGAAGATGCGCGCCTCGTCCACACCAGCGCGGGCCTCGGCGCGGGCGCGCAGCTCATTGAGCTGCTCGCGCACATCCTTGAGCGCCGCCCGCAGCCGCCGCACCTCCTTTTCGACCTGGGTGCGCGGGACCACGCGATGCGGGACCTCGGGCAGCGCCCAGCGGACCGTCACCGTCGGCCCCATCGCGATGCCGGGCGAGACGCCGATGCCTTTCAGCAGCCGGTCGGCGGGACTCACGCGTCTTCCTTTTCCTTGGCTTGCGGCTTCAGATGCATCTCGTGAAAGCCCGCAGCGACCAGCTCGAGCAGCGCGGCCATCGCCTGCTCCGCATCCTCGCCATCGGTCTTGATGTGAATCGACGAGCCGCACTCCGCCGCCAGGGTCATCATGCCCAGGATGCTCTTGCCGTTCACGACGACGCCGTCCTTGTGGACTTCGATCGCGGACTGGAACTTGTTCGCCACCTTCACGAACTCCGCTCCCGGCCGCACGTGCATGCCGAGCGGGTTCACGATCTGGGCGTCGCGCTCGATCACGGCCATAGCAGCCCGATGATGAGCGCGACGGCCGAGATCCCGAGGGCGAGTCGCAGGCCATTGAGGCGATCGCCGCGCCAGCGCAGCCCCAGGAAGCTCAGCGCGGCGACGATCGCCAGGGCCACGCGGGCCCAGGAGTCGAACGGCCCGGAGAGATACGCGGCGGTCAGCGGCAGGGCGGCGCCGACCGCGAACCCCATCGCCGGACTGAGAATAGCGCCCGCTCTCTGCAGCACGGGGTGATGCAGGGCGACGCTGACCCGGGTCCCGTGGGTCCAACCGGCCTGTAGCGCCCACCAGCGCAGCGCGACGTGACCGACGTTGTAGACGATCAGGAACGCCCCCACCGCGATCCAGCCGGCTCCGAAGGCGATCGCCGCCATCGTCAGACCTGACAGCAACGGCAGCCAGCCGGCCCACACCAGGCGATCGCCGAGCGAGCCCAGCGGACCGCACAGGGCCTCGCGCAGCCGCTCGATCTGATCGGGGGCAGCGCCGTCATGCTCGGCGCGCGCGGCGGCGCCGACCGCCAGGCCGATGAGATAGGGGTGCGCGTTGAAGAAGTGCGCGCCGCGGGCCACGGCGGGGTGATACTTGCCGTCGCCGAGGTCGCGCAGTAGCGGCTCTTCGGCCACGCCGACGCCCACGCCGAGCAGGCGCTCGTAGTTGTACGAGCCCTGCACGGCGAACAGCCGCAACAGTGCGCGGGCGAGGGCGGCGTTCACCGCAGCCATATCGTCGCCACGATGCCGGCACCCAGACCGGCGGCAAACCACGCGAGTATCGGCCCGCGACCCACCAGGCGCAGCGTGCCGGCGGCGCCCGCGGCCAACGCGGTCGCCACGGCCGCGACGGCCAGCAGCACCGCGCCGCGCTCGGAGAGCACAACGCCGAGTAGCGGCCGCGCCAACCACGCGAGGAGGAGCCCCACGCTCGTCACGAGCGCGGCGCGCAGGGCGTCGCGCAGCAGCCCACCGACGTGCAGCCGCACGAGCGCTTCGGGGTCGCCCGATTCGAGCGTCAATGCCGCCGCATGCACGATCCGCGAGTTCACGCGCCTGAGCACGTTGATCGTGACGCCGCCGAGCAGGCCGGTGACCAGCCCCACTACCGCGCCGAGGCCCAGACCGAGGACACCGGATGAGGCGTGCGCCGTCGCAACCGCGGCGACGGTCGCCGGTCCGTATTCCGGATAGCGGACCGCGCCGACGGGCAGGATGTCGTACTGCAGCAGCTCGAAGACGACGCCCAGCTTGAGGCCCGTCGGGATGTCGCCCAGGATCGCCCCGGCGATCGTCCCGGCAACCAGGGGACGCGCGATCATCATCTGCGGCAGGCTGACGAGGTCCACGCCGACGAGCGTTCCCCACACCAGCAGCGCGATCAGGAGCTCGATGGGGAGGTTCACGTGAAATCCCCGACGGGTACCGCGCGCGCGGTCGGCACGTCCTGGGCGGTGACTTCGACGCCGCGCGCGGCGAGCTGTTTCAGCTTGGCGGCCTCATCGTCGGTCAAATACACGAAGCGCAGCCGCTCTTTGCGGCCGGTGCGGTGGTGGATGCCGCCCACATTGAGCCGGCGCACCTGCGGCGCGCGCCCGGCGAGCGCGACGGCGGTATCGACGTCGCCCACCAGCAGAATGCCGACGCGGGAGTCGGACTCCCAACCGGGCAGCTGGGACGCCGCCTGCTCGACCGATGCGAAGATCACCTCGATTTGCTGCGGCACACCCATACGGTAGAGGTCCTGTTCCCAATCGCTGCCGCTCACTTCGTCATCGACGAGCACGATGAACGAGACGTCGAGCGGCTGCCCCCAGCCCACTACCACCTGGCCATGGATCAGCCGGTCGTCGATGCGGTACAGCGCGAGCGTCATGCGGCGGTGACGCGAATGGCCTTGGCACCGGCGTCCACGGCACGGCGCGCGGCTTCCGCCGGCGGGACGTCACGGTGAAAGACGAAGTCGAGCAGCATGGCGAGATTCACGCCCGTCACCACGGCGATGTCGGCGTGCTGCTTCGCATAGCGCAGCGAGCTGGTGAGACAGGATCCGCCCGGAAGATCCACGAACAGCACCGCCGGGCCCTCGCCCACCGCCTGGCGCAGCCGTTCCGCGAGCGCCTCGGTGCCGCAGCCCTCATTCGACACCGGCGTGAGCGCACCTTCAATCCCCGTGATGGCCGTAACGGCACTGACCAGCGCCTGCGCGACGGCGGCGTGCGAGACGATGACCCCGCGGAGGGTGCTACTCATAGTCTTCCTCGAGATAGTGCTGCAGCTCGCCTTTCTCTCGCATGCGCCGGATGAGCCGTTCGTTGAAGGCGTGCGCCGAGTCGACGCCGCTGTAGCGCAGCAGATGGTTCATCGCCACGACTTCGCAGATGACGGTGAGGTTCTTGCCGGGATTGAGCGGCACCGTCACCAGCGGCAGCGCGACGTCCAGCAGCTCCGTTTCCTGGAGGTCGAGCCCGGTGCGGTCGTACTCGCGGGAGTTGTCCCAGTCCTCGAGCTGCACCACGACTTCGATGCGCTTTTGCTGGCGCACGGACCGGATGCCGAACAGCGCGTTGATGTCGATCAATCCGACGCCGCGGATTTCCATGTAGTGCCGCGAGATCTCGTGCCCGCGCCCGATGAGCACGTCGTTGCCCTGGCGCGTCACGTGCACGACGTCGTCCGCCACCAGCCGGTGGCCCCGCTCGACCAGATCGAGCACGCACTCGCTCTTGCCGATACCCGACCGGCCGCGAAACAGCAGCCCCACGCCGAACACGTCGGCGAGGGATCCGTGCACCGTCGTGCGCGGCGCGAAGGCGTCGTCGAGAAACGGCTTCAGGCGACGGTAGAACTCTGCGGTCTTGAGGCGGGTGCGGATGATCGGTATGCCTTTTTCGCGCGCCACGGCCAGGAGCTCGTCCGGCGCTTCCTGGGCCTTGGTGATGATGACGCACGGGAGCGCATACGACAGAAACGTCTCGACCGATTTGCGCCGCGCCTTCGCGTCGAGCGAAGTGAGATACGTGATCTCCGTCTCGCCGAGAATATGAATGCGGTCGGTGCCGACGAAGCGCGCGGTGTAGCCCGCCAGTACGAGGCCCGGGCTCGACGCCTCGGGCGACTTGATCTCCCGATCGAGCCCGACGTCGGCCGTGAGCAGCTCGAGTTGCAGCGGATCGCCCTTGCGGGCGAGCAGATCGCCGACCTTGATCACCGGACCCCTGAGGGCTTGGAGCGCGCGGCCTGGCGGCGTGCGCGCGGCGTTTGCTTCTCATCGAGCAGCTGCCGCTTCACGCGGGCGATCGCGGCGTCGAGCGCCGAGCGATGATCGTCTCCTTGCGCCTTGGCCACGTGGATGCGGCCGCGCGGCACATGCACCGCGATCTCGACCGCCGCTTCGCCATGGTCTTCGGTGAAGATCACCTGCGCATGATGCGGGCGCCGCACGAGCTTGGCCACCTTGTCCACCAGCTCCCGCGTATGGGCGCGCAGATCGTGGTCAATTTCGGTATGGCGTGCGGTGATCGTGATGCGCATGACTCAACTCTCGCTTTCTCGCGCGGCAATGGTCTGTTCGATATGGGTGACGGTGGCGCGCGCGGCCGCATCCCACGACAGGCCTTCGGCGAAGCTGCGTGCCGCAAGCCCCAGCCGCTCCACCAGGCCGGGATCGTTCGCCAGCGCCAGCATGCGATTGGCGAGCGCCGCAGAGTCGCCGTGCGGCACGAGATATCCCGTCACGCCATCACGGACGGACTCGCGCAGCCCGTCGCTGTCCGAGGCCAGCGCCGGCGTTCCGCATGCCGCCGCTTCGACGTTCGTGATACCCCACCCTTCCTTCGGACTCGGGAAAACGACCGCCCAGGCACGGCGCAATAAGCGACGTTTCTCCTCTTCCGGCACAAACCCCAGGAATCGAACCGCGGCTGCCAAGCCGAGTTCCCTTGCGAGCCGTTCCAGACGAGGCCGGTCATCGCCCTGCCCGCAGATGTCCAGCGTCATGTCCGCGCGTGACTGCCGCGCTGCGGCAATCGCGCGGAGCGCAAGCTCCACTCCTTTATAACGCTTCAATCGGCCCAGGTACAAGAACGTGGGGCGTGTCGCGCGCGGCGTTGCGGGATCGGGTCGATACGCCTGGGAATCCACACCCGGATGAATGACGACCACTCGCTCCGCCGGGACGCCTCGCCGCACCAGGTCATCCCGAGTGCTCTCTGAAATCGCATGAAAACCGGCCCTGCGATACACCCAGGGAATCGGCAGCTCCGCAGCCCACACGATCGCCGCCAGCGGGGCCCTCGCCTCCGCGAAAGCGGTCGTGCCGAACAGGTGTGGCACGATCGCCACGAACGGCAGCCGGGTCAGCGTGGGAAGAAAGAGCGGGACCTTGTTGATGTCCTCGATGACGACGTCGAACGGGCGCTGGCGCAGCGCGTGCCGCACCGCCCCGCGCCCACGCAGCGCGAAGCTGTGCCTCCCCGCCACACGCGTCACGTGGATCCCGTCCACGCTGGCCTGAGGCGCGCAGCCCGGCCAACCGCTGGCAACCAGCTGAATCTCATGACCCCACCCGGCGATCCGGCCGAACAGCTCGTGCAGATGGATTTCGGCGCCACCGGCCTGAGGGTTTTCGCGGTCGTTCCAGTTGACGAGCAGGATCCTCACAGCGCGCCGGTCTCGCGCGCCACGGCGTCGAGCACGCCGTTGATGAACGCCGGCGCCCGCGCACCGGCAAACCAGTGAGCCAGTTTCACCGCCTCGTCGATGACCACGCGGGACGGCGTCGATGCCTCGTCCAGCTCGGCGAGGGCGAGCCGCAGGATGTTGCGTTCGATCACGCCGACGCGCTCCAGCCGCCAGTGCTCCGCGGCGTCCGCGATGCGGCGGTCGAACTCGGGCCTCCCGGCCACCGCCTTGGCGGCGAGATCCGCGCCGCGGTCGTAGCCCTGGGGTGCCCGGCCGTAGATTGCCGCGACCCGGGCGACGACCGCCTCGATGCTCGGTTCGTCCGATAATTCCCAAGCGTAGAGGAGCTGGAGGGCGCGCGCCCGCGCCTTAGTCTCGGGGCGCTGCACCGAGCCGCTCGAGCGCGTCGGCGGTTTCGAGCGCCGCCTGCACCGCCTCGGCGCCCTTACTCACCCGCGCCAGCGCCTGACCCTCCGTGTCGGTCGTCAGGACACCGAAGCCGACCGCAATACGATGCGCGAGGGCGACGTTGCCCAAACCGCGTGCCGCCTCACCCGCGACGTACTCGAAATGCGGCGTCTCGCCCCGGATCACGCACCCCAGCGCCACAATCGCGTCGAAGCGCTCGCTGGCCGCCGCTCGAGGTGCGCGCCGCGGAGGGTGCTCGGTGTGGCACGATCAGTGAGTGAGGAAGTGGCCGAGCTTGTCCCGCTTGACGTCGAGGTACGCCCGATTCTCATCCGACGGCGCCGGTACGATCGGCAGCCGCTCGACGATCTCGAGTCCGTAACCTTCGAGGCCCACCAGCTTCATCGGATTGTTCGTCAGGACGCGGATGGACGACAGGCCGAGGTCGAGCAGGATCTGCGCGCCGATGCCGTAGTTCCGGAGATCCGGCTTGAATCCCAGCTTCTCGTTCGCCTCGACGGTATCGTGCCCCTGATCCTGGAGCTCGTAGGCCTTGAGCTTGTTGAGCAGCCCGATGCCCCTTCCTTCTTGATCGAGGTAGACGACGACGCCGGCCCCCCGCTCGGCGATCATCCGCATGGCGCTGTGCAGCTGCCAGCCGCAGTCGCAGCGCGCCGAGCCGAAGACGTCGCCGGTCAGGCACTTGGAGTGCATCCGCACCAGGACCTGCTGCTTCCCCGCCACGTCGCCGTAGACGAGCGCCACGTGCTCGGCGTCATCCACGTCGTTGCGATAGCCGATGATCCGGAATTCGCCAAACGGTGTAGGCAGCCGCGCGTCGGCGATGCGATGCACGAGCCGCTCGTGCTTCAGCCGGTAGGCGACGAGCTGCGCGACCGTGATGAACGTCAGGCCGTGCTGTTGCGCGAACCGCTCGAGATCGGGGCGGCGCGCCATCGATCCGTCGGGATTGAGGATCTCGCAGATGACGCCGGCGGGATACAGGCCCGCCAGCCGCGCCAGATCGATGCTGGCTTCCGTCTGGCCGACGCGCTGTAACACGCCGCCCGGACGTGCCCGCAGCGGGAAGACGTGGCCGGGGCGCCGCAGATCGCTGGGCACCGTCGACGGGTCGATCGCCACGCGGCCGGCGTGAGCGGCATGCAGATGAGCCCACGGGCGTGCGTCGCCATGAAGTTGATCATCGCGGGCGTCACCTTCTCGGCCGCGCCGATCAAATCGCCCTCATTCTCGCGCCGCTCGTCATCAGCCACGATGACGAGCTTGCCGGCGCGGATGTCCGCAATCGCTTGTTCTACCGCTTCGAACGACATAGCTCCCTCACGTATTTTCCCAGCACGTCAGCCTCGACGTGCACTCGATCACCCGGCTCCAGACTTCCCAACGTCGTGTGCTCGCGCGTGAACGGCACGAGCGATACCTGTACCACCCCCGGCGACGGCAGCGCGTTCACGGTCAGGCTGACACCATCCACCGTGATCGCGCCGTGCAAGATGGTGGCGGTCGACACTTCATCAGGCACCTTCACGTCGAGGAGCCGGGCATCTCCTGCGTCCGCAACGCGCACGACGGTCCCGACACCGTCCACATGACCCTGCACGATGTGGCCACCCATCAAGTCGCTTGCCCGCACCGCGCGCTCCAGATTGACGGACCGGCCCTTCTTCCATTCGCCAATCAAGGTGCGGCCCAAAGTCGTTTGCACAGCGTGCACCGTAAAGCCACCCTTCACGACTCGCTCGACAGTTAGGCACGCGCCATTGACCGCGACGCTCTCGCCTTTCTTCAGGCCGCGATATGGAGCCGAGACGGTAAGTGCGAGCCCCGCATCGCGTTTCCCGTTTCCCGTTTCCCGCGTCGCTTTAGCGACCCGCCCTACCGCGCTTACTATTCCGGTAAACATAGCCGTCGATCCAAGACCAATAATGTATCAGAGCCCAGCGGCCGCCGCTCCACGACGACCCAGCGTGGCGCGTCGGCGAGCGGAAATGCCGGAATGCCTGGGAAAGCGGACACTCCCCCTTCACCGAGCCACACCGGCGCCTGCACCCAGTACAACCGATCCACGAGCCCCTCGGCGAGGAGCTTCGTGCCGAGCGCGCCGCCTCCTTCACATAACAACGACTGGATCCCGGCGAGGCGGAGCTGGGCGAACGCCTGTTCCAGCGTCTCGGGCCGGAAGACGCGGACACCGTTCCCTTCGAGCACCGACACGTTGGCCGCCGGCGCTTCGGGCGACGACACGACCCAGGTCGGCACTTCGCGCGCCGTCTGCACGAGCGACACGCCCGAGTTCAACATGGCGCGACGGTCGAACACTATCCGCACGGGCGGCTTGCGCGGCGTCAGGCCGCGCGCGGTGAGCTGCGGATTGTCGGTGAGGGCCGTCGTGCCGCCGACGGCGATGGCGTCGAAGCCGGCGCGCAGCCAGTGGACGTGGTCGCGCGCCTCGGGACCCGAGATCCACTGCGAGCGCCCGCCCGCATCGGCGATACGGCCGTCGATCGACGTCGCCAGCTTCAGCGCGACGAACGGGCGGTCAGTTTGGAGGCGGGTAAAGAGGAAAGGAGCGTTCTGCGCGGCGGCCTGCTCCGCACACAACCCGACACTGGTTTCGATTCCCGCGCGCTTCAGGACTTCGATGCCGCCGCGCGCCTCGGGATCGGGATCCCGTACCGCCGCGACGACGCGGCGCACAGCGGCGGCGCGGATCGCATCGGTGCAAGGCGGCGTCTTCCCGTGATGCGCGCACGGCTCGAGCGTGACGACCAGCGTCGCGCCACGAGCCTTGTCGCCGGCCGCATGCAGCGCGGCGAGCTCGGCGTGCGGTCCACCGTATTCGGCGTGCCAGCCCTCCGCAACCGCCTCATCGCCGCGCAACACCACGGCACCCACGAGCGGGTTGGGGGAGACGCGGCCCCAGCCGCGCCACGCGAGCTCGAGCGCGCGACGCATGGCCGCCAGCTCCCGCTCGTCATCTCTCTTCAAAGCGCACCGCCGGCCCTCCCCCAATCGCCGGCCGGATCTCGCCGATGACCCACGCCGGCACCTGCACACGTTCAGCCGCTTGAATCGTCGTCTCGACGTGATCGCGCGCGACGACCGCAATCATGCCGACTCCGAGATTGAAGACGCGCCGCATCTCATCCCGGCTCACCTGCCCCGCGCGCATCAGCACACGGAACAGCGGCGGCCACGGCCAGCTGCCGGCATCGACCACGGCATCCGAACCAGCCGGCAGCACGCGCACGAGGTTGCCCGGGATTCCGCCGCCGGTGATATGGGCGAGGGCGTGCACCTCGCCGAGCACCGGGCGCAGCGCGGCCGCGTAGCTGCGATGCACCGCGAGCAACACCTGCCCCACCGTTTGCTCCGTCTCCGGGAACGGGGCGTCAACGCGAAGCTTCATCGATTCGAAGATGATCTTGCGCGCCAGCGTGTAGCCGTTGGTGTGCAGTCCTGTCGACGCATATCCGATGAGCTGGTCACCGGGCTGCACGCGATCGCCATGGAGGGCCTTGTCCTCTTCCACCACGCCGACGATCGATCCGGCCAGGTCGTAGTGTCCCGGCTGGTAGAGATCCGGCAGCTGCGCCGTCTCTCCTCCCGCGAGCGTCATGTCGTGTGCCCGGCAGCCGCGCGCCACGCCGGCGACGATCTGGGCGGCGATTTCGGGGACCAGGTTTCCGGTCGCGATGTAATCCAGGAAGGCGAGCGGCGTGGCGCCGTGCACCAGGATGTCGTTGACCGAGTGATTGACGAGATCTTCGCCGACGGTGTCGTGGATCCCGGCGGCCGCGGCGACGAGTACCTTGGTCCCCACACCGTCGGTGGACATGACGAGGACAGGCTTCTGGTAACCGTCCGGCACCCGGACCATGCCGCCGAACCCGCCGATCTGGCCGCGCGCGAGCGGTGTCCGCGTGGCGCGCACCAGCTCGGCGATCCGCCGTTTCGCCTCCTCAGCGGTATCGAGCTTGACGCCGGCGGCCGCGTATTTGCTCACTCCTCACCGTCCAGGGAAAAGTGCACCAGGTCACGGAAGGCTTTCACGCGGCCGCGCACCTCCTGCAGCGTGATGTTCTCTAGGCGCTGGACGCCGAACGCTTCCACGGCGAGCGACCCCATCGCCGATCCGTAGACCATCGCGCGACGCAGGTTGGGGAACGTGAGGTCGCCCGTCCGCGCCACGTGCGCCATGAACCCGCCCGCGAACGCGTCGCCTGCCCCCGTCGGATCGAAGACTTGCTGCAGCGGGTAGGCCGGCACCTTGAACGTCGTGTCGGGATCCACGAGCAGTGCGCCATGCTCTCCCTGCTTGATCACCACCATCTTCGGCCCGCGGCCGAGGATCCAGTGCGCGGCGCGATAGACATTCCAGTCGCCCGAGAGCTCGCGCGCCTCGGAGTCGTTCACCATCAGGATATCGATGTGGCGCAGCAGCTCCAGCAGGAGGTCCTTCTTGCCCTGAATCCAGTAGTTCATCGTGTCGCAGGCAACGAGCTGCGGCTGCTTCACCTGATCGAGCACGTTGAGCTGCAGCTCGGGGTCGATGTTCCCGAGGAACACGAACTTCGCGTCCCGGAACTTGTCCGGAATACGCGGCTGAAATGAGGCGAAGACGCCGAGCCGCGTCTCCAGCGTTTCGCGCGAGTTGAGATCGTAGGAATAGCGGGCCTTCCAGCGGAACGACTCGCCCTGTTGCCGCTCGACGCCCGCCAGGTCCACGCCGCGGGCCGCGAGCTTTTTCAGGTGGGCTTCCGGGAAGTCGCTGCCGACGACACCGACGACCTGGACCGGGTGCAGCACGGCACCGGCCATCGCGAAAAAGACCGCCGCACCGCCGAGTGTGTCGGCGGTCTCGCCGAAGGGGGTGATGACCGAATCGAGCGCAATCGAGCCGACAACGAGCAGACCCACGCTACATCCGTTCCGGGGCGCGAATCCCCAAGAGGGTGAGGCCGTTCGCCAGCACCTGCTTGACGGCACGCGCGAGCACCAACCGGGCGGCCTCCTCCGGCTCGCCCAGCACGCGGTACTTGTGATACCATGCGTGCGCGATCCGGGCCAGCCCCTCGAGGTAGCCCGTGACGCGATGGGGCTCGTAGGCGGCCGCGGCGCGCCGCACGACAGCGGGAAAGTCGGCCAGCTCCTTGATGAGCTCTATCTCCTCGGGCTGAGTGAGCACGGCCAGGTCCACGCCGTCGGCCCGCACGCTGTCGGGCTCGCGGGCCGCCACGCGGAAGATCCCGCACATGCGCGCGTGTGCCATCTGCACGTAGAACACGGGATTCTCTTCCGTCTGGCTCTTGGCCAGATCGACGTCGAAAATGAACTGCGAGTCGCCGCGCTTCATGAGGAAGAAATACCGGGCCGCAGCGACGCCCGTTTCCTCGAAGAGATCACGCAGCGACACGAATTCCCCGGTACGCTTCGAGAAGCGCACCTCGTCGCCGCCTCGCATGACGCGCACGAGCTGCACGATCTCGACGTGGAGAAAATCGTCGGGCAGCCCCAGGGCCCGGAGCGCTGCCTGCATGCGGGGGATGTAGCCGTGGTGGTCGGCACCCCAGACGTCGATCGCGCGCACGAACCCCCGTTCGTGCTTGTCGCGATGATAGGCGATGTCGGGCACGAGATAAGTGTAGGTGCCGTCGCTCTTCTTCAGGACCCGATCCTTGTCGTCGCCCAGGTCCGTCGTGCGCAGCCACAGCGCGCCGTCGGCCGTGAACGTCCGGCCCTTCGCGCTCAGCTCCGCGAGGGTCGCATCAATCAAGCGGCGCTCGTAAATCGACGATTCGTTCGACACGACGTCGAAGCGCACGCCGAACTTGCGCAGATCCTCGTCCTGCTCCGCGCGCTCCGCCTGCATACCGATCTCGCGGCAGCGGCGGACGCCTTCCGCTTCGGGGAGATCGGCAAAGCGCTTGCCTTCCTGCGCGAGGATCCGCTGCGCCAGCTCCGTCAGATAGTCGCCGTGATAGCCGCCTTCGGGGATCTCGGCACGGCGACCGGCGGCTTGCTGCACGCGCGCCCAGAGCGACCGGGCCATCTTGTCGATCTGCGTACCGGCGTCGTTGACGTAGAACTCGCGCGTTACCTGCCAGCCGGTCCACTCGAGCAGCGCGGCGATGCCGTCGCCGAGCGCCGCACCGCGGCCGTGGCCCACGTGCAGCGGTCCGGTGGGATTGGCTGAGACGAACTCGACGTTGACCTGCTGCGTGCGGCCGACGTCGCTCTTCCCGTAGTCGGCACCAGCGCCGATGAGCGCGGGCAGGATGCTGACGACCTGCGACTCGGCCAGGAAAAAGTTGATGAATCCCG
>QHUQ01000114.1 GCA_003221985.1 Gemmatimonadota bacterium | reverse complement strand
CCGTGAAGTACCATGTCGTCATCATCCGTGCCGATAACAAGGGTGAAGGCGGCGTGCTTGCCCTCATGGCGCTCGTGAACGGCAGCCGGGTTGCGCGCGGCTTGACGCCGCGGCGCCTGATGATCGTACTCGGGATCTTTGGTGCGGCGTTGCTCTACGCCGACGGCGCGCTGACTCCCGCGATTTCAGTGCTCTCTGCGGTCGAGGGTCTCGAGATCGCGACGCCGCAGCTGCAGCACTGGGTCATCTGGATCACGCTCGCCATCCTGGTCGGCCTGTTCATGTTCCAGAGCCGCGGCACGGCGGGAGTGGGCGCGGTATTTGGGCCGGTCATGCTGGTCTGGTTCGCCACGATCGCCGTGCTGGGGCTCAACGGCATTCTCAAGAATCCCGCCGTCGTCGGTGCGGTATTACCGACCCACGCCATTCGATTCCTTGCGGACGATCCGGGACGCGGCCTGCTCGTGTTGGGCGCGGTCTTCCTGGTCGTCACGGGTGGTGAAGCATTGTATGCCGATCTCGGGCACTTCGGTCACACCGCGATTCAGCTTGCATGGTTCACGATCCCGCTGCCGGCGCTGATGCTCAACTACTTCGGCCAGGGCGCCTTGCTGCTGACCAATCCGGAGGCTGCCGCCAATCCCTTCTATCTTCTGGCGCCGGCGAAGCTGCTGATTCCGCTCATTCCGCTGGCCACGGCCGCTGCGATCATCGCGTCCCAAGCCGTGATCTCGGGTGCGTTTTCGCTCACCCGGCAGGCGGTGCAGCTCGGCTATATCCCGCGCATGGAGATCGAGCACACGTCGTCGCGCGAGATCGGTCAGATCTACGTGCCCTCGGTCAACAAGATGCTCGCGGTGCTGACGATTGCGCTGGTGCTGTACTTCCAGACGTCGAGCAACCTGGCCGGAGCATACGGCGTCGCGTTGTCGACCCTGATGGCGCTGACGACGGTGATGTTCTACGTGATGAGTCGCGAGGTATGGGGCTGGAGCTTCGCAAAAGCCGCTGCTGTCTCGGGATCATTCCTGATCGTCGATCTGACCTTCCTGGTGG
Organism: Gemmatimonadota bacterium; assembly: GCA_003221985.1. The sequence goes on along the minus strand of QHUQ01000114.1, from coordinate 5,658 downwards.
CCAACTCGCTCAAGATCTGGCATGGCGGGTGGGTGCCGCTGGCGATCGCGATCGCACTGTACTTCGTGATGATCACCTGGAAGCGCGGCCGAGAGATTCTTTCCAAGCGGATGATGGAGAAGACCGTTCCCCTCAAACTGCTCCTTGCCGACCTCGCGGCCGAGCCTCCGGTCCGCGTGCCGGGGACGGCGGTGTTTATGTACGGCAGCTCCGATGGTACGCCGCCGGCGCTAATGCTCAATCTCACGCACAACAAGGTGTTGCACGAGAAGATCGTCTTCCTCACCGTGATCACCGAGGACGTACCGCACGTCGGCGGCGAGCAGCGCGTGACCGTGAAGCGCAGCGGGAAAGGGTTTCACAGCGTCGTGGCGCGCTACGGCTTCATGCAGGATCCCGACATCAACGAGATTCTGGCGGCGTGCAAGGGGAACGGCCTCAGCATACCGTTGGAGGGGACGACATTCTTCCTCGGCCGCGAGACGCTGATCGCGTCGGACCGGCCCGGCATGGCGATGTGGCGCGAGCGGCTGTTTGCGTTCATGTCGCGCAATGCACTCAGGGCGACAGCCTTCTTCAAGATCCCTCCGAATCAGGTTTTTGAAGTCGGGGCCTATGTAGAGCTATAGATGTGGAGCTATAGACACCTGGCGAACAGCACCCCGAACTCAGAAGACGCCAAGACGCAGCAGACGCAGCAGTGGCCAACAGTGCGGAGCTAACAGCTATCTAATCGGCTGCGACCAGGGTCGTGGGAATGTATGGCGACTCGTGGACAACGGCCGGTTTGCGCTGGGATAGGACCAGCCACCATTCGCGTGCTGACGTGAAGACCAGCATCGCGACAACGACCATGAAGAACAGCGCCACAACGGCGTTGAGCCGATCGTTGAAGATCAGCCTGCTCGCGTTGAGATCGGTTGATGTTGCGAGTGTGGCAGCGTGCGCCAGAAAGCCGAGCTTCGGATCGGCGGAAAAGACCTTCTGGTATCCGGCGGTCATCGTCACCACGATCAACCATGCGAGTGGGCCCAGCGTGACCCAGAGGTAGCGCTGCCGCTGCATCTTGATCAGGATCGTGGTCGCCACGCACAACGCGACCGCAGCGAGCAGTTGGTTCGAGATGCCGAACAACGGCCATAGCGAATTGATCCCGCCCAGCGGATCAATCACGCCCTGATACAGGAAGTAGCCCCACGCGGCACACACCGTGCCGCTCGCGAGCAAGACGCTCGGGTACCATGACGTTTGCCCGAATCGTGGCCAGACATGGCCGACGATCTCCTGGAGCATGAAACGGCCGACGCGAGTGCCGGTGTCGATCGTCGTGAGGATGAACAGCGCCTCGAACATGATGGCGAAGTGGTACCACAGTGCCGTCAACGTCTTGCCGCTTCCGCCGAGTGCGCTGGTCAGCGTCGAGAAGATGTGCGCCATGCCGACGGCGAGGGACGGCGCCCCGCCGGTCCGGGCGATCAACGTTTGCTCGCCCATCTGCGCAGCCAGCGCCTGCATGTAATCCGGCGTCACCACGAAACCGGCCTGGGTGAGAACCTGGGACGCGCCGGCCAGGGCCGTGGGGGTCGTGTTCATCGCGAAATACACGCCGGGATCGAGCGTACAGGCCGCGATCATCGCCATGACGCCCACGAACGACTCCATGATCATGCCGCCGTAGCCGATCATGCGGGCATCGGTCTCGCGCGTGATCATCTTGGGCGTCGTGCCCGACGCCACGAGTGAGTGGAATCCCGAGATCGCGCCGCACGCGATCGTGATGAACGCGAACGGGAACAACTTGCCGGCAAAAACCGGGCCCTCGCCCGCGGTGGCGAACGGCGTGAGCGCCGGCATCCGCAGCGGCGGCAGAATGATCAGAATCGCGACGGCGAGCACCACCACCGTCGTGATCTTGAGGAAAGTCGACAGATAGTCGCGGGGGCACAGCAGCATCCACACCGGCAGCACCGAGGCGATGAACCCGTAGGCGATCATCATCCAGGTGAGCGACGTGCCGCTGTGGGTGAACGCCGCGGCGAGCGCGGGGTGGCTCGCGACGCTGCCGCCGCCGACTAATGCGATGAACAGCAGCAGCGCACCGACGATCGACGCTTCGCCCACTTTCCCGGGGCGCCAGCGTTTCATCCACCAGCCCATGAGCAGCGCGATGGGAATGGTGCAGGCGATCGTGAAGAGTCCCCACGGTGACGCCCGCAGCGCGTTCACCACGATCAACGCCAGCACCGCGAGCAGAATGATCATGATCGCGAGCACGGCGATCATGGCCGTCACGCCGGTGACTTTACTGACTTCCTCCTTGGCCATCTGGCCGAGCGACTTGCCGTCCCGGCGCAGCGAGCAGAACAGGATCGTGAAGTCCTGCACCGCGCCGCCGAGCACGACCCCGATCACGAGCCACAGCGTGCCGGGGAGGAAGCCGAACTGCGCCGCGAGCACCGGGCCGACGAGCGGGCCGGCCCCCGCGATGGCGGCGAAGTGGTGGCCGAACAGCACCCACTTGTTCGTGGGTACGAAGTCATGGCCGTTGTTGAAGCGCTCCGCCGGCGTGGCGCGCCGGGGATCGAGGCCGAAGACGCGTGTGGCGAGGAATTTCGAGTAGAACCGGTAGGCGACGACGTACGTACAGACGGCGGCGATCAACAGCCAGGCGGCGCTGATCGTTTCGCCGCGGGCCAGCGCGAGCACGCCAAACGCGGCCGCGCCCAGTACGGAAATGACCACCCAGATGACCGCCCGCACGGGCCGTAAGTTGCGACGCCGCTTGCCGATGTTCAAGTTCGAACATAGGTTCGAATCCCTTGAGCCCCTCAAGCCCGTACCCGTGGTCGTCTGGCGGGCGCGAAGCTTCCGCGCCGGTTGTGCAGGAGCGGCCCCAACCCAAGAAGAACGCTGAATCCCTCCGCGGTCGCGTCCTCATCGTGACCGGCGGCGCTACCGGGTTGGGACGCGCCGTGGCGCTCGAGTTCGCACAGGCCGGCTGCGGCGTCGGCTTCAATTACGTCGAGATGCCGGGACGCGAGGTCGGCCCCCAGGCGCTCCTCACCGAGACCGCCATCAAGGCGCTGGGTGTCCCGTGCTACTCGGCGCTGTGCGACGTGCGAGAGATGGACCTGGTCGAGCATTTCGTCGGCCAGGTGCGGAGTCAGCTCGGCGGCGTGCACTATCTCGTCAACAACGCGGGCGTGACTCATGACGGCGCGCTCTGGAGACTCACGCCGGAGGCCTGGTCGGAAGTCATGGATACGAACGTCAGCGGCGCGTTCAACTGCATCCACGCCGTCGCACCGTACATGCGCGCGCAACGCTTCGGCAAGATCGTCAACGTGGCAAGCCATCAGGCGTTCCGGCCGGGGTTCGGCATCGCGAATTACGCGGCGAGCAAGGCGGCGCTCATCGGGCTGACGAAGGCCGCGGCGGTCGATCTCGGCTCCGCCGGGATCAACGTCAACGCGGTCGCACCCGGATTCGTGAAGACGGAGCTGCTGACGCAGCTGCCGCGCGAAGTCCTCGAGCGCGCCGAGCATGAGTCGGTGCTCGGCCGCGTCGCCGAACCGGAAGACGTATCGCGCGTGATCCTGTTCTTGTGCAGCGACGCGGCGCGGCACATCACCGGACAGGTCATCGTGGTGGACGGCGGCCTCACGCTGGCTTAGATTGGCCGCGTGACTAACCCATTACAACACAACTACTTCGTGCGTCGTGCCTGGTGCGTCGTGGCACTCGGCAGCCTGTGGAGCTGCGGTGGCAGGCAATCGGCTCAGCAGCCAACGCCCGTGCCCACGGCGCCCTTGCCTACCGCCGGACTCTCCGGTCAGCGCGTCGCGCTCATGCCACTGACGCTCGTCGCGGCTGAGGACACGCTGCACTGGGATGCGCTGATGGCGGACCGTCGCGCCACATTGGACAAGAGCGACAGCATCATCGCGACGTTTCTCACTGCGCGGGCTCCGGAAGTCGGTTGGGCTAGTGCGTCGGAGGTGCGGCGCGTTGCCCGCCGCGCGGCCGGTATCGCCGCCGATCCCGACCAGATGGGAACGCCGTTTCTCCGCGCCGAGAAGATCGTGGAGGTCCCTGACCCCCTGCGCTATCAGCTTCGCACGTTGATGGGTTTGGTGGGTGGGAGATATGTGCTGGTGCCCGCGGGATTGGTGTTTCGCCAACCGCCCAACCGTCCATCCGCCCAACCGCCGATCGCCGTCGCAGAGCTGTCCGTGGTACTGATCGACACGCGCGTCGGGCGGGTGGGTTGGCGCACGACGGCTCGAGGGGAGGGCACCGATCCCTGGACCGCGCTCACGCGCGCCGTGAAGAGCCTGACGCCGGGATTGCCGTGAAGACGCGCGAGGCCACGCTGATCCCGGGAGACGGCATTGGTCCCGAGATCACCGCTGCGACGTTGCAGGTGCTCGACGCGCTGGGAGCGAAGTTCGACTGGGATGAAGAGTACGGCGGGATGGCGGCGGTCGAGAAAGCCGGCACTCCGCTCCCCAACGCCACGCTCGATTCGATTCGCCGCACGCGTCTCTGCCTCAAAGGCCCGCTCACGACGCCCGTGGGCGGCGGCTACCGGTCGGTCAACGTCGCCATGCGTCAGGAGTTCGACCTGTACGCCAATGTCCGGCCGACGAAGACGATCGTCCCGGGCGGCCGCTACGACCACATCGATCTCGTGATCATCCGCGAGAACACCGAGGGGCTGTACGTCGGGCTCGATCACACGTTCAAGATCGGCGCCGACCGGCGCGCCATGGCGCAGGCGATGTCGATCGTCACACGCGAAGGCAGCGAGCGCATCGCGAAGTACGCGTTCGAGTACGCCAAGACGCACGGCCGCAAGAAGGTGACGATCGTGCACAAGGCGAACATCCTGAAGGCGACGTCCGGCCTGTTCCTCGAGGTGGCGAGGCGGGTCGCCGAGCAGTATGCCGGCGTCATCGCGTCCGACGACAAGATCGTGGACAACACCGCGATGCAGCTCGTGATCAAACCGGAGCAGTTCGACGTGATCGTCACGACGAACCTGTTCGGCGACATTCTCTCGGATGAGGCCGCCGGGTTGATCGGCGGTCTCGGCCTCGCGCCGGGTGCCAACATCGGCACGCACGCCGCCATCTTCGAGCCGGTGCACGGCTCCGCGCCCGACATTGCCGGCAAGGGAATCGCGAATCCCTCGGCGCAGCTGCTGGCGGCCGCGATGATGCTCGATCATGTGGGGGAGCTCGAGGCGGGCACGCGGCTGCGTTGCGCGCTGGAAGCGACCATCGTGCAGGACAAGGTTCGCACACCCGACTTGGGGGGACGTGCTGCTACGGCCGAATTCGCCCGCGCCGTGGTCCAGCGGGTTAGGGCCTAGCCATCCGTGCGCGAAGTGCGGCACGGACACCGCGGGCATTCCGATCGGCGGGCTGTGCGCCAATTGCACCCGGCTGCTCGAGCGGCGCGCGAGCAAGGTCGCGCGCCTCGTGGCCATCGGCACGACCGTGCCGCTTGCGGCGTATGTCGCCGTATCACTGCCCGTGGAGCGGACGGCGCGGCTGGTCGGGGCGGCGAGTGTGCTCCTGTGGTACGTTCTGACGTTTCTCATCGCGAAGCGCGTAACACTGGAGTGGCTTAAATGACAATGTCCAATGTTCAATG
>QHUQ01000289.1:2737-3934 GCA_003221985.1 Gemmatimonadota bacterium | reverse complement strand
CGACATTCGGGCCGACCCGAGCGGCGGCAACGACGAGATCGGCGAGCTGATCGGCGGATTCAATGAGATGCTCGACGAGATTCAGGAACGGGACCGCAAACTGCTGCAGCACCAGGAAGAGCTCGAGCGGACGGTCGAGGCGCGGACGAGCGAGCTGCGCGCCTCCAACGCCGATCTGGTGAGCGCCCGCGATTCCGCCGTGGAGGCCAGCCGGGCCAAGAGCGAGTTCCTCGCGAACATGAGCCACGAGATTCGGACGCCGATGAACGGCATTCTCGGGATGACCGGGCTCGTGCTGGACACCGCACTGACGGCCGAGCAACGCGACTGTCTGACGACCGTCCGGTCGTCGGGCGAATCGCTGCTCTCGATCCTCAACGACATCCTCGATTTCTCGAAGATCGAGTCGCGCCGGCTCGAGCTCGAAGCGATCCCGTTCTCGCTCGCCGCCATGGTGAAGGATCTGCTCAAGACGATGTCGCTGAAAGCCGACGAGAAAGGGATCGAGCTTCTCTGCGATCTCGATTCAGCCATTCCGGCCGCGATCGTCGGGGATCCGGTGCGCGTGCGCCAGGTGCTCGGGAACCTGATCGGCAACGGCATCAAGTTCACCGAACGCGGCCACGTGCTCGTCGAGATCCGCGAAGATGCGCGCGCCGAAGGGTGCGCCAGGCTGCACTTCCGCGTCAGCGACACGGGCATCGGCGTGCCGCGTGAAAAGCATGCCACGATCTTCGACGCGTTCAGCCAGGCGGACAGCTCGACCACGAGGCGGTTCGGCGGGACGGGGCTCGGCCTCACCATCTCGGCGACGCTCGTCAGGATGATGGCGGGGCAGATCTGGATCGAAAGCGAGCCAGGTGTCGGGAGCACGTTCCACTTCACGGCGTCCTTCGACACATCCGAGGCGCCCGCAGTGGCGCCTCATGACCTGTCACTGGACGGGCTTCGCGTCCTCATCGTCGACGACAACCCTGTCAACCGGCGGATCCTGGAGGAGCAGGTCGCGCGGTGGGGCATGGTCCCGGCGGCCGCCGCCACCGGGCCGGCGGCGCTCGAGGCGCTCGCGCACGCCGCTGCCGGCGGCCATGGGTTTCGCCTCGTGCTGCTCGATGCCAACATGCCCGATCAGGACGGGTTCTGGGTCGCCGAACAAATGGCGATGCGGCCCGAGCTGGCCGGCGCGACGATCATGAT
>QHUQ01000289.1:0-2713 GCA_003221985.1 Gemmatimonadota bacterium | reverse complement strand
GCGGTGCGACGTTGATGGCGCCGCCGCTGACTGCGGCGCCCACCGCGCCGGTTCGGCGCGTCAAGGTGCTGCTGGCGGAAGACAACGTCGTCAACCAGCTGGTGGCGGTCAAGCTGCTCACGAGGCGGGGCCACACGGTCACCGTGGCGAAGAACGGGCGCGAGGCGCTCGCCGCGCTCGCGCGCGACACGTTCGACCTGGTGCTCATGGACGTGCAGATGCCTGAGATGAGCGGCCTCGACGCGACGGCCGCGATCCGCCTGCGCGAGCAGGGGACCGGCGCGCACCAGCGCATCGTGGCGATGACCGCGCACGCGATGACCGGCGATCGCGAGCGCTGCGCCGCCGCCGGCATGGACGGTTATCTGTCCAAGCCGGTCGATCGGACGATGCTGTTCGCGGCCGTCGAGCAGGACGCGGCAGCGACTCCCGAAACGCCGAGTGTCCCCGCCCATGTCACCCGCACCTTTGCCGAGGAGGGCCCCGCGCGGCTGGCCGCGATCAAAGCCGCCATCGACGAGCGCGATGCCGATGGGCTGAGAGCGGCGGCGCGCGCGCTGGTCGGGACCGCCGCGGCCCTGCCCGCCGCCCGCGCGCTGCTCGAAGCCGCGCGGACGCTCGAGCGTCTGGGCGCCGAATCGCGGCTCGAGCCCGCGGAAGCGGCATGGCGACGGCTGTCGGTTGAAGCCGCCGCCGTGATGGATGCCATTCGCTTCTTCGATGGGGTCAAGCAGGAGGTTGCCTTATGAAAACGATCGCGGCGAGTCTCCTCCAGGCGGTGACGCGCCGCGCGACCGACTGTTCCACACCCGCTTCGTCGACCTGCTGCTGACCGATGTCGCGATGCCGAAGATGACGGGCGCGGAGCTCGCGCGGCGGTTGCGCCTGAACGATCCCGATCTCAAGGTGCTGTATCTCACCGGCTGCAGCGATCAATTGTTCGAAGAGAAGGCGACGCTGTGGCATCAGGAGGCCTTCCTCGAGAAGCCGTGCACCGCGGCCGGGCTGCTGCAGGCAGTGTCTCTGGCGGTCACCGGGAAAATGACATGAATTTGGAATTCGGAATTTGGAATTTGGAATGCGGGAACGAATTCCGAATTCCTAATTCCTACTAATTCGTAATTCTGAATTCCGCCTGCCACCGAGCACGTTGACGACGCGGTCGACGTCCTCGTGCGTGTTGAACACCGACACCGACAGCCGCAGGCGGTTCTCGTTGGCGATGATCGTCCCTGCCACGTTTCCAGACTGCAGCGCCCTGGCGGTGGCCGCCGCGTCTTTCAGCTCGAACGCGAGGATCGGTGTCTCGGTGCCGCGCGGGGTCAGCGGCTTGTATCCGAGCGGGGGCAGTTCCTTCTGGAGTCGATCGGTCAGCTGACGGGCGTGCGCGCGGATCCGGTCGAGGCCCAGCTTCTGCACGTAGTCGATGCCTTCCGACACGCAGGCGGCGAGCAGCACCCCGATGCCGCCGGTCTCGTATTTCGCGGCGCCGGGCAGCGGCTCCCACGTGAGCTCGGCGCGGTTGAAGTTCGCCACCTGCCGGTGCCCATATCTCGTCGTCGGCAGCACCGTGCCCTGCAGATCTTCGCGGACGTACAGGAAGCCGATGCCGCGTTCGCCCATCAGCCACTTGTAGGTACCCGCCGAGGCGAAGTCGATGCCGAGCCGGCGCATGTCGATGGGGACGGCGCCAACCGCCTGGATGATGTCGGCGAACAGATAGGCGCCGCGCGCGTGCGCGAGGGCGCTCACTGATTTCGCGTCGTGCATGAAACCGTTCACGTTCGAGACCAGCGCCAGCGACACCAGGCGCGTGTTCCTGTCGATCGCGCGGTCCATGTCGTTCACGTCGATCGCCCAGTTGCGGTGCTTCACGATCCGCAGCTCGACGCCTTTCTTCTCCAGTTCCTTGTACATGTAGAGCGACGTCGTGAAGTGCAGCTCGTCGATCACGATGTTCCCGCCGCGCTTCGGCAGGTCCAGACCCATGACGACGATGTTCTCGCCGTCGGACGTGTTGGCCGTGTAGGCGATCTCACCGGCCGTGGCGCCTATCAGCTGCCCGTAGCGCTTCTTCAGGTCCTGTTGCCTGTCGGCGCCGAAGTCGGCGCGTCCCGCGCCGGCGCCGTGGAGGCGATAGGCCAGACCTTGTTCGATGGCGCGCGCGGCGAACGTGCCGAGCGGGTGCATCGCGGCGGAGTTCATGTAGGTCTCGAGCGCGACGGACGGGAAGTCGGCGCGCACCGAGGGTGGAAAGACGGCCCCGGGCCGAGCCGCCTGGGCCGCGGCGAACACCGATCGTGCCGAAACGGCGAGCGTTCCTGCGCCAGCCAGGAACTCGCGGCGACCGAGAACAGTCATCTGGCCTCCAGTCGAAGTGAGGGCATTATAGGCGCAGGTGCGAAACGCTCACCACGAAGCTCGCGTCCCGCCGGCGGCCGGACTGTCCATGTTCATCCTTCGGTCAGCAGAAACCCGTCTTCGGTCCACGTCCGTGGCAATGGCCCGCGTCTGTCGATCAGACGGCGTTCGACGCCGGTCTGAAGTGAAGCACGGCGCTCGCGAAGACGGCGATCGACGAAGAGTTCCTGCCCGTTGGCCTCGGCCGTGATCCGCAGGAACGTGTAGTAGCTGGGGTTCATGCCCCGTGGAACGATCATCGCCTGCATGGCCAGCTCCCTTCAATCCTCTTCAATCTGGCTGGCACCGCACT
>QHUQ01000113.1 GCA_003221985.1 Gemmatimonadota bacterium | reverse complement strand
GCGCCGCGGATGTCGCGCGGGCGGAACAGCAGCGACCGCCATTCGCCGCTGTAGGCGAGATACGAGACGTACAACACGCCCCCGGCGATGAGCGGCCACATCAGCGCGAAGTGCCAGTTCAACGCTCCCGCGAGCCAGCCGCCGAGCCGGCTCCAGGCCGGGAATTGGCGGTCCTGGAAAGCATTGTAGTAATAGGGTCCACCGCGCTCTCCGAAGCGCGCGTACGCGCTGTAGATCTGCAGCCCACTCATGATCATGCCCAGCAGCGAAACAAACGTCGTCCAGTGCGTGAGGCGCACGATCCAGTGATGGCGTTTGACGGCCGCAGCCTGCGGTATGGGGGGCGCGGGGGAAGCAACGGTCATGGGCTAAGTATATTGTCCGCCATGCGCGCAGCAACGTTCCTCGCGATCGCATTATTGGCGTCCTGCCGGCCACAGAACGCCGCCGTCGCCACTCGCACCAACGACTCCCTCAACGTCGCTGACCTGACGCCGCATGACTCGGCGGACAGCGCGCTGCTCGCGCCTCGCCTCGTGACGCAGCAGACGGTGGTCGTGTTTTGGCTGGCGGCGGCAGATACGCTGTCGGCCGATGATCAGGCCGAAGCGCTCGACGAGCTCAACTTTACCACCGAAGCGATCGTCGGCACGTTGAGAAAAAACAACATCGCGCTGATACCGACGAATTCCGACACGATCTACGTCGCCCTGCCGAACCACCAGCGGCGCATGATTCTGTTGAGCGGCGTGGACTATCCGTTCGGCTATGTGCTTGTCGAGCCCGGCACCGCGGAGCGGATCCTCGCGGGAGTCTACTCCGACGAGGAGCTGCTCGATGAAGTGGAGGCCTACTTCGATTTGCCGTCATCGGCCGACAGCGGCTCAGCCCATCCGCGCATCGCGACTTGATGCTGCTGCTCGTGCTCGCCGCGGTGACGGCGGTCCAGGAGATCACATGGCAGCCGGAGCTGCCGCGTCAGGGCTCGCTCATCGTCGTGTCAGCACCGGACGCCGTGACCGGCGAGGTCGCGGGCGAGCCACTGCATTTCCGGGATGGGAAGGCATTCGCCGCCGTGCCGCTGACCGCCTCCGACAGCGTCAAGGTGATGACACTTTCCATTGGTTGGGACGGCGCCGTCATCGGCCACAAGGCATCCGTGCCGGTTGTGGCGCGCAAAGCACCGGCGAATGAGGAGGTGCGCGCCGCGGAGCGATTCACCCCGCCTCCCGACAGCGCGCTGCTGGCGCGCATCGATCGCGAACGGGTGTTGGCGCGTGACGCGGCGCGACGCGCGCACGAGCTGCCGAGGCTCTGGAAAGTCCCCTTCATGCGTCCGCGCACGTCGCGCGTCACCAGCGTGTTCGGGTCGGGGCGCAAGGTGAATGGCGTGTGGCGCAGCCGGCATTACGGGCTCGACCTAGCGCGGCCAGCTCATCGGCCGCGTCGGCGCCACGGGACGCGTGACGGGACCGCACCTGCACTGGGGCGCGCAGTACGGGGCCGTCGCCTTCGATCCCGCTGATCTCTTGAAGCTCCGTTGAGTAAAGCGCTGCTGTTGAAGGGCGGGCGCGTCGTCACGATGGACGGCGCGCGGCGCATCCTCGACGCCGATGTGCTCATAGAGGACGGACGGATAAAGAAGATTGGCCGGCCGGACGGCCGGCCGGCCGGACGGCCGACTGTCATCGATTGTTCCGGTCTCGTCCTACTTCCCGGTCTCATCCAAGCCCACATTCATCTCTGCCAGACGTTGTTCCGCGGGCTGGCCGACGATCTCCCGCTGGAAGCATGGCTCGCCAAACGGATCTGGCCGCTCGAAGCGGCGCACACCGAGGCGTCCATCCATGCCTCCGCGATGCTCGGCGCCGCCGAGCTGCTGCTCGGCGGCACGACCGCGATCCTCGACATGGAGACGGTGCGCCACACGGGTGCCGCGTTCGAGGCGCTCGAGGCCATCGGCATTCGCGCGACCGCGGGGAAGTGCCTGATGGACGCGGCGACGAGCCCACCCTCCCTGCGTGAACCGACCGACAAGGCGCTTACAGAGAGTGCGGATCTCTGCGCTCGCTGGCATGGGGCAGCGGATGGAAGGCTGCGCTACTGCTTTGCCCCCCGGTATGCGCCGAGCTGCACCGGTCCACTGTTGCGCGCCGTGAGCGATCTGGCCGAAAAAGCGGGCGCGGTCATCCATACGCACGCGGCGGAAACCCCGCTCGAGCTGGACACCGTGAAACGGGAAACGGGACACGATGAAATCACGTATCTCGACTCCGTCGGCATTTCCGGACCGCGGGCCGCGCTGGCGCACTGTGTGTGGGCGGACAACGACGCGATCGCGCGGCTGGCGCGCCAGGCGACCAACGTCGTCCACTGTCCCAGCTCCAACCTGAAGCTGGGCAGCGGCATCGCGCCGATCCCCGAGATGCTGGCCGCCGGCTGCCGCGTCGCCGTCGGCGCCGATGGGGCGCCGTGCAACAACCGGCTCGATGCATTCGCGGAGATGCGGCTCGCGGCGCTGATTCAGAAGCCCCGGCTCGGACCCGAGGTGATGCCCGCTCCGACCTTGCTGGAGCTGGCGACACTCGGCGGCGCGCGGGCGCTGGGGCTCGAGTCGGAGATCGGGTCCATCGCAGTGGGGAAGTGCGCCGATGTCGTGGTGCTCGACCTCGCCGCACCGCATGCCCAGCCGGAGGACGCCGACCTCATTTCCCGGATTGTCTACAGCGCGCAACCCGCCGACGTCCGGCATGTGATCGTGGACGGGCGCATTGTCGTGCGCGACGGTGTGTTGAAGACTGCGGATGTCGACGAGGTTCGCCGCACCGCGAACGCTCAGACCAAGCGGCTCATTTCGAACCGCCGCGCACCCCCCCGTTGACGCGGAAGCGCCGGATCGTCTGCGCCAGCGTCGCGGCGGCGTCGGACAGATGCTGCGATGTGCTGGTAAGCTCGCCGAGTGACGCGATCTGCTGTGCCGTCGCCGCGGACGTCTGGCGCGCACCCGTCGCCGCCCCATCGGCGATCGCGGCAACCTCCTCCATCCGGCGCAACACTTCGCGCATCCGCTTCGTCTGATTCTCGGTCTCGGCGGCGAACGTCGTGGCGAACTGGACCGTCGAGTTCAGGTCGGCGAAGATCGCGTCGAGTGCGCCCTGCACGGTCGTCGCGACGCTGCCGACGCCTTTCGCCGCCTCCCGGCCCTTCTGCATGGCGTCCACGACCCGGCTGATCTGATCCTGGGTGGCGCGAACCTTCGTCCGCACCTCTTCGGCGGAGCGTGAGCTTTGCTCCGCGAGCTTTCTGACCTCGCCGGCGACGACACGGAACCCGAGCCCGTGCTGCCCCGCGCGCGCCGCCTCGATCGCGGCGTTGAGCGCCAGCAGATCGGTCTGGCTCGCGATGCGCGTGATGCCGTCCACGAGCTTCCCGATCTCGCGCGACTCCTTGTCCAGTACGGCCGCGACTTCCGAGGCATGATCCATGTGGACCATCAAGTTCATGAGCAGCGTGCTGGCCTTGGCGACCTCCTCGCCGCGGCGATGCGCCTGGAGGGCGATCTGCGTGATCTGGCGCTCGGCCTCCTGGGCGCGAGCGTGCAGCGTGGTCGCGAGACCGGAGGCCGCTTCGGAATCCTGGCGCCCATAGCCGATGAGCTGGCGCTGGCGTTCCGTCCCCCGATCTCGCGAACGATGTCGGCAATCGCGGCGGTCGTGCGGTTGACGCTGACGCCGAGGAATCCCAACTCGTCGGTGGCGGCCGCGGCGGCGCCGCTCTCCATCTGGCGCGTCAGGTCGCCGCGCTCGATCTCGCCGAGCACGCCGCGCGCGCTGCGCAGGCGATCGACGATCTGGACCAGCATCGGCACGAGCGCCACGCAGGCGAAGACGAGGACGAGGCCTTCCTGGATGTACAGCGCCCACGGCCACCCGTGGCCGGCGACCTGGGCGAGTGCGGTGACCAGCGTGAACGCGACGAGGTTGATGATCAGCGCGCCCCACGCCTCGCGGCGCTCGAGATACAAGGCCGCCTGCAGCGGGGCGATGAGATAGGCGCCATAGAGCACGTGGCCGTTCGGTCCCATCGCGTAGAGCACGGCCGAGATCAGCAGACAGCCGACGACCAGATTCAGTTGCGCGTACCACGGCTGGAACGCGCCGCGCTGCACCAGCCGGCGCACGCCGGCATTCGCCGCGGCGAAGCTCGCGGCGAAGGCAAGTATGAACCACGACGAGACCGGCGTGATACCGGCAAGCTTGACCGCCACGAGCAGCACGATGCCGAACCCCACGAACCCCCAGCGCGCACGGGTGTTCGCGAGCACGTACTGGCGCTGCTTCGCGAGGCGCTCCTCGAGGAGCTGATGGTCGAGAGTGATCACATCCGAAAGAGATAACTGGCTTTGAGGAAGAAGCCATCCGCGGTGCGCGACAAGCGCCGGAAGCTGAGCGGATCCTGCTCGGTGAGCGAGCTGCCGTAGCCCAGAAACAGCACGGTACCGGGCGTCGGCTTGTAGGAGAACAGGAAGTCGTTCCGAAATTCGGGCTCAGGCGGCTGGTTGCCGCTGACGATGAGCGAGTCGCCCGTCCGCGGGTCGCGCAACGCGTCCCGTCGCTGCGCGCTGTATTGGCCGACATACCGGAAGAAGATGTCGCGCTTCAGCTGGTACTCGATCTTGAGGCGCGGGATGTCGGCCGTCGAGAACCAGCTGCCGTCGCGGGCGCGCGTGATGCGTTGATGCGGCCATTGCGCCGCGAAGCGAAGCGAAGACGTCGGCTTCCATTCGAGCGCGGTGTAGACATTGAGCGCGCGGCCTTCGGACGCTTCGGCAAAGATCGGGCCCGAGACATAGCCGATGCTGACGTCGGCCTTCACCGCACGATTGGGTGTGCTGATGGCGCCGAGCCCGCCCCACATGTTGTAGAGACCAGGCGGGACAACGAACGGCACCGGAGTGCCGCCAGAGTCCACCTGATAGCCGCTGTAGTCGGCGGAATCGAATCGCTGATGGAGATTTTGCCACAGCGCCGTCACAAACCATCCGCCGCGTAGCGTGAATTGGAACTGCTGGGAAATCGACCCTTCGAGCGTGCGGCGAAATCTGAGGAAATCGTCATAGCGCCACGTGGGCTGAATCAGGAGATAGGTCGTCGCGTTCTCCAGCGCCGCGCCCGGCTTCCCATACCGCGTAAACCGATTGAAGAGCCGCCCGTGGACGACGTTGACGCGATTCACGAAGCCGCTCGACGCCTTGAAATCGGGGCTGATGCCGACGAGCTCCGCGTGGTTGCCGTACGAATATCCGGTCAGATCGTAGAGCGTGACGTCCCACAGCTGCCCGGCCGCGTCCCTGGTCCAGGATCCCGCGAACTGCGCCGACGAAAACCAGATCTTCTTCCAGATGACGCGCGCGTCTGCCGCGAGCACCCGGTTCCAATCGCTGCCGGCAACGCGGTCGGTGTAGGCGAGCCCAACGGTCGACGAGGCGCCCAGGTCACGACGCAGGCGGAGCAGGTTGAATACCGGATGCGGAGCGCCTGTCGTCTCGTTGTCATCGACCGCACCGATATAGGCGATCCCGGTCCCCCCCACTTTGCCCGTGAGCTTGGCGCCCCCCACTGGGGCGTGGATTTGGCGCGTGTAGATCAACGCATTCGGCGTATCGAATTGCTCGAGGCCTTCCAGGAAGAACGGCCGCTTCTCGGGGAAGAACAGGGCGAAGCGCTCGTTGACGGTCACCTGGCCGACATCGGCTTCCACCTGGGAAAAATCGGGATTGACCGTGCCGGTCATGCTGAGGTTTTGCGTGATGCCCCAGCGCAGATTCACGCCCAGCTGCGGATCGACCTGGCCATAGCGATACGCCGGCCCCCCCGGTCCCCCCGGCCCCCCCCCCGTCGGTGCGCCGTCCACGTGAGACGTGAACTCGGGGTTCACGTCCATGACCAAGCCACGGCGCATCCCGCTGAGATTCTTCAGCGTCCCTGACTGAATGAGAAAACTCGCGCTGGCGCGCACGACGGGGGTCCACGTGTCTTCGTAGCCGGTATGCTGCGTGACGCGGACGACTTGCATGCCCCAGTCCTGCGTTTCACCGCTCTGGTAACGCAGACTCTTGAAAGGGATCCGCACTTCCACTTCAAAACCCCACGGCGTCACCCGGCCGTGAGACTCGTAGACGTAGTCAGGATTCAAGTCGACAACCCCGTCGAAGCGGCCGCCGGCATTGGCACCGCCGGCGGCGCCCGCGATCCCCTCGCTGCGCACGCCGTCCTGCTGCACGCCCAGCGGATTGACCTCGAAGAGCGAGGCGCGACGCCGGTCGTTGAACGTGTCGAGCAGGATCTGGATGTTGTCGTCGGCGCCGATGTTGTCGCGGTCGGCGAGCGTGGCCCGCACGACACTGCCGTGCGCCTCGTACGCGCGAATGCCGAAGTAGATCGCGTCGGGTGCGTAGAAGACGAGGACCTGGGTCGAATCCTCCGCCGGCCGGCTGTCGACGGGGCGGTACTGGCTGAATCCGGTGAGCAGCGCCGCCTGGCGCCAGACGTCCTCGTCGAGCACCCCGTCGATGCGCACCGCCGCCGTCTCGATGCGGGGCAGGCGCACGTCGAGCTGTCGCAACCCTCCATTGTAAATCGGCTGTGGATCGCCAGCGGACTGTACGAGAAGGAGAAGGACGGCGAGCATGGGACTAAAAGTACAATGCGAAATGTGGAATGCCGAATGCGAAATGCCTGACGCGAGTGACGGTTCGTCAGGTCAATTCCGCATTTCGCATTTCACATTCCGCATTCTACTCGTATCGCAGGGCTACGATCGGATCCAGTGCAGCAGCCCGCCGCGCCGGCCAGATGCCGAAGAACAGGCCCACGATCGCGCTGAAGACGAAGGCGATGAGGATGGCAAAGACATTGAGGGAGGTGTTCCAGTGCATCAGCGTCGAGAGGCCCACGGCGCCCAGCGAGCCGAACAGGATACCGAGCAGACCGCCCACCAGGCACAAGACGAGCGCTTCGACGAGGAACTGGAACAGGATGTTGAACCGCGTCGCGCCGAGCGCTTTGCGCACGCCGATCTCGCGCGTCCGTTCCGTGACCGACACGAGCATGATGTTCATGATGCCGATGCCGCCCACGAGCAGGCTCACCGCCGCGATGCCGGCCAGCAGATAGGTGAACGTCTTCGTCGTGTCCTGGAACGTCGCCAGAATGTCCGACTGGTTGCGGATCTGAAAGTCGTTGTCGCCGCCCGGGCGGATCTTGTGCTCGCGCCGCAGCACGCGCTCGATCTCGATCATGGCGAGCGTCATCTGCGGCACGCTGGCGGCGTCGACGGTGATGGACCGCAGGCGGTCGGTGCCCATGATGCGGTAGCGCGCGGTCTGCAGCGGGATCAGGATCTGCTCGTCCGGATTCCCGAAACCCATGGCGGAGCCCTTGGACGACAGCACCCCGATGATCTCGAACGGAATGCCGCGGATCTGGATTTCCTGGCCGATCATCGCGGCGCCGTTGGCGTTGAACATGTCGGGAATGGACGATCCGAGCACGGCGTAGCGGCGGCGTCCTTCATCTTCGCCCGCCGTGAACATCCGGCCGGCCGTGAGGGTGTAGTTCTTCACCGCGGCGTAATTCGGCGTCGTGCCGACGATGTTGACGTTGGCGTTCTGGCCGCCGCGTTTGACCTGGAAATTCCGCGTCAGCTCCGGGACGACGGCCTTGACGTAGCGCGCATCGCGTGTCAATGCCGCCGCATCATCGACCGTGAGGCTGACGCGCTGGCCGAAGTCGATCGCGATGCCGCCGCGGAACGCCTGCCCCGGATAGAGCGACAGCAGCGTCGGCCCGAGCGC
Source organism: Gemmatimonadota bacterium (assembly GCA_003221985.1). The sequence continues at coordinate 10,044 of QHUQ01000113.1, read as the reverse complement.
CGCGATCCGGGCCTGCACGGCCTTCTGCGCGCCGCTGCCCAGCGCCACCATCGTGATCACCGCGCCGACGCCGATGATGATGCCCAGCATCGTGAGGAACGACCGCAGCTTGTTGGCGCGGATCGCTTGCAGCGCAACCTGGAAGATTTCGCCGAGCAGCATGCTACGGCCGCGCCGGCGTCGCCTGGGGGCGCTGTTGCGTGGTCGTCGGCTGTTGCTGCAGGCCGGGCAACCCCCCGCCGGTGACGTTCCGCATGCGCTGCTGCATGTCGCGCTGGGCGTTCAGCAGCGACGCGCTCGGCAACACCAGCACCGTGTCCTGCTCCGTCAAGCCGCTCACGACCTCGATGTAATCGAGATCGGTGAGTCCCGTGCGGATCTGCAGCGGGGCGGGTTTCCCCTGCTTCATGACGAACACGATGTAGCTGGACGGCTCCGCGGTGGTGCGGCGGAATCCACCGGCGCCGCCTGCGCCACCGAAGCCGCCTCCCCCCGCTCCCCCGCTGCCCATGGCCGAGAAGATTGCGCGCGCGGCGGCCCGTTCCTCATCGGTCGGCGTTCCGCCCGCCTGGCGCTTCTGCATGGCGCTTTGCGCGAGTCTCACCTGGGCAGCCGAGATCCCCGGTGGAACCGGTACCGTGCGGCCATCCGGCAACGTGATGGTCAGCGGAGCACTGCCGCCCGCCCCGCCCGCCCCGCCCGCCCCGCCCGCCCCGCCGCCCAGCGAGGCGCTGTCCCGGGTCGCGGTTTGCTGGCGCGCGGCCGCGAGCTGCTGCTGTACGTCGTTCGGGTCGAGTCCGAGCACCTGCGCCGCCGACGCCACGTCGCGCTGGGTCCGCAGCGCCGCGTTCGGAATCGCGACCACGTTGTCGCGACGCCCGACGTGAATCTCCACCTCCGTGTTCATGCCCGGCTTGAGCAGATGATTCGGATTGGGGATTCGCACCAGCACGTTGAACATCGTGACGTTCTGCTGCACCGTCGCTTGCGGCTCGACCTTCAACACGGTGCCCTCGAAGGGGCGATTCGGATAGGCGTCCACCGTGATCGTGGTCAACAACCCTGCTTGCACTTTGCCGATGTCCGTCTCGTCCACCAGCGCGCGGATCTGCACGGTGTCGAGGTTCGCCATCCTGAACAGCACCGTGCCGCCGCCGACGTCGGTCGTCGGCGATGAAATCACGGTGCCGAGCTCCACATTCTTCGTGATGATCGTGCCCGCCAGCGGCGCCCGCAGCTTCGTGTCGTTCATGCGGTCGCGCGCGTTCTCCAGATCCGACTGCGCGCGAATCACCGAGGCATTGGCGTTGGCATAATCGAGCTTCGCCTGGTCGTACTCGGTCTGCGTAATGGCTTGCGCCTTGAACAGCGTATCGGACCGCGCCAGCTGGGCCTTGGCGTTCGCGAGCTGCGCCTGCGCAACCTGGAGGTTGGCTTGCGCCTGGGCCAGGTTATTGCGCGGAATGCGCGGATCGATGGAGGCGAGCAGCTGGCCGGCCTTCACGTCGTCGCCGGTCTGCACGTTCATCTCGATGATCTCGCCCGAGGCTTTCGACTTCACGTCTACGGTGAGCACGGGCTCGATGGCGCCCGACGCCGACGCCGACACCACCAGCGTGCGGCGCGAGACGGGGACCGCTTCGTACGTGGGGGCGGCCTGGGGCTTGCCGCAGGCGATGACGCCCGCGAGCACCGTCACCACCGCCCGGGAATACGTATTCATGGCTGACCTTCCGTTTTCTCATCGCGCGCGATCTTGCCGTCGAGCAGATGAATCTGGCGGCGCGCGTGCGCCGCAATGTCGTGTTCGTGCGTCACCAGCACGATGGTCTGGCCCGAGTCGTGGAGCTCGTGGAACAGCCCCATGATCTCGTTGCCCGTCGCCGAGTCGAGGTTGCCCGTCGGCTCGTCGGCGAGCAGAATGCTCGGATGATTCACCAGCGCGCGCGCGATGGCGACGCGCTGGCGCTGGCCGCCCGACAGCTCGTTGGGCCGGTGGTCCATGCGGTCGGCCAGCTGCACCTGCTTGAGCGCGCCGGCGGCGCGCTCGCGCCGCTCTTTGGCCGACATCCCGGCATAGATCAGCGGCAGCTCGACGTTGTGCAACGCATCGGCCCGGGGCAGCAGATTGAACGTCTGGAACACGAACCCGATCTCCTTGTTGCGGATCCGCGCCAGCTCGTCGTCGCTCAAGTCGCTCACCTTCTGCCCGTTGAGCCAGTACTCCCCGCTCGTCGGCGTGTCGAGGCAGCCGATCAGGTTCATGAGCGTCGACTTGCCCGAGCCCGACGGCCCCATGCACGCGACGAACTCGTTCTTCTTGATCTGGATGTCCACCCCGCGCAGCGCATGCACCACTTCGGCGCCCATCTGATACTCGCGCGTCAGATGATGGGTCAGGATCACCGTGTCGGGCGTCGGGGTGTCGCCCGTGCGGAACAGCGCCGCTTGCGCGGTCGTCATAGCGTCCGTCCCACGACCGCTTCGACCTGCGCGCGGGCGATGAGGTAAGCGAAGCGGGTCTGGACGACGTTCACCTGCGCCTGGGTCAGCGCGGCTTGCGAAGTGAGAAGGTCGAGGATCGTCGCCGCGCCGACGCGGTAACGTTCGTTCTGCACGCGCAAGTCTTCCGTGGCAGCGGCGAGATTGTCGCTGGCGATCGCTATCTGCGCATACGCAGTGGTCAGCGCAGCCATCTGCTGCGTGAACTGCGCGTTCACTTGGCGGCGCGTATCGGCCGCATGCGCTTCAGCGAGATCCCTGGACACGCTGGTGCTCACCTCGTTTTGCTCCCGCACGAATCCGTCGAACAGCCGCCAGCTGAGCCCGAATGTCCAGCTGAAAGTCTCCTTGTACGGGTCCAAGAACGGCAGCTGCGGATCGCTGAGGCCGGACCGACGGTTGCTATACGACACGTTGAGCGTCGGCCAGTACTGTGAGCGTGCGCTCCACACCTGGGCACGCGCCGCGCGTGCCTGGGCGTCGGCCTGCTCGACCTGCGGCGCATGCTCCAACGTGTTCGCGCGGAGATCGCAGCAGCGCAATCCGCGCATTGCCGTAATCGACGGTCGATCGCAGCGAGTCGGAGCGCGTCGCGGACCCCGCGTGGAGTTTGTCGACCGAGATCTGCAGCTGTTGCTGAGCCCGGCGCACCTGCGACTCTGCCACGCGAACCAGCTCCTCCGTGGCGATGGCGTTGTAGAACGCCTGCTTGGTCAGCAGGGTCACTTGGAAACGCTGGTTGACGACTCCGGCGCTCGACGCGTCGCTCGTCGCGTTCGCTGATCGGAGGTTGGCAATACGCTTGAAACCGGCGAACAAGTCGACTTGGGCCGACAGCGTCCCGGCATACTGGTAGCGAGCTGCTGGGGTCGTGGTGGTATCACCCGCAGGCCGGATCGGCTGACTGCTGCGTTGCGCGGATCCGCCCAGGGTCAACGACGGAATAAAGGAACCGAACGCGACTCGCCGGCCGGCACCTGCGTTGCGCTGATCGCCACGCGCCTGAACCATCGCCGGCTGCACCTGTAGCGCGCGCTTAATCGCTTCGTTGAGCGTCACCTCGATCTGCTGCGCCGCCGCGGGCGTCGCGATCACCAGTGCGAGAAATCCCGTAACCCAGCGCATCAGTGCTGTCCTCCGGCCTTTCCTTTGGTGGAGTCTTCCCGCTCCCTACGGTGATGCTCTGCCCGGTCGATCAGTTGCTGATGTTTGACGCGCTGATCGGGCGTCAGCTGCACGTCGATCTCGGCACGCATGCGGGTCTTGATCGAGTCAAACCGCGGCCGTACCTGCGCCCACAGGGCGTCGGTTTCGGGCCGGTGACGCGCGAAGATCGCGCGCACCGAGTCGCGCTGCGCGGCGCTCAAATCGAGCTCGCGGCTGAGGTAAGCGACCAGCGCGTCAGGGCCGCGCCCGCGGGGACCGTACCCGTCGTGCTCCGTGGCCTCACGCCCACCCCACCCGGCGAGACCGCCGGCCAGGAACACAGCGGCCAGTAGTCCGACGGCGGCAAGTTTCGATCTATTCAGCATGGCTCCTCTTTCTTCCTTATTGTGGCTCGACGAGTGACGTAAACACGACGCTCGGGTCGGGCGGATCCTGCGCGGTGACCAGCGCCGCGAGGCCGGTCCCTTCGGCCGGCGCCATCGCGGCGTCGATCGATTCTGCCGCGGCTGGTGACGCCGGCGCGAGCGCGGCGCGACCGAAGAAAAGCCCGGCGATCAGTGCCGCCGCCGCGATGCCGGGACGGAACCAGGACGCCAGAACGTCGAGCGCAGGAATCGTCGAGCGCTCGAGCGCGTTGTCGTACTGCGCCATGACGCGGGCGACGAACGCGGCCTGATCGCCCTTCGGCTCGAGCGCCGCTTTGAGGGCGGCGCGCAGCTCAAGATCCTCATTCATGTCACTTGCTCCTTCCAGTCCGCCAGCAGCGTGCGGAGACGGCGACGGCCGTGAAACACTTCCGATCGCACGGTCCCTTCCGGAATTCCCAGGATGCCCGCGATCTCGCCATGCGAGTACCCTTCGACGTCGAACAGGACGACCGCGGTGCGGCGCCGCTCGGGCAGCTCCGCCAAGGCGGCGCGCAGCCGGTCGCCCAACTCACTTCTCACCGCCAGCGCGTCGGGGCGCGGGCCACCGCCGACGAGCGACGGGTCGAGCGGCTCGGCACGCCGCACGTTGCGGCGCCGGCGCCGGTCCGTCGCCGCGTTCGCGACGATACGCATCAGCCAGGGGCCGAACGGGCGGCGCGCGTCGTACTGGGCGAGCTTGACCAGCGCCGAGAGGAAACCGTCCTGCGCCGCGTCGTCGGCATCATCCGGGTCGCCCAACACCGCCCGTGCGACGCGCCTCGCCTGTGCCGCGTAGCGCTCCACCACCTCGCCAAACGCGGCCCGATCGCCTGCCAGTGCCTGAGCGACTAAGTCCTTGTCGTCTGGGCTGTTTCCCATACGCGCGGGGCTAGCCGGAGGTTGAGGGGAAGGGGGGGCCTCAGCCGACATCGCTCTCCCGGCGGCGCCGACGGCGGGCGAGGGCAAACCCGGCAAGCCAGAACGAGGTCGCCAGCGCCCCGACCGCGAGTACGGTGCTGGTAACGATAGGAAAGAAGATCAGCAACACGCCGATCAGAAGAAAGGCGGACGCCGCGACACCGGCCAGCGTGCGGCGCGCGCCGCCGGCCACCTGCATCAACGCGACCGCGGCGACAGCCCGGCGCTCGCGCAGGGAGCGTTTGTGCGGCGGGGAGGGATGGACTTCGGTCGCAGCCACCAGCCGCGGCGGCAACGGCAGTCGGCGCCGCGCCATCAACACGATCTCCCGGCTCTGCGCCATGTCTTGCAGGAACTGCGTCGCCAGTGTCGCGGTCAGGCCATCGTGCTCGGCGACGAGGTCGAGCTCGTAATTGCCCAGCAGGCTCGAGACGTTGAGGTTGCTCGATCCCACCCGGGCCCACTCGTGATCACCCAGGAGCGTTTTCGCGTGCACCATCGGGCCGCGATACTCGAAGATCCGCGCGCCCGCGTGCAGCAGCTCGCGATACCCGCCGCGTGTGAAAATGCGAACGAACGGGATGTCGGATGTGCCGGGGAGCAAGAGGCGCACATCCACGCCGCTGCGCGCCGCGTCCACGAACGCCGCATACAGGGGCGGCGGTGCGACGAGGTATGCGTCGGTAATCCAGAGCCGCTCCGTCACCGCCGCGGCGAGCAGCTGGACCGCACGATAGATGCGGGACTGTCCGGGGAAACCCTCCACGACGCGCACCGCCGAGGGACCGCACTCCTCCGCCGCGGCGGTGGTCTCGCCCTCGGGGAGCGGGCGGCCGGCGCGCGCCCACATCCGACCGAACGCTCCTTCCAGCGCGGCGACCGCCGGCCCGCACACGGCGACCATCGTGTCCCGCCAGCACGCTCGACCGGCTGCCGCGTTGCCGGCCCATTCGTCGCCGATACAGAGGCCGCCGGTGATCGCCTTCTCGCCGTCCACGACGAGCAGCTTCCGGTGATCGCGGCTGAAGGCGGCGATCGGCCCGCTCGTCCAGATGGGGTGAAACGGGCGGACGTCTACACCGGCGCTCCGCAACGCGCGCCAATAAGCACGGCCGGTGCCGCGGCACCCGAAGGCGTCGTAGAGGATCCGTACGCGCACGCCGGCACGCGCCCGGTCCGCCCACGCCGTCGCGAACCGGCGGCCGGTCGCGTCGTCGTGAATCATGTAATTCTCGAAGTGCACCGTGCGCTCCGCGCCGGCGATCATCTCGAGCATCGCGTCGAGGGCATCGCTGCTGATCGCGATGTGGCGGACGAGGTTGCCGGGGATGGGCCGCGCGCCCGTCGCACGATCCAACGCGCGCGAAAACGGATTCACCCTCCCCCCCCGAGGCCCAACGAGGGCTCCACGGGACGGAGCGCCTGGATGCAGAACGCGATGTGATCGTCCAGCGGCACGCCCAGCTCCTCGGCCCCCTGGCGCACCTCGTCGCGATTCACGCCGCGGGCGAAGGCTTTGTCCTTGAGCTTCTTCTTGACCGAAGCGACCTCGAGATCCGCGAAGCTCTTCGAGGGCCGCACCAACGCACAGGCGACGAGGAACCCGCACAGCTCATCGACGGCGAAGAGCGCCCGCGCCATCGGCGTATCGCGCGGCACACCGGAGTACGTGGCATGGCCCAACACCGCGCGCAGCACGGGCTCGGCCACTCCCTTCGTGCGCAGCAGGTTGACGCCCCAGGCCGGATGACCGTCGCCGGGCGAGTGCTCGGGATTGGGGAATTTCTCGTAGTCGAAGTCGTGCAGCAGGCCGACCAGGCCCCAGGCTTCAGGATCCTCGCCGAATTTCGCCGCGTAGGCGCGCATCGCGGCCTCGACCGCGAGCATGTGCTGTCGCAGCGACGGCGATTGCGTGTGCTCCTGCATCAAGGCCAATGCTTCGTCACGCTTCATCGCAACGGAACTCTCCACCGTTCGCTCCAGAGTGCGAGCATCAGCTGCGGCCACAGGCGCCGCGCATGGTTCCGCCGGCCCGTCCGGTGCTCCGCCAGGAGCGGCGTGTCGAGCAGACGATCGGCCAGAGGAGCGAGCCCGGTGTTGAGCCACCGCGCCACCGGGACCGAAAGGCCGCGCTTCTGGCGGTCGATCACCGCATCGGGGACGAGTCCGCGCGCCGCTTCCTTTAATATCACCTTGGTGGTGAGGCCACGCACCTTGAGACGCGCCGCGGCGGGCAACACCAACTCCATCACTTCACGGTCGAGGAACGGCGCGCGTGCCTCGACCGATGCCAGCATCGTGGCACGATCGACTTTCACCAGCAAATCGTCCGGCAGATACGTCAGAAAATCGAGCCACATCACGCGATTCAGCGGATCGTCGTGTGGGAACCGGTCGAGTTTGCACGCCAGCTCGGGGATCACCCCCGGTTCGATTGCCATGGCACCCAGCCATGTGAGGTGACGCTCCAGCCATGGTCGCTCGGTTGCCGAGAGGAACTGCTTGAGCATGTACTCGAGCGTCATCTTCCCGGTCGACGACGGCCAGCGATCAACTGCCCAGCGGGCGGTCTGACGCAGCAGCCGTGGGACACGCTGCCAGCGCTCCGCGAATTTGTGCCCCAGGTAAGTGGGATACCCGCCGAACAGCTCGTCGGCGCCTTCGCCGGAGAGGATCACTTTCACATGCTGGCGCGCCGCGTCGGCGAGCAGCCAGGTCGGCAGCACGGCAGGGTCGCCGAGCGGCTCGGCGAGGGAGTGCGACACCACCTCGAGCGCGCGACCCAGCGATTCGTCATCGGCGGTGACGACATGGTGGACCGTCGCGATGTCGTGTGTCACCGCCTCGGCGTAGGCGCTCTCGTCGTAGCCCGGCTCGGTAAACCGCACCGCGTAGGTGTGGATGCGCTCTCCTGGCATTCCGCGCGCCGCGGCCGCGACAAGGAGCGAGGAATCGAGGCCGCCGCTCGTAAACACGCCGAGCGGCACATCCGACATCAGCTCGCGCTTCACCGCCCCGAGAAGCGTGTCACGAAGTTGCGCGCTGTTCTCGAGCAACGCCGGCCGGCTCGCCGCCTCCGCGGCGCTCCAGTACGAGCGAATTTCGATTTTCCCGTTTTCCGCGATCAGCAGCGCAGCGGGAGGGAGCTTGTGAATGCCGTCGAACATCGTGTACGGCGCCGGCACGTAGCCAAGCGCGTGATACAGCGAGAGCGCCCTGGGGTTTACGCGGCGCTGCTGATCGGGGAATTCGAGTAGCGCCTGGATCTCCGACGCAAATCGCAGCTCGCCGTCCACTTCCGTCCAGAACAGCGGCTTCTCGCCCGCGCGATCGCGTGCGAGCACTAACCGGCGGCGTGTTTCATCCCAGACGGCGAGGCCAAACATTCCTTCCAGCCGGGCGACCGCGTCGGGACCGAACCGCTCGTAGAACGGCACGATGGTCTCGATGTCGCCTTGCGAGCGGAACGGATAGCGCCAGCCGGCGGCTTCGCGCCGCAGGTCGTGGGCGTTGTAGATCTCGCCGTTGCAGACCATCCAGATCTTGCCGTCGGGGCTCTGAAACGGCTGGTCGCCGGTGGTGAGGTCCATGATCGCGAGCCGCCGCGCGCCGATGCGGGCGCGTTCGTGGCCGACGATGCATTCGCCGTCCGGCCCGCGGTGCCGCAGCGCCGCCGCCATCCTGGCAAGCGCCTCCGGATGCCGCAGCGGCGCGTCGCGCTGCGCTACCGCGCCGAAGATGCCGCACATGGTCCATAAGCCGCGTACCGGCCTTCGACGGCGAGCAGCGGTACGACAGGATCGAGCTCGGCGCGGATGCGCGCATCGTTGGCGCGGGCGACGAACACCGTGGGAGTCGTGCAGTGGGCCAGGCGCTCGCGCCAGTAATCCGCCGGTCTGAGTGGCGACCCGGGCAGTGCCCGCATCTGCTCGTGGTGATCGGCGATGAACGTGCTGGTGAGCTCGCGGCCAGTCGCCGTTGCGACGGGGATCGGACGCCGCAGATAAAAGGGCAGCGAGGTCGGGAACGCGGCGATCGCGATGACGTCGCCGGCACCGGTGTTTTCAATCACCTGTGCCAGCGTCGCCGCGGACCGATCCTCGCCCACGGCGGCGAGCAGCCGCCCCGACACGATCGGTACCACCATCATGGTGAGCGCGTACCCCATAACGGCGAGCGCGGGACGGAGATGCGCCGGGCGCCCGGCATGCCACACCAAGGCCGCCGAAACGAGCGAGGCAATTCCCAACGCGAGCGCGGTCGGCGGAATCGCGGCGCGTTCCGCCGGCGTCAGGCTGATCGGCGCGGGTAGCCAGAGCGTCAGCGACGCCAGCGCCAGACCGAGGACCGCAGCGAGGACGGCGTAGGTGCGGCGCCCAACCGCGATGCCGCCGCCCAGCTCGCTCGCCTGTCGCGTGAGTAGCCGGGCGGCGCCGAGCGCAAAGGGCGGCATCAACGGCAGCACGTACTGCGGCAGCTTCGACTGATTCAGAGTAAAAAAGAGCAGCGGGCCGAGCACCCAGCACGTCAGGAAAACCGCCTCCTGCGCCTGCGCGTTCACGCGGCGCGCGAGCCAGGCCCAGCGCCAGTTTCTCACGCGACCCAGCGCCGGGACGATCCAGGGAAACGCGGCGACGGGGATGATCGGCAGATAGTACCAGAAGGGCGCGGTGCGATGGAACCCCTTCGTGGTTACGCGCTCGAATGTCTCCCGCACGAAAACGTAATGCGGGAATTCGGGCACGCGGTGCGACACCGCGAGAAACCACGGCAGCGCCACTGCCGCGAATACGGCGAGGCCTGCAAGCGGAAACAAACGTCGTATCCGTCCGCCGGTCAGCAGGGCGTAGGGAACCAGCGTCGCCAATGGAATGAGCATCGCGACGGGTCCTTTGGTGATCGATCCCAACGCGATCGCCGCCCAGGCGAGCACGGGGCGATTGTCCCAGAATGCCAGAATCGCCAGCGTCGTACAGAACGCGAGCGCGCTGTCCATGATCGTCGTGCGGGCGTACGCCAGGACGAGCGGCATCGTCGCGAGAGCCAGCCC
>QHUQ01000112.1 GCA_003221985.1 Gemmatimonadota bacterium | reverse complement strand
GTGCGAACGGAGCTGCGCGCGGTGCTAGAGATCCCCCTGACGCGCACGCTCAAGCTGCGCGGTCTCGGGCGGACTGCACTGCTGCGCGATACCGCGGATCTGAATCATCGCACCGCCCTCGGCGGTGTAGTCGCGGTCGCGCTGTCGCCAGCAATCGAGCTGTCGGGTCAGGTCCACCAGATCCGCTACTCGCACGCCAGCACCGCGGGCTACTTCGCGCCACGGCTCGCCCAGGTAGTCGAGGCGGGGTCGTACATAGAGCTCGAGAGCCCCAGCGGCTGGCTGCTCGCTCTCGATGTCGGCGCTGGAGCGCAGCGGGTCGCGGAGTTCGGAAGGCCGGCCGGGCCGTGGAGCCACTCGCTGCGCTGGTACTCACTCATCACCGCGCCGCTCGCTCCCGGGCGCGCGCTCCAGCTCGAGCTCGAAGGGGAAGACTCGAGCGTAGCGCGTGAAGCAGCGACGACCGCGGGGGCCTGGCGCTATGGCTCGGCGGCCCTGTCGCTGCGGTGGGCGCTCTAGCTGCGGACTGGTATCATTACAACATGCGTCGAGCGCTTTCCCTAGTGCTTTTGCTGCCAATCCTCCAGGGAATTCCTGCTCGCGACGACGGACAATGGACCATGCCGGCGAAAGATTACGCCGCCACCCGCTACAGCGGTCTGTCGCAGATCACGACCGCCAACGCGCCCCGGCTGCGCGCCGTGTGGAGCTTCTCGACCGGCGTCCTCGGCGGCCACGAAGGCCAACCGCTCGTCGTCGGCAGCACGATGTACGTCGTCACCCCCTTCCCCAATGTGCTGTACGCGTTCGATCTGACGCACGAAGGCTATCCGCTCAAATGGAAGTACCGGCCCGATGTGAATCCCAGCTCGGTCGGCATTGCGTGCTGCGACGCGATCAACCGCGGCGCGGTGTACTCGGGCGGCAAGATCATCTACAACCTGCTCGACGGACATACCGTCGCGGTGGATGCCGTCAACGGCCGCGAGCTATGGAAGACGCAGATCGCCGACATCGGTCAGGGCGAGACGACGCCGATGGCGCCGTTCGTCGCGGGCAATCGCGTGATCGTGGGCCCGTCGGGTGGCGAGTTCGGGATCTACGGGTGGGTGAAGGGACTCGATCTCGCGACCGGGAAGATCCTCTGGACGGCGCACAACATGGGCCCCGATTCGCTGATGTTGGCGCGCCCCGGTCGAGGCCGCTACGTCGCGGATCCCAACATCGGCGTGACGACCTGGAGCGGCGATTCGTGGCGGCGCGGCGGCGCGCCGGTGTGGGGCTGGATCTCCTACGATCCGCAGCTCGACCTGATCTACTTCGGCACCGGCAATCCCGGTCCCTACAACACCGAACAGCGCCCGGGCGAGAACAAGTGGACCAACAGCGTGTTGGCGCGGCGGCCCGGCGACGGCTCGCTCGTCTGGGCGTATCAGTTCACGCCCCATGACAGCTGGGACTTCGACTCCAACGCCGAGATGATTCTCGCCGACCTGGTGGTCGGCGGGCGGCTGCGCAAAGTGCTGGTGCATTTCGACAAGAACGGTTTTGCGTACACGCTCGATCGCGTGACGGGGGAGCTGCTCGTCGCCGAGCCGTTCGCCAACGTGACGTGGGCGAAAGGCGTCAACCGGACGAGTGGCGTGCCGATCGTCGATACGACGAAGATCACCGGCGCATCGCGTGGCGATGTGAAGGGGATCTGCCCGAGCCTCGAGGGGCGTACATGGTGGGGCCGGGCGGGAACGGCGGGGCCTTCATCGCATGGGATGCGGCGCGCGGCCGCAAAGTGTGGGAGATCAAGGAAAAGTTCCCCGTGTGGAGCGGCAGCGTCGTCACCGCAGGCGACGTCGTCTTCTTCGGGACACTGGACGGCTGGTTCAAGGCCGCCAACGCGCGCACCGGCCGGCAGCTCTGGAAGTTCAAAGTCGGCTCGGGCGTCATGGGCGCGCCGATCTCGTTTCGCGGGCCGGACGGCAAACAGTACGTCGCGATCTACGCCGGCATCGGCGGCGACTGGTTCCTGCTGTCGGGTGACGTGCGCTCGGACGATCCCGCGGACGTCCGGCCGCCAGCGGACTTTGCAGCCGAATTGGGGCGGCACACGAGTCAGGGAGGCATCGTCTGGATCTTCGGCCTCTAGTCGTGCTCGCGTTGCTCACGGCGTGCGACCGGCCGGACGGCATCCCTCCGTCGATCCGCTATCCCGATCACGTCTCGGCCGGAGGCAACTTGCCGCCCGCGGGCGACCTGCAGAATCCCTTTGTGGCTGACTCCACCAACGTCGCGGACGGCTCCAAGATTTTCAGCGCGATGAACTGCGACGGCTGTCACGGCGGCGGCGCGACGGGTTGGGTCGGACCGAGTCTCGTCGACGGCCGCTGGCGCTACGGCGGCAGCGATGGCGCGGTGTTCCAGTCGATCTTCTACGGCCGTCCGCGCGGGATGCCGGCGTACGGCGGGATTCTGTCCACCGGCGCTATCTGGAAGATTGTCAGCTACATACGTGCGCAACCCGTGCCCGTGACGGTACCCACAGAATCATTCAAATAGCAGAAACCATTATGTTGGGACCCCGAACGTAGGGGCGCAGCATGCTGCGCCCCTACACTATTCATCACCGAGGACCCTATGCGCGTGTATCGCGTTCTCATCTGCTGCTTGATCCTGCCGGCAATCGTCGGCTGCGGTGGATCGCGCGGAGCACAGCGGCCCGTGCGCCAACGCGTGCTGCTGCCGCCGACGCTGAATCTCGTCCCGTATCACAACATCGGGCTGTTCACCTTCTCGGTGGAAAACGCCAAAGGCAACCTGCACCAGTTCGCGACGCAGCGCTTCGAGGAGTACGTCCTCGCGGCGCAAAGCGGCATCGAGGTGCGCGAGTTCAGCTCGGCCGATTCCGGCCGCGTCTTTACGACCGCTGCCGACTCGAGCAGCTGTCCCGTGGCATTCTTCGGACATCTCAAGATCTCCAACGTGAAGCCGCATGGCGGGCTGACGGCCGGGCTATCGCCCGTCTTAAGGGCGACCGTGACCGTCGATCTGGCGGTGTGGCTCGTGAACACGCGCACGGGTGGCGTGATGTGGCGCAGGAGCTCGGCGTCGACCGAAGAAGTCGGCGGCCTGTCGTTCATCGGCACCACGCCCTCGTTCTCCGCCACGGACCCGAACGATGCGTACGGACGATTGATCAACGAGTTGGTGTACCGCGTGACGTACGATGTGCGGTCGACGTGGGTGGACCAATAAACGACGGTAGATGAAGCGACGGTAAAGGACGGTAAGGGACGGTAAGGGCAAAACCCCCTACCGTCCTTTACCGTCTCTTACCGTCCCTTACCGTCGGTTTTCAACAGCCATGCCCCCACATCTCCACCGCTTCCACAAACGCCGCCGCTCGGCGCGTCAGCTCAGCATCCGTAACCTTCGCCTTGCCCGACTTTTCCACTGCGCGGTCCAGCGCGGCCCAGAGACTGCGGCGCTCGGCATCGATCTGCAGCGCCCGCGCCAGCGGGTTGATCGCGGCGTCGTACCACCCGTTGTCGGCGTAGATGCGCGCCAGCTTGGCCATCGCATCCACGTCCTCAGGATTCTGTTGCAGATACGACATCAGTGAGTCTTCCAGACGCCCCGTCTCACTCAGCTCATCGAGAGTGCTCGGATCCGTGGGCGGTTGGCTCGGCCAGTCGGCGACGACATCGAGCGCCGGCACGGTGTCGGGCCCTGTGACCGTCGCCGGGGACCCCATGATCCAACCGAGGTCGATGGCGACGGCAATCATCAAACCTTTCCAGTAGTTCATGACGTCCTCCCGTGGTTTGCCGGGGGAGAACGCACGCGGCGCGCCAAGCCACGGGCAGGCTAGGCGCGCCGCGATTGTGTTGCGGGGGACACTACGCGGACGGGGGCGGCGTGTCCTCTTTACCACGGTCCTTCTTATTGAAGAACCAGAAGGCCAGCATGACCAGGGCCACGATCAGCCCGATTTTGAAGACGAGAAAGAACAGAGGAAGCAGAAACGCGGCCGCAACTTTCCACAGGACAACGCCGACGACGCCGACGGCGGCGAGCTGCAAAACGGGCTTTAGCATCACAGGATCCGGAGAAGGGACGGATACAATATGCTACGGCGGCAGGGAAAGTTTCGTGAAGTAGAAGATTCCGCCCCCCGCTCCGCCCACGAACAGATCAGGCTTGCCGGTGCCACGCAGGTCGGCAAACGCCGGCGCCGCATAGGGCGGCAACCGCACGCCTAGACTCGAGTCCCGGCCGCCCTGCTCCGTTCCCACGATCAGCACGTTGTTCAGGAAGCGCGGCACCGCCCTTCTGCCGACGCGCTTGCCGAGATAGTCGTCGCTGACCATCACGAAACGCGGTGCCTGTTTCGATCCTTCGTTTCTGAAGAACGCGATCCGCCCCGCGGCATCGCCCAGGAAAAGATCCAAATCGCCGTCGTGATCGATGTCATAAAGCTCGGGTACCGCGTTGCTGCCGCGCGGCAGGCGTACGAGCGCCGAATCGACGAGCACAAACCGTTCGGCGCCGCTCTTGCCGCTGTTGTGATACCATGCCACGGCATCCTGAAATTGCCCAACGACCAGATCCGGCAGGCCGTCTCCATCGAGATCGCCGAGCGCCGGCGCATTGTGGAAGGCGGGCAGCACGGTGAGGTGACCGCGCAGCTGAAGGCGGGGCCCAGTGCGTGACCCGATGTTCTCGAACCAGTAAATGCCGCCGCTGCGCGGGTTATCGGGTTCGATCTTCGTCCCGACCACGAGATCGAAATCGCCGTCGCCGTCGAGATCGCCAAATGCGGGGATGGTCTCCGCCCCCAGGTCGATCGCGTCCAGCAGATGCGTGGTCGTCACGGTCCAGCTGCCGGGCGCGGTCTGATCGAGCTCGTACAGATTCGCCGTGCTCGTCTTGACCGGGTTGAACGCGCCGCCGAGGACGCCGACGACGAGATCGAGCCGCCCGTCGCGGTTCAGGTCGCCGGCCGCAGGCGCGTTGTAGCCGCTGGTTTCGAGTGGAGTCCCAGGCGGGAACGGGATCCGCTCGCCGTGAAAGTCGAAATGCGCGCACGTCCCCTGGTTTCTGATCCACAACAGGCCGGGCTCGAAGAAGTCGCCCCACAGAATGTCGGGGTTGCCATCGCCATCGACGTCGAACACCGCCATCGTGTTCGCGCCGTGCATCGAAGGTTGTCGCTGGCCGATGATCTGGATGTCCTCGAACTTCTCGGTGATGAGACGGAACCGCGGCGCGCGATTCGAGTCCAATCCCGCCATCTCGTAGCGCGTGATGGTGCCATCGACCCGACCCAACAGCATATCGAGTCTACCGTTGCAATCGATGTCGGCGAACTGCGCGATGTTCTGGCGGTCGGCATAGATCGCCGCTCCCTGGACGTCTTTCAATGTGTCGGCGGCGACGACGAACCTCGGCGCAGTGCGCGTCCCGACGTTGCGATAGTACCGGATGTCGCTGAGCGGTGATTCGGCGAACAGGTCGTACAGCCCGTCGCCGTCCACATCCACAAACCGGTACCACTCGCCGATATCGATGTTCTGGAAGGAGTCGGAGGTTAGGAGCCAGGAGTCTGGGCCGCGTTGGAAGAGCTCCAGCTCGCCCGAGTTCTCTTGGATGAAGAGATCCAGTACTCCATCGCCGTCGATATCCAGGAGCTGGGGCCGGGGATGCTCGAAACCGCCCAGAAAGGGGAGGGCGAAGGTGTGGCCGGTGGAGTCCAGAACGGGGAAGGGAGAAATCGCACCGATGAAGTTGGTGGAGGTTCTGAAGGTTGGTGAAGGATGGTGAAGGGAGCAGGCAGTGCTCAGGACAACAACCCATGCGAATCTCAGGGCTTCCCTCCGCCCACGCCGAGCCCTGCGCCATCCGGCGCCGTGTCGATGCGGTGCACGACCTCGCGGCGTCGCGCGTCGATCACGATCACGCGCCCCGGCGCCGCGGTCATGCCCGGCATCGGCATCGCCATGCTGATCAACGCTTTGCATCGATGACGGTGACATCATTGGATCGCTGATTGGGCACCCACACCTCGGCGCCGTCCGGCGTGAACGTGACGAGCCAGGGCCAGTCACCCGTCGCCACCTTTTGCACCAGATTCGGCTTCGCCGGATCGGCGAGATCGAAGACGAGCAGCTTGCCGATCAACTGCGCCGTCGCCACCAGCGTGCGGCCATCCGGCGATACGGCGAGCTGGACCATCACCTGACTCGTGTCGCTCCCCGGCACGTCGACGATCCCGACCCGTTCCCGCTTGGCGTCGTACACCGCGATCTGGTTCGCGCCGAGGCTCGCGACGTAGGCGTGCTGGCCATCGGGCGCAACGGCGAGGCCGTGGGGTCTTGGAACTAGTACTTCTACTTCGGCGACCGTCATAGACCTTCTGTTAATCACCGCGATGCGCGCCGGCGCACTGACCGCCGACATCGAGCGGGTCGCGTACAGCAAGTCGCTCCTGGGGTCGATCGCGAGCAGCCCGGGCGTCACCGTTTCGGCTTTGGCGACGACGTGGTTCGATCGATCGAGCTTGACGACCGCATTGTCACCGACGAGCGAGACGTACCAGTACGATCCGTCCGGCTCGACGACGATGTGGTGCGGCTTGGGATGTGCCGAGAAGCCCAGCGTCGTGAAATCGACGACGGCGACGACAGAGTCCGTCGCCGCGTCGATCACCGTGACTTTCCCCGATGCTTGATTCGCAACGTACACGAGAACCGGGGACAGCAGTGCCAGCAGGAAGTTCATGGCACCGGCGGCGTCGGATGCTTCTTCAGGATGAACAGTCCTTCGCTCATGCTGCTCACCGCGACCACGCCGCTCTTGAAGAACGGATAGTTGCCCCACGTCCCCTCGAACCCGGGCTCATCCGGTCCCACGGGGTGCGTATCGAAGAAACCGATCTCTTTCGGGTGCAGGCGATCGCTGATATCGAGCACCCGGAGGCCGCTCACGTAGTTCGACTGATACATGGTGTTGCCGACCAGCCAGAGGTTGTGGTCGGTGGCCTTGTTCTTCGAGATGTATTGTCCCGCCAGGCCCGGGTTCTCGAGGTCGCTGACGTCCCAAATCAACGTCCGCGTCCCGTCGACGAAGCCCTGGATCTCGTCTAGCTCGTCGTCTTCGTACGCGTAGCGCTGGTCGTCGGTGAGCCACCCCTGGTGCGCGTAGCCCACGTTCGGATAGGTCGCGCNNNNTCGTGCGTGTAGCCGGTGCCCTGGCGCCCCGTCTGCGGATCGGAGAAGCAGCCGGCGAATTTGGGATGCAGCGGATCGTGCACATCGACCATGTGCAGCCCGCCGCCGCACATCTCACCGCCCGCGTTCGAGCCGGTGAGGTAGACGTAGCCGCTCATCGTATCGGCGACGATGTCGTGCACGCTGTGCGCCACGCCGTAGTGCGCGTCTTCCGTGAAGGTCTGCGGAGTCCGCACGCCGCGCAGGTGATCGAGATCGAACACCTGCATACCGTGGTTGCGCGCCCCGTCCGACACGATGAAGGCGTAATGCTTGTAGGTCTTGATCTCGCGCCAGAACGTGCCCGGCGACCCGGCGGTCTTCGGCAGATCACCCAGATAGATCGGCCGGCTCGGATCGGTGATGTCGACGAAGGACGTGCCGTCCACGCGGCCGACGATGGCGATCGCGTGGCCCGTCTCGGGATCGTCGTAGCCCCAGATGTCGCTCAGCTGCACGCCGCGCTTGCCGCCGATCGCCGACACCGGCAGGAACGACATGAGGTCCACCTGATTGCAGTCGAAGATCTGGACCTTGCCGTTGGTGCACTCGCGGTGGGCACCCGTGATCGCCGCCAGCGTCGACACGTCACCCACGAGGTGCGATGCGAGCGTCCAGCCGCCCACGGGGCCGGGCCGCCGCGAGTACAACGCGACGCCGCCCTCACCGAAATCCTCATTGAACACGGTGACGGCGGCGAGCGTGCCGGCAGTGACGATCTTGCCGCCGAAGCGGTCGCCATCGTTCAACCCGGCAACGCCGAGCTTGGTGGAGCTGGGGAATCCGGTGGAATCGCGGGTGAGCCGATAGACCCGTCCCTGAAACTGATTCGCTCCCGGAGCGCCGACCCACAACTCGTTTCCGACCTCGGCGACCGCAAAGCCGAACCGCGCGCCAAACGAGCCGTCGAACGGCAGCGCGCGCGTCACCGGGATCCACTGGCCGGAGGCGCTGTCACGACTGAACACCCAGACCGCGCCGGCGCCACGATCCTGGATCGCGCCGATCAACGCCGTATCGCCACGCAGCACGATCGCCGTACCGAAGGCGCTGTTCTTCCCCGTGATCGGCCCCGGCGGCGCCAGACGATTCTCCATCTTCCATGCACCGGAGGGATCGTGACTGTACACGTAGACGGCGCCCGTCCCCGAGTCGGACCGGAAGGCGCCGATCATCACGCGATTCCCTGACGCCGCGATCGCGACGCCGTATTGCGTGTTGGGCGTCGTGTCGGACGGCGTGAACGTCGTTTCAGCGGCCCACGCGGAGCCGTTCTTCTTGAACACGTACACGGCAGCGCGCCCGCGTGATGGCGCGGTTGACACATAGAGCCGCTCACCCGTCAACAGCACGTTCGAGCCGAACGCGTCTTGGGCTTTGCGGCTCGCCGGCACTACACGACCGCTCTCGCGCCATTCGCCCGCTCCCTCGCGTGTGTAGACGTACAAGGCGCCGCTGCCCGAGTCCGCCTTCGAGGACCCGATGAGCAGCGTATTGCCGTCGATCGCGATGGCGCTGCCGAACCCATCGCCATTCGTGGCGCCCGGGCCGGTCAGCTTCTTCGCGGGCCGCCACGCGCCCTTCGCATCCTGGCGGAACACGTACACCATGCCCGGCGCGTATGCATTGCCGGGCTGGCCGACGTAGACCTCTCGGCCGCTGATGGCGAGCGCGGAACCGAACGCGCCCTGGGCGGCGAGCGCTGCGGGAGCTGTACTGAAGGCGACGGCAAGCAGAAGCATGGTGCGATGCGACACGAATGGATTCTCCGAAAAGTTAGGGGGCCGGCGGCAGGACTAGATTGGCTATGTGGCCATCATCGACAAGTTCGCTCCGCAATGGCAATTCCGGGAGGTCCATCGAATCGGCGTCCTCGCGCCGGCCGATGCCGCGCTACGCGCGATTCGTGAGGTTACGGCGCGCGAGATCCGCTTGTTTCGATTCTTGACGTGGCTGCGGCGCGTGGGACGGCCTGGTCCGCCTGGCATTCTCAATCCCCCGCCCGATCAACCGATCCTCGATGTCGCGCTGCACAGCGGCTTTCTCGAGCTCGCAAGCTCCCCGCGAGAGATCGTTGTTGGCACCGTCGTTATACGCCCACCCCACACTCGACCGCCCGCAACCCCCGACGAATTCCGAACGATCACCGGCCCGCGCTACGCCAAGGCGGTCATGGATTTCCGCATCGAACAGGCCGCGCTGGCGATGTGCGTGGTCACGACCGAAACGCGTGTCTTCGCAACGGACGAAGCGACGCGCAAAAAGTTCGCGCTGTACTGGTGGACGATTCGGTTGGGTAGCGGGCTGATCCGCCGGATGTGGCTGCGGGCGATCAGGCGAAGAGCTGAGAGGATTGGGAGCTAGAAGGTGGTGGCGGTCGCATGCCCGCGAGCGCTCGACCCGCGTCCGTCCACCGCGAGCGCATCCATTCGGCGAGCCACAGCGGCAGCGTGCGCGTGTGCTCCAGCGGCTCTTCGCCGATCGTGGGCTTCGCGCCGGTGAGCATCTCACGTGCCAGCGCCTGCACCGCCGCCATGTCGTTGCGCGGCGTCGCCGGCTTGCCGAGTGCCGGCGCGATTCCCGTATCAGCCACGAGCACGCCTTCGTCGGCGAGCAGCACGTTCTCCGGCTTCAGCTCACCATGCGCGATCTCGGCGCCATGCGCGTGCGCGAGACCGCTCAGGATGCCGCGCAGGATTTCGACGGCGCGAGAGAGTGGGATCGCGCCGTTGTTGCCGATCCAGGCGCGCAACGTCGTCCCCGGCACGAACGGGCGGGTGTGGTACACGAACGAGCCGGCGCGCCCGGCGCCGCGCGGCCGCACCAGATTCGGATGCCGCAGCCGCTCACCAACCAGCAGGACGGCGCGCTCGAATTGCAGATCGTTGATGCCGAGCGACAGCGCGGCGGGCAGAACCTTGACGAGGAGTTGTGTGCCGTTTTGGGATTGCGTTGCGACAAACAGGCGGTACTCGCCTACCGGGCGCACTTCACGCTCGATCCGATACAGGGGGCCGAGGGCGTCCGCGAGGGCGGTGCGCAGTTCGGACATTCGTCGCAAGTTAGCCCGCGTATCCCGGATGGGAAGGGACTACTCGCCCGTTTCTCTTCTAATCCCTTGGTATAGGCTCTGAGCACGCTGTCGTTCTGAAGCTGATCCGAAGATCTTCTCTCCATCAAAACGGCCGTTCTCGATGAAGATCTCCGAAATCTTTGTGCCCGCCGTCACGCTGCCCGCTACAAAGACGCCGGGGACCGAGGTCTCCAGCGTCTCGGGATTGATCTCAGGCCGTCCCGATGCGGCATCGAATGCGATGCCGATGCGCTGGAACAGCTCGAAGTCGGGGTGGAAGCCGATCAACGGGTAGACTCGGGTCGCGGGAATCCGCTCTTCGTTGCCGAGCGCGCCGCGCACCAGGACATCGCGCGCGGTGATTCCGGCGACCTGGCTGCCGAGCCTCGCCTGGATCTCGCCCGCTTTGATGCGGTTTTCGAGATCGGGACGGAGCCAGTACTTCACGCTCTTGGGCCACGTGCTGCCTCGATAGATGATCGTCGTGCGCGCGCCGGCGCGAAACAGCTGCAGCGCCGCCTCGACCGCCGAGTTCTTGCCGCCGATGACGACGACGTCGAGGCCGCAGGAGAGGTGCGCCTCATCGAAGTAGTGACGCACGTGCGGCAGCTCTTCGCCGGGGACGCCGAGCCGATTGACGTGGTCGAAGTAGCCCGTCGCCAGTACCAGCTTGTCGTAGGAAATCGGCTCGCGACCGCGCTCGGTCTCCACTTCCCGGGCGTTGATCAATTTCGTGTACGTGCGAACGCGGATCCCCTCGACGCGCACGACGCCGCGGTAGTACTTGAGCGCCTCTTCGCGGGTCGGCTTCGCCCCCGCACACACGAGCGGGTGATTGCCGATCTCGAGCCGTTCGGGCGTCGTGAAGAACGTCATGTTGATGGGATAGCGGACGATCGAATTGGCGACCGCGCCCGCGTCGATCACGAGGGGATCGATGCCGCGGCGCTTTGCCGAGATGGCGCAGGAGAGGCCAATGGGCCCGGCGCCAACGATGATGGCGGCTTCGTGCTGCATCGTAGCGAGAATCTAACCCCTTGATTTCACGAGTGCGCAACAATATTGTTGCGTATGGCCAAACGCGCGCGCAGCAACAAATCCCTGGTGAAGCAGCGCTATCAGGTGGCCAAGCTCGCCTTCCCCGACGATGCCGACCTGGCCCGCAGCCTCGGCGTGCACCGTAGCGCGGTGGTGCGCTGGAAGCGCGGCGAAGCGCCCGCGCCCCAAAACTGGGAGCAGCTCGTGGGGTTGGACACAGTCGTGTCGCTGCTGGAAGGGTTTTTGGACGTTGCTTCAATCCCAAAATGGTTGCGCGGCATGAACGCCCACCTCGGCGAGCGCCGGCCGATCGACGTCATCCGCCAGGGCCGCCTCTCCGAAGTCGTCGCCGCGATCGAGGCTGAAAAGGCCGGCGCCTTCGCCTGATGCCGTGGCGGGTGTTCCCGTGGGACCCAGGCGCGAAGCTCGGCGAGCCGTTTTCTCCCAGTTACATCCATCCCCATCAAGGCTCCGGCCGGTTCGACGTCGCCGGCAAGCTGGTCGTGTATCTGGCCGAGACGGCGGTGCATGCGGTGGCGGAGAAGCTGCAGCGGTTTCGCGGACAGAAAATCGATCGCAAGGATCTGATCGAATCGGGGAAGACACTGGCCCTCGTCGAGTGCCAGGTGGGGAAGATCCGGCTCGCCGATCTGTGCGATCCCGCCGTGCTCGTGCAGTACGCGATCGCGCCGGATGTGTTGGCGAGCCGAGAGGTTGCCAAGACGCAGCGCGTGGCCGCGGCGCTGCACGAGGCGGGATACCACGGACTGCGGTGGTGGTCTGCGCTGTCAGGCGACTGGCATACGATCGTCGTGTTTCAGGGAGAGATCGAGTACGGCAAGCCCGAGCCGCTCACGATCGGGCACAAAGCGGTCCAGGAAGCTAGTGAGGCCCTGGGGATCCCGCGTCGCGCTCTGAGCCGCGCATGATTCTCGCCACTGCCCTGCCCTTCGTGGTCCTGTTGCTGGCCATCGCGCTGGCGCCGCTCGTCACGCCGCAGTGGTGGCATCACAACCGCAATAAGGCCATCGTCGCGTTCGTCGTGTCACTTCCGATCCTGATCTATCTCGGCATTGCCGCACCGCAGGCCCTCATCGAGAAGTTGCACGAGTATTTCGGCTTTATCGTCGTCATCGGCGCGCTGTTCGTCATCACCGGCGGCATCCACATCCAGGGCTCCCTCTCCGGCACGCCGCTCGTCAATACCGGGATGCTGGGGCTCGGCGCCGTGCTCGCCAACCTGCTCGGCACCACCGGCGCCTCGGTGCTCCTGATCCGGCCGTTGCTGCGTGCCAACAAGGCCCGCAAGCGCGTCGCCCACATCGTCATCTTCTTCATCTTTATTGTAGCCAACTGCGGCGGCCTGCTCACGCCCATCGGCGACCCGCCGCTGCTGCTGGGCTTCCTCAAGGGCGTCCCGTTCGATTGGACGCTGCGCCTCTGGCCGCAGTGGCTGCTGGTCAACGGCATCCTGTTGATTGTGTTCAACGTCTGGGATCGGTGGGCGCACGAGCCTGACGAGAAGGAGCTGATTCACGAGCCGCTGCGGGTGCGGGGCGCCCTCTCGATCGTGGGACTCATCGGCGTCCTCGCGACGATCCTCGGCGCCGGCATCGCGGCGACGCGCGGCGCGCCGTGGGACCCCGGCATTCAAGAGCTGGCGATCGTGATGATCACCGTGATCGCCTACATGGGGACGTCGCGCGAAAACCGCGAGCGTAACGCCTTCACGTTCGGGCCGATCATCGAGGTGGCGATACTCTTCGCGGCGATCTTCGTGACGATGGCGCCGGTGCTGGAGATGCTCAATATCTGGGCTCGGGGCCCGGGATTCTGGCTGAGCAAGCCGGCGCACTTCTTCTGGGCGTCCGGCACGCTGTCGAGCGTGCTCGACAATGCGCCGACCTATCTCGTCTTCGCGTCGAGCGCCGCCGGGCTGCAGGGACTGCCGCCGCACGGCCCGTTCATCGGCGCCCTCGTGCTCGATCCCGGCAGCGCCAAGCTCCTCGCCGCAATTTCGACCGGCTCGGTGTTGATGGGCGCGAACACCTATATCGGCAACGCGCCGAATTTCATGGTGCGCGCGATTGCGCAGGAGAACGGCGTGACGATGCCGTCGTTCTTTGGATATATGCTGTATAGCTGCGGGATCCTGTTACCGCTGTTTGTTCTGGTGGCGGTGGTGTTCTTTCGGTAGGCGGGATGCGGGATACGGGATGCGACAAAGCACCACGCATCCCGCGTCTCGCATCCCGCATCCCGTGTTCTTATCATAGACCTCGTGGAGCTAACCCCCCTTCCCCCGCAGCGCCGCGCCATCGAAGCACCCATGGGCCCGGTCCTCGTCGTCGCCGGTCCCGGCGCCGGCAAGACCTTCTGCCTCATCGCCAGAATCCAGCACCTCATTGCCGGCGGCATCGATCCGCACCGCATCTGCGCCGTCACGTTCACCAATCGCGCCGCCGAGGAAATTGCCACCCGGCTGAAACACACGCTGGGCGAGCGCGCGGAGGCGATCACGCGGGGCACGATCCACGCGCTGTGCCTCGCGCTGCTGCGCGACCACGTCGACGCAGCGGGCTTGAAGAAGGGATTCGGCGTCGCCGACGACCTGTACCAGAGCGTCGTGCTCGGCCGGCTGCGCGTGCCGGCCGAGCGGCGCGGCGGCATCCTCAACCGCTTCGGTCGGCACCGGCTGCAGGGTTACAAGCTCCAGCCGGACGAAGCCCGGCTGTTCCGCGAGTACTGCGCCTGGCTCGCCCATCGCAACATGGTCGACTTCGACGAGCTGATCACGAAAGCCGCGCCGCTCGCCGATCGGATCGCGGACCGGTTTGACTATCTCCTCGTGGACGAGTTTCAGGACGTCAACGCAGTCCAGTATGACTTGTTGAAGCAGCTCGCCGCACCGCATGGCAACTTCTTCGCGGTCGGTGACGACGAGCAGTCGATCTTCACCTGGACCGGCGCGGACCCGTACGTCCTGGTGCGGTTCCAGCGGGACTACGAAGTCGAGCCGATCATCCTCGACAAGAATTGCCGCT
>QHUQ01000111.1 GCA_003221985.1 Gemmatimonadota bacterium | reverse complement strand
AAGTTGATGAATCCCGGGCCCGCGATCTCGGCTTTGCGCACGAGGCCCGGTGGCAGCTCGAGCCCGGCGATCAGCCGTTCGGCGATCGCGCGTGGCTTCTCGCCCAGCTTTTTCGCGAGTGTGAGCGCCAGGTTGGTGGCGAGATCACCATGCGTCGGATCGCGCGGGCGCTCCAGCACAACATCGGGCGCAGGCGCGCCGAGTCGCGCCGCGGCCTGAATCAGCGCCGCACGGATGGTGTCGTGGGCTGTCACTTGTCGGAGCTGGTGTCTTTTTTCTTCGGCTTCGACTCAGCGGGCTTCTCGGTCTTCGCCGTCTTCTCGGCTTGCGCCGCCGTATTGTCCGCCTTTTCCGTTGTGCCCGCGGGCCGTTTGTAGTCGGTCGCGTAGAACCCGGAGCCCTTGAAGTGGACGCCGGCCCCACCCGAGATCTGGCGCTCCGCGCGTTCGCCGCAGACGGGGCATTTCGCGTGGCGCTGAGTGGTGATGCGGGGGAATCTCTTTTCGAACAGGTGCCCGTTGGGGCACTTGTATTCGTAGGTGGGCATCGCGCGGTCAGTCCTGCTTCGGCTTACGCACGAACTGCAGCGCGCCGGACGGGCACCTCATCACCTGCGCCGCAACGACGTCGCCCGACTGCAGCTCCGGCCGGATCCACCGCTTGCGCTTGATGTCGAACACGTCGGGCAAACCCATGACGCACACGCCCGAATGGATGCACACATCGGGGTCGAAGGTGACGATGATGTCGTCGGACTCGTAGCTCTGGCGGCGCCTGGCCATGACTCGAAACTAACCGGGTTTGGTAGCCGGTGCTAATTTCAACGCGGAGGCGTGGGTGCTGACGGTGGAGGCTGCGCCGCGCCCTGTTTGGCCCGACTAATTCGAATAATGCCGCGGATGATGAAGAACACGCCGAGGGCGTCGAACAGGATGCTCAGGATCGTGAAGTCGCCACGGAATACCGAATCGCCCCGCACTAACCCGATCGCAATGAGCACTGCGCCCCAGAAGATGTCCCGCACGATCGCCTCCCTGGTTGTGTAGTATCACCTGGTGTGTGCGCGACACCAATGTAGTGCCTACCGCTCGGTTCGCGTGAGCCGCAGCTCGGCCCACGCGACTTCGCGGGCTTCGATGACCGTCCGGACCTGGCGTTCGCGCGCCGTCAGCGGCGCGCCGCCGGTCTTCACCTCCAGGAACACCACCCGCCGCAGCTCACCCGCGGCGAGCCCGTCGAAGACGACGAGATCGACCGGGCTGCCAAGAAACCGCGCATCCTTGGGATTGAAGCCGAATTCGGGGAGATACGGCACCAGCTGTTCGTGCACCTTGCCGGCGGTGACTGCGAGGCTGCGTTGCACGGCGTTCTCGCGAATCGCCGCGCTATAGCGCGCCTTCCAAACAAGGAAATAGAGCCAGGCGATCACGATGCCGATGGCGATACCGAGCAACAGGTCGAGCCGGCTGGTCGTCACGATGACTCCTCTTCATGCCTGTACCCGCTTCCGCGGCAGCCACTGTTGCACCGGCGGGGCGAAGCTCGCCAGGGCGAGGACGGTGGCCAACACAATAACGGCATCGTAGCTGGCGCGTTGCCAGTAGTCGCCACCCAGATGCAGCCACAGGCCGAATTCGTCAAACGTGAGTCCCAGTCCGATGCCATAAGTCACCGCGGCACCGGCGGCAGGCGCCGCCGGCCGAGGGTCAAACAAGAGGTATGCCCCCACGCCGGCGAGCAGAAAGATGCCGTAATTGAGATGATGCACGTGGGTGCCGTACACATGCAAATAAAAGCCCGCCATGCGGCGGGCACGCATCAGATAACTGACGACTCGAGCGGCGACGAACGTCAGCAGGAAGCTGAGCAGCGCGAGCCGTGCCAGCGGGCGGGTATTTGTCGGGAGCATACGCTCCCCTGTAGACCCTGGCTACCGCCTGTGCGTCAACCGACCGGCCAGGTAGCCTAGACCCGCGCCTAACGCGGCACCCACTGCGGCACCCCCCGCGGTCGAGCCCGTACAGCTGCGGTCCTGCCCCGGTTCAATCGGGACCGGTTGGGTCTTAAACGCCTCGTGCAGCACCCAGCCTCCAGCGACCCCGAAGAAGACGGCCCCGATCACCGCTCCGGCAATCCGGTAGTCGGCGGCCGGCACGAGCTCCTTAGCGAGGGTCGGGCGGTCAAGCACACGACTCCAACTCAACGTACGTGTATCGAGGTGCTGTGCCTCGGCCGCGACCGGCGTGAGCATTGCCGCGATTGCGAAGACCACGAGCATCAGGCGCATGACAATTCTTCTACCACCGGGCCTGCGGCGAGGGTCCGCGGCCGTCGGGTCAGGACTCGCACGAGGAAGGCATACAGCAGCACCACTGGCAGAAACAGCACGAGGCGCTGCGAATCCACCGGCTTCAGCCCGCGCAACGTGATCAACACGATGATCGCGTAGAAAAGAAGCGTCTGAATCAGCCAGCGCCGCGCCAAGAAAAACCGCAGCACCTTGAGGATCCAGGCGCCGCCCAGCCCGCTCAGCGCGCCCATCAGCACGACACGCAGGCTGCCGCCGACGGTGAACGAGGGGGGCGCACCCGAGAGGACCGCGATCCCCCGCATCGCCAGCCGCCCGCCGATCCCCAGCACTACCGCTCCCACGCCGGCCCCGATCAGCGAGTACCGGAGCCAGTCCCGCCAATTCAGACGGAGCATATCTGCACCGCTTCGCGCAACGAACGGAGCGGCTCGCGGGTGGGCACGAACTCGTGCGCCATGAACCCGGTGAACCCGGTGTCGGCAATAGCGCGCGCAACGGCGTGGTAGTTCAGCTCCTGGGAGTCGTCGATCTCGTGGCGGCCGGGGACGCCGCCGGTGTGATAGTGGCCGATGTAACTCGCGTGCTCGCGAATCGTCCGAATCACATCCCCTTCCATGATCTGCATGTGGTAGATGTCATAGAGCAGTTTCACGCGGGGCGATCCTACCGCCTCGATAATCGCGGCGCCGAAGGCCGTCCGATCGCCCTGGTAGTCTTTGTGATCGACCTTGCTGTTCAGCAGCTCCACACAGATCGTCACGCCGTAGCGCTCGGCCGCTGGCGCGATCCGCTTGAGCCCCGTCACGCACGCCTCGGTCGCCTGCGCGTCGCTGCGTCCCTGCCGGTTGCCGAACATCGCGATGAGGTTGGGAACGCCGTGCTGCTGCGCGAGCGGCAGCGCGCGCTCCAGCTCGCCGACGAGCAAATCGTGGTTCGCCGGGTCGTTGAAGCCGCGCGGAATGAAATCGTCACGTATCGCCGCGTACCCCATGGAGCAGACCAGCCCGTGCTCGCGGACGACCGGCCAGTCGTCGGACGCGAGCAGGTCGATGCCGGCAAGGCCCATGCTCTTTCCCGCTTGGCAGAGATCGGGAAGCGGGATGGACCGGTAGCACCACCGGGACGCGGACTGCTTCAGGCGGAAGGTTGGAACGTTGGAAAGTCGGACGGTCTGATGGGGCAGGACCGCGACGGCCAACGCTCCCGCGGCTACACTGAGCGCTTCACGTCGTGTCACGGGAGCACCTTCCAACCTTCCAACCTTCCCAGCCATTTCAGAATTCCAAGTTCTTCAAATAGTTATAGCTCGCCGCGATATCCTGGAACGGCTGCGGCGGCTGGTCATGCTCGACGAAGAAATGCTTGATGCCCGCCTGATCCTGCTTCGCAAAGATTCGCTTCCAGTCGATCTTCCCCTGCCCCACGTCCACCATCTTGTGTTCGGGCGCGCCGGCCGAGTCTTTCACGTGCACCAGCGGTACCCTGCCGGGCCAGCGGGCGAAATAGGTCAGCGGGTCCTGACCGGCCTTGGTGATCCAGTAGAGGTCGATCTCGAGCTGCACGAGCTTGGGATCGGTGGTCTGCAGCAGGATGTCGTAGGGGACCTGCCCCTCCATCTTCGGGAACTCGAAATCGTGGTTGTGGTAGGCGAACTGCACGCCGGCATCGTGCGCGGCCTGCGCGGCGCGATTGAACTCAGCGGCGACCTGCTTCCAACCATCGAGCGTCATGCGTTTCTCTTGCGGGATCCACGGCACGACGATGTACTCGTGCCCGATCGCATGCGCGGCATCGAGCGACGCCTTCCACGCGTCCGGGGAGATGTCCCCGACGTGTGTCGACGGCGCCGAGAGTCCGTGCCGGTCGAGGATCGCGCGCACATCCGCCGGTGAGTGATTGAAGTAGCCGGCGAACTCGACTTCTTTGTACCCGATCTCCGCTACGCGCGCCAGCGTGCCCTCGAAATCGGCTTTCATCTGATCGCGTACGGTGTAGAGCTGAAGGCCAACCTTGTCGAGACGTGCGGCGCGCGGCGCGCGGGGTATTCTCGAACACGCAATCGCGACGCCGGCACCAGTCACGGTCTGGACGAATTCCCGGCGATCCATCCTGCCTCCTCGCGTCATAGCTCGTGTCGTTTCATCGCGTCGACGGCAAAAGCCGCCGCACGCGCGGTGAGTGCCATGTAGGTAATCGATGGATTCTGACACGCCGTCGACGCCATGCAGGCGCCGTCGGTGACGAACAGATTCGGGACATCCCAGCATTGATTGTGCGCGTTGAGGACCGACGTCTTGGGATCCTTCCCCATGCGCGCGGTGCCCATCTCGTGGATCACGAGGCCCGGCGGGTTGTCGCTGGTAAACGGCTGGATCTCGTGCGCACCCGCTTCGGCGAGCATCTCGGCGGCCGTGATCGACATGTCGTGGACCAGCGCCTTCTCATTCTCGCCGTACGCGCAGCTGATCCGCGCGACCGGAATGCCCCAGGCATCCACCTTGGTCTTGTCGATCTCGACGACGTTCTCCTCTTTCGGCAGCATTTCGCCGAAGCCGTAGAAGCTGAAGCCCCAGGGACCGGGACGGCGGAGTGATTTCTTGAAGTCGGCCCCGAACCCCGTCTGCTCGGCGCCACGCCCCCAGTCGGACCGCCCGCCGCCACCCTGGAAGCCGTAGCCCCGGAGGAACTTGGACTTGGCACCTCCCCCGACGTTGCGGAAGCGCGGCACGTAAATCCCGTTGGGGCGACTGCCGATGGTGTCTCGGTCGAGGGGCCCGTCGACCTGGCCGCTGGCGCCGCCCCCCATGATGTGATCCATCAGGTTCTTCCCGACCTGCCCGCTCGAATTCGCAAAGCCGCTCCCCGAGTTCAGGAGGATCCGTGCCGATTCGATCGTGGATGCGCACAGGAAGATGATGCGCGCCTGGAATTCGAGCGCGTGCTTCGTCTGCCCGTCGATCACGCGCACGCCCGTCGCGCGGCCACGCCGCTTGTCGTAGGTGATGCTGTGAACGACGCTGTACGGCCGCAGCGTGAGCCGGCCGGTCGCCTGCGCCGCCGGCAGCGTCGCGTTGACGCTGGAGAAGTACGAGCGGGTGATGCAGCCACGGTGGCACGGCCCGCAGTAGTGGCACGGCGCCCGGCCGTTATGCGCCTCGGTGAGCACCGCACAGCGGCCGATCGTGACCATCCGTTCGCCGGGCCAGGCGCGCCCGACGGCATCGCGCACCGTTTGCTCGACACAGTTCAGCGCCATCGGCTTGAGGAATTTCCCGTCGGGCAGCTGCGGCAGCCCTTCCGCCTGGCCGCTGATGCCGACGAACGTTTCGACGTAGTCGTACCAGGGCACGATGTCGGCGTAGCGAATCGGCCAGTCGACGCCGATGCCTTCGCGCGCGTTGGCCTCGAAGTCGAGGTCGCTCCAGCGATAGACCTGCCGGCCCCACATGATCGAGCGCCCCCCGACCTGACGGCCGCGGATCCACGAGAACGGCTTGCCTTCGGGCGTGGTGTAGGGGTTTTCGAGATCGTTGACGAAGAACTTGTAGGCCATCTCGTCGCAGGCGTAGCACTGCTGCTGGATCGGTTGTTCGCGGGACAGGCGTTTGCGATCGCCCATGCCGCGGAACTTCATCTCCCACATCGGCACGTGCTCGACGTAGTCGGTCTCGGGATTGATCGGCCGCCCCGCCTCGAGCACGAGCGTCTGCAGGCCGCGCTCGGTCAGCTCCTTCGCCGCCCAGCCGCCCGACATCCCGGAGCCTATCACGATGGCGTCGTAGGTTTTCATTGGTCGAGGGGGTAGCAGGGTTCGTAGCGACCGGGCACGACGCGGTAATGCAGCTCGCTCGTCGCGCCGACCTCGGACGTGTAATAGCCGGTCAGGGTCAGCCACTTCATGCCCTGGAAGAAATTCTTGGAGGTATCGCTCTTCGTGTCGCGCAAGCGCGCCAGCTCCGCATCGAGATCGGTGAGGATCTGGGTCTGCTGCTCGGGGCTGCACGCGATGAAGTCTTTGCCGAACCGGGCGCGCGAGCGCTCGTCGACGTTCGCGAGCCCCGCGGTAAAGGTCTGGAGGTGCTCCTCATCCCCCCAATCGGCGAGCATGACGTCGATGAACGCCGGCACGCCCGCGTCGCGCGCACCCGGCGTGTCGGTCTTGGGAATTATCAGCTCGGCAATCGTGGCGACGGTTTCGTTCTGGTGGGGGCTCAACGCACGCAGCTCTCCAACGCGGACTCGCTTGTGAACGGCGCGCCCGACCGCCAACAGCTTATCGGGTAGCGCGCCCGTCCCGGCGAGCAGGACCAGTACTTCGCGCCGGTTCATCGACTGCATCCTCTCGAGGAGTTGCCGTAAGTTGGCACCCCGCCGGGGGAGACCGCTAGGCTAGCGGCGTTGCTGCGCGAACAACCAGCGGACGAATTCGTCGGACCCGTACGCCGCGTCCCACGAGTTGTGGTTCAGGCCGAGCAGCTCCGTGTAGCGGACATCGACCCCTGCCGCTTTCAGGGCGGTCGCAGGCTCACGTGAGCCATTCACGTTGACGACTTGGTCGACCTCGCCATGAAAGATCCAAATTGAAACCTTCGCGAGCCGCTGCGCCAAACTCGACATGACCGCGGC
Source organism: Gemmatimonadota bacterium (assembly GCA_003221985.1). The sequence goes on along the minus strand of QHUQ01000111.1, from coordinate 1,943 downwards.
GCTGTCACCCGGGACGACGGGAACCGAGCCGCGGAACTGCGGGAAGTCCCGCACCCAGCCGCAGATGGGAACGATCGCCGCGAATAATTCGGGATGCCGGTAGGCGATGTACCACGTGCCGTGTCCGCCCATCGAGAGGCCGGTGAGATAGACGCGATTCGGATCGACGTGGAATTCGCGCAGCGTCTGCTGCAGCGCGGCGACAGCCATGTCGGCCGGAGTCCCGACCCATTGCGAATCGGGGGGCACCTGCGGCAGGACCACGATCGCGGGATAGCGCGACGGATTCTGCCGGATCGCGGGGCCGAGGCCGACGTTGGTTTGTAGCAGGCCATCGTTGCCCCGCTCCCCTGCTCCATGCAGGAAGAGAATTGCGGGCCAGGTCGGCTTCGTTTGATAGTCGGCCGGGACGTAGACCTGATAGTGGTAGGACCGTCCAGCAACTGTAATCGTACGGTCGAGGAAACCGGTTTCTACTCGTTGCGCGTTCAGCGGCGAAGCTGCGATCACCAGTGTCATGTACGCAAGGATGCCCGCGGTGCTCCGCATGCTCGCCTCGTCTGAGGTTGGTGAGGTTTGTCTAGTGTATGACGGCGACGGGGGTCGGTCGGGGTATCTGCGTCGAGTCGCCCACCTGGCCAAAGTTGTTGTTCCCCCAACAATAGGCCAAGCCGATGTTGCTCAACATACACGCCTCGTCACCCAGACTGACAGATACGTCCACAATGTGTTGCGCATCCGGCACCGGTATTGGAGCTGGAGGAGTCGACCCCCAACAATACGCCGCCCCTGATTCGCTGACGGCGCACGTCCGCAATTGTCCCGCGGTGATCGCTGCAAAATGGATCCCTGCTGTCCCCTGCACGGCGACCGGAGTGGAGTGGCTCGTCGTCGTCCCGTCCCCCAACTGGCCCCCGTCGTTGCGGCCCCAGCAGTACGCCGCACCGGTTGGCGTAAGCCCACAACTGTGCATCGCTCCCGCACTCACGACTGTGAAGGTCACGCCGGCGGGAGCTGACACCGGCACGGGCGTCCAGCTGGAGTCCGCCGTGCCATCACCCAACGCGCCATAATCATTCGCTCCCCAGCAGTAGGCAGCACCCTGGGCTGTCACACCACACGTATGCCATAGGCCCGCGCTTACCTGGGTAAACGAAACGCCGCCTGGTGCCGCCACGGCAACCGGCTCACTCGGTGTCTGCCCGGTTCCGTCACCGAGCTCTCCATAGAAGTTACCGCCCCAACAGTAGGTGGTCCCGCCGGTCGCGATCGCGCACGAGTGGTAGTAGCCGACATTGAGATACGTGAACGTCACGCCGGTGGGCGTCTGAACCGGGACCGGCGCCGTTCGGCTCTCCGCGCTTCCGTCGCCGAGGGAAGAACCGTTGTTCACGCCCCAACAGTACAGCGCTCCGAGATTGGTAAGGGCGCAGGCGTGCAGATGGCCGACCCCGATCGCCGAGAAAGTAATGCCCGATGGCGTCATCACCGGTCGGGGCGTCAAAATGAGCGAGGTGGACCCAACGCCGAGCTGTCCGCTCGAGTTTTCACCCCAACAGTAAGCCTGCCCATTCATTGTGATGGCGCAGGAGTGATTGACACCTGAAGACAACGACGTGAAGGGCACGACCACGCGAAACAACCTGCTACTCCCTTGTAGTCCCCCTGGAGCAGAGGCGTATAATGCCACCGTGCTCGATGTGTCGATCTCCAGGTCATTGAATGCCGCAAGTCCGGCGACAGCGCGTACTGTCCTCGTGCCCAGCAGCTCGGCGCTGGGTGCCCCTGGACCCAGCACCAGACTGATGTCGACACTCGACGCCGTATCGCGCTCTCCACGGAGGAAGCGAACCTCGATTTGCGGCGCAGGAGCAAGGACGACGTGAGGGGCCGTGCGAGGGGGTTGAACGGCAAACGTAAGGATGCGACGCGGATTAGATGGC
>QHUQ01000110.1 GCA_003221985.1 Gemmatimonadota bacterium | reverse complement strand
GTCGTGTTCTCGAGCTTCAACCCGAGCTCTTCCGAAATCACCTGGCCACCGGTGAGAATGGCGATGTCGCGCAGCATCTCCTTGCGGCGGTCACCGAAACCCGGCGCCTTGACGGCGCAGACCTTCAGCGTGCCGCGGAGCTTGTTGACGACGAGCGTCGCCAGCGCCTCCCCTTCGACGTCCTCGGCGACGATCAGCAACGGCCGGCCTGACTGTGCCACCTTCTCGAGCACGGGCAGGAGGTCTTTCATCGTCGAGACCTTCTTGTCGTAGATGAGGATGTAGGCGTCCTCGATCGTGCATTCCATCTTCTCGGGATCGGTGATGAAGTAGGGCGAGAGGTAGCCGCGATCGAACTGCATCCCGTCCACCGTCTCGAGCGTGGTCTCGAGGCTCTTGGCTTCCTCGACCGTGATCACGCCGTCCTTCCCGACCTTATCCATCGCGTCGGCAATCTTGTCGCCGATTTCAGCGTCGCCGTTGGCGGAAATCGTGGCGACCTGCTTGATGTCTTTCCGCCCTGAGGTGGGTACGGAGATCTTCTTCAGCTCGGCAACGACGGTCTCGACGGCGCTCTCGATGCCGCGCTTCAGCGCCATCGGGTTCGCACCGGCCGTTACGGACTTGAGGCCCTCACGGTAGATCGCCTGCGCAAGCACGGTCGCCGTGGTGGTGCCGTCGCCCGCGAGGTCGGAGGTCTTGGTCGCCACTTCCTTCACCATCTGGGCGCCCATGTTCTCGATCTCGTCATCCAGCTCGACTTCCTTCGCGACAGTCACGCCGTCCTTGGTAACGGTCGGGCTGCCGAACTTCTTGTCGATGACGACATTCCGGCCCTTGGGGCCGAGCGTCACCTTCACCGCGTCGGCCAACTGATCCACGCCGCGCTTCAGGCGGGCCCGGGCCTCGGTGCTGAATTCCAAATACTTGGCTGCCATGTCTGTGCTTCCTCCCTGAGGTGCTTACGCGAGCTTCGCGATGACGTCGGCTTCTTTGATCAGGATGATCTCTTCGTTGTCCAACTCGACCTGCGTGCCGCTGTACTTCCCGTAGATGACGCGATCGCCAACCTTTAGCTCCATCGGGATCGTCTCACCCTTCTCCCGCCGGCCCGGCCCCACGGCGATGACTTCGCCCTGGATCGGCTTTTCTTTGGCGGTATCAGGGATGTACAGCCCACCCTTCATCGTCTCCGTCTCCTCCATCGGCCGGATCGCGACGCGATCGGCCAACGGGTAGACTTTGTACTTCTGGCTCGTCTTGGTTGCTGTTGCCATGATGCTCGAAGCCTCCGTAACTCTTTGAATTGATTAGCTGTTAGCACTCGCTACAGATGAGTGCCAATTGACGACGAGGGGAATCTGCCCGCGCATCAGGCTCGCGTCAAGGGGCGGAAAGGGCTTGGACTACTGCTCTGCCGCCCCGGACGTTCGGCCGGACGTGAAAGCCATACTCCCGCATGGCCCGAGCGAGCTCGATGCTTTGCGAGTCCTGTTCTTGAACGACGATATCGTAGCCGCGGAGGGTGGACGGGATGCGATGCGAGGCGCAGCTCAACATGGACATCACCACCGACGCTACGACCGTACGCTGTAAGCAACGCTTCATTGCACCACCCGCCTCGCCCCGACCCACCGCGTCACCCACCACGCGCCCTCGGTATCCAGGGGCTCGAGCCGCGACAACTTGACCCCGCTGTTCGAGCTGTGAATGAACTTCTGCTCGCCGACGTACATCCCCACATGGGTGATGCCACCACCCGGCTGCGCCGCGAAGAGGAGAATGTCTCCGGGTCGTAGGGCCTCAATGACGGGCATGACTTCTGTTCCGGAGCGTGCCTGGTCGCGACTCATGCGGGGCAGCCGAATGCCGTGCTGGCCGTACGCCCATTGCACCAGCCCGGAGCAATCGAATCCGTTCGCTGCGGTGCCACCCCACACGTAAGGCGTGCCGAGCGCATCGAGCGCTGTCTTCACAATGTCGGCGGCATTACCAGTGATGATGCTGGGCGCCACGAGGAGGAGAGGAGGCGTCGCCTCGTTGCGCCCTCGACTCGGCCAGCGGCGATCCACGGCCTTGCCGATGGTCACCGAGAAACCGATGGAGGCCCCGACTCCATCGCGGGCGTTTGGAGTCGTGCGCCAGAACCCGCGCGGCCCGACGTCCTGCAGCCGGTACACTACTTCCGTACCGACAGCCGCCCAGGAGATCGGACGCCACTCGATCCCGCCACCGATGCTCCACAGCGCGGCGAGCTGTTGCCGCGCGGTATCAGTCGACAAGCCGAGCGCCGCGCCCGCGATCATATACGGCCCGAAGGTCTGGCGATGTCGCCACGCCTGCAATTCCCACCCCGCGCCGTAGAACGCTCGGTTGCGGCCCAGGCTGTCGTGCACGATGACGTACGCCGCCAGCCCCTGCCCAAACCGATCGCCGAGCGCGGTCGTGGTGCGCAGCTCGTAGCTGTTCGATTGGTTGCCGTTATACCAGCGCCCGTACAACAGGTCGACATCCCGTCCCTGGGCGTGGAGGTAGGAAACTCCTGCGACTAGAAGGAAGAGCTCAATCCGCGGCCGCAATCGCGGCGTGCTCCTCGGATGCGCGGGGCGCCATGTGATGGGAGATGAGGTGCGGGAGATGACGCATGAAGCGTACCCAGGTCCATAGGACGGCAAATCCGAACAGCAGGGCGCCCGCGCCGGCGATGGCCAACATGACGAAGGGATTCTCGAACCGCAGCGCGACGAGCGCGCCGAGCCACAGGCCGACGTGCGACGCGGCCCACGCCCATGCGGGCGTCAGCAGCCACCCCACCACGACGAGCAAGTGCGCCATCCACCTCGGCACGGTGCCCCCTACTCCTTGCGGGCGATCGCGACGACCGCGAACCCCGTAAGTACGAGCGCGAAGCCCGCGCCGGCGGCAACGGGCAAATAGACGTGGAGGCGGGCGAGCGTGACGACGAGCGCGATGGCGGCGGCACCGATGACGACCGGAAGCGCAAGGGCCCCGATCGCCACGTCACCTCCCCGCGCCGCCCGGCCGGCGGTCACCAGGCCGCCCATCCACGCGAGGAAGGTGCCGAGCATCCACCAGATCGGCAGGTACCACCAGGTGCTGCCGCCACCGACGGCATCCCATGTCCAGGGGTAGGTGCCGACCACGTGATTCATCGGCCGCAATACGACGATGTCGATCGCCATGAACACGATCGTACCCCACAACCCGATCGCCGCCGCGCTCGCGACCCCCTGTGTCGTGCGCGAAGCTGCGAAGAAGCCGGGCAGGAATGCCGCAGCGACGCCTCCGGCGAGCACGACGATGGTTTGCAGCAGCGACGTGGTGATTCCGGGGGACAGAAGCCGGGAAAGGACGAGGTACAGGATGACCAGCACCGCGGTGACTACACCAACGATGGTTCCACTCAGGAGCACATGCCGGAATTCGGAGCGATCAGCGGTGGCTGGGGCAGTCATCTGTTCCCTCTAACGGAGTTGGTGGAGGTTGGTCGAGGTTGGTGGAGGATGTTGGAGGTCGGGCGTGTCCTCCACCAACCTCCACCATCCTTGACCAACCTTCACAACAATCTAAGTCCCGCACCTTACCCGGCAAACACAACCAGCACCGTGAGATCCGTTACCGCCCATGCGGCCAGCGCGCGATACATGCCCTGCTGGTGTTGCTTGGGACTCCACGCCGCGTGGCGCAGGAACCACGGCAGCAGCACGGCCAACCACAGTGCCAGCGGCACCAGGAGAGCGAGCGCTTTCGCCTCGACCCCGAGCAGCGTGACGGCCCAGGCGAACAGGGCAAATGCCAGCAGCGTGCTCGCGATTGCCACTTCCAAGCTGAGCCGCATCCCCAGAATCAGCGCCAACGTCCGGTCGCCGCGACGCTGATCTTCTTCGAACTGGTATAACTGCGTGAGCGGATAGAGCCCGGCGAACAGCGGGCAGAACGCGAGCAGCACCAGCGCGTGCCCCGGATCGAGCGGCCGGCCCGTCGCGGCCCAGGCGGCGTAGGGCGTGAGGGTACCGAAGCCCCACATGTTGATGATCCAATCCACACCCGCGACCGCCTTGAAACGAAACGGCGGGACCGAATACAGGATCGAAAGGACAAAGCAGATCGCGTACGCAATCTGAAACCCGGCGGGCAGCGTGAGCGCCAGCAGCTGGCCAGCCACGAGTAAGAACACGCTGAAGTGGAGCAGATATCGTGGGAGCGCCGGCGGGGCGTTCAGATATCCGATGTCGCCTTCGTCTTTGTCGAACACACTATTGATGGCCAGCGTGCCGCCATTGAGGAATACCACCCAGATAACGAGCGCGAGAATTGCCGGGCCCAACTGCTCCCCGCTCCGTGCTCCGTACAATCCCACGGCCAGGATGTAGCCGAGCAGCGTATGCCCCGCCATGATCGGCCACTCGGCCGGGCGCATGTGCAGCAGGTAGGAGTTGAGCTCACCCGGGAGGAGCCGGTAGCCCCAGCGCCGCCACGCATTGAGCGTGCGCGGGTCGCTTACCACTGCAAGCCCAGCTCGGCCGCGGCGATCCGCAACCCGACCAGCGTCAGATCCGGGTGCACCGACTCGATTTCGTTGCACAGCGGCGCCACCAGGCCGGCGAGCCCGCCGGTCGCCACGACCATGGGTGTGTTCCGGGATGGCCACTCCGCCCGGATGCGCCGCACCAGTCCATCGACCGCGTCGGCCGCCCCCCAGAGCACGCCGACACGAATGCAGTCTTCCGTACGGCGCCCGATAGCGTGCGTCGGCGGGAGCAACTCGGTCGCCGGGAGCTTCGCGGTCTTGCGCACCAATTCGTCCGATGCGGTGCGCAGACCGGGCATGATCACCCCCCCGATGAAGCGCGCGCCGCCGGCGACGGTGATGCAATCGAATGTGGTGGCGGTGCCGAAATCGACGACGATGGTGTCTTTCTTGAAGAGCTGCGCGGCCGCCAGCGTGTTGACGATGCGGTCGGCGCCGACGGTCAGCGGCTCGTCGACGTCGAGCACGATCGGAAGTTTCGAGCGCGCATCGACAAGCAGCGGCTGGCGCGTCGTCGCGGCCTCGATGCCGTCGCACAGGCTCTGCGTGATCGTCGGCGCAACGGACGCGACGACCGCGGCGCGAATCTCCTGCGTGGAATGCCCGGCCTGCGTCAGGTGCGCGGTGAACACGGCCGCCCACTCGTCGGGGGTGCGCTGCGGCGTCGAGTGCAGCCGCCAATGCGCCGCCAGCCGGTCACCCGCAAACAATCCGACGGTGGTCTCGGTGTTGCCGATGTCGAAGGCGAGGAGCATGGGCCGGCTAAGATAGCTCGACGTGGCCGTCGCGCACCATCGTGGTGCCGGCACCGGTGTCGACGAGCAGCGCGCCGTCGGGGCGAATCCCCGAGGCGCGGCCTGCGAGCGGCGTGCGAATGTGGCGGCCACGCAGCCAGTCGCGGCGCGCGAACGCGGCACACTCGAACTCCGTGAGCTGTGCGCCGTGCGTCGTGAGCCGTACCAGCGCTGGGACGAGCAGATCCAGGACGTCGATGCGCCGGACGCTGGGCCGGAGCTCGCGCAGCGCCACGGCCCGCGCCGCCACCTCGGCCGGGATTTCGTTCGCGACGTTGACGCCGATCCCGACGCCGAGCCACTGGAGCGTGTCGCCCTGCCACCGGCCTTCGCACAGAATCCCCGCGACCTTGCGATCATCCACGAGCACGTCATTCGGCCATTTCAATCCGGCCCGGGGTCCCGACAGCGACGTGGGACGCACACCCAGAATTGCCTCGACGACGTCTGCGACCACGAGCCCCGCGCGCAGCGACAGCACACCCGGCGCCGCCAGCGGCGGCGGGGGCCGCTGCAACATCCCGAGCCAGACGCCGCCCGGTGGCGAGCGCCACGTGCGGCCGTCGCGACCCCGCCCCGCCGTCTGCTCCTCGGCGAGGACCACCGTTCCGGCCGGCGCGCCCTGCGCACCGAGGTCGTGAATGGCATCGAGGCTGGACGACAGCGTGCGGAAGACGCCGCATTGCGGGACGCCCCAGCGGCGCGCCAGCGCCGCCGCGGGAATGTCGTCGATCGCTAGCCGTGCCACAGCGCGTAGGCCAAGGTGAAGAGCCCGATCGCAAAACAGTAGGGCGCGAACACGTAGAAGCGGCCGCGCCGCAACATCGCCACCAGGAATCGAATGGCAAAGACGCCGGAGAGGAACGCGACGATGCAGCCGGCCAGCAGCGGGACGGCGCCGATCTGCGCGATGTCGGCTGACGCATGGCGCGCTTCGACCAGGCCCGCCCCCGCGATGAGGGGGATCGCCATCAGGAAGCTAAAATCAGCCGCGGATACCGCCCCCAGTCCGACCCAGAGCCCCGACGCGATCGTCGTGCCGGAGCGCGAGACGCCCGGCAGCGGAGCAAACGCCTGCGCCAACCCGATGATGAGCGCGCCCTGAGGCGTCGGCCGCGCTGCCCCTTCAGGACCCCGATGCCGCGTTGACCACAGCAGCGCGCCGGTGACGAGGAACCCGATTCCTGCCGCCCACAGCGAATCGAACGCGCGAGCGATCAGGTCCTCGAGGAAGATTCCGACCAGGCCCGCCGGGATCATGCCGATGATGAGGAGTCCCGCGTAACGCAACGCGTCGGGCTGGCGTCGCAACACGTCGACTACCAGACGCCAGAAACGCCCGCCGTACACCACGAGGATCGATCCGAGCGTCGCGACATGCAGCGCGACTTCGACGAACACACCGGGCGTGTGCACGCCCGCCACGTGTCCGATCACCGCGAGATGTCCGTCGCTCGAGACGGGAAGGAATTCGGTGAGCCCCTGCACCAGCCCGAGCAGGATGCCTTGCCAAAGAGTCATGCGACCTTTCCCGCGACGAGCGCGACCAGACCAATCACCATGGCACCTTTGAGCAGGGCACTCACCCGCTCTACCTTGCCGAGCAAGAGCCAGGTCGCGGCGACGAGCACGGCCAGCTGCGCGAACAGCGCGATCACGAAATACGCGCCACTGAATCCCGCGCTGCGCGGCAACAGCAGGCTGGCGGGCACGAAGAGCAGTCCGGCACCCGCGGCGATCACCAAAGCGGGCCGGCGGCCCACGACAATCGGCAGCGTGCGCCGCCCGATCGTGCGATCGCCCGGCTCATCCTCGACGTCCTTGACGATCTCACGGACGAAATGCAGCCACGCCGCCAGCACCCAGGGCACCATGCCGCCGCCCGGTACGCCGGCGGCGAGCGCGCCGTAGAACGGCGGCGATCCCGCGACGAGCGCGACCGCGACGTTGCCAAGCAGCGGGCGAGGCTTGAGCAACGGCGAATAGGCGAACATGGCGGCAAGGGCGGCAAGGGCGGCAAGGAATAACCACCCGCTGACCAAACCGGCGCATGCCAGTCCGAGCAACGCACCGTCGAACACAATAAGATCGGCGACCCCGGGTGACACCCGTCCGGCCGCCAGCGGCCGCGAATTCGGGCGATTGACCCGGTCGGCCACGACGTCGCGGATGTCGTTCCAGGTATTGCCGGCCGCACCGAGCGCCATGCCGGAGAGCGCGGCAAACACCAGCTCTTTCGGGAAGGCGATCCGGCCCAGCGCGATCCAACCGCCGGCGAGCACGCCGGCGGCCGCGATGAGGAGATTGGGGGCACGAATCAGGCGCAGGACCGCCATTACGAGAGGACCTCCTCATACAGCGCCTCGTAGCGTGGCACCACCTTGTCGGCGGAAAACTCGAGCGCGCGCGCCGCCGCGTTCCGTTTGAGGCGCTCATGCAGGGCGGAATCCACCAGCACGTCCAGGGCGCGCTGCGCCATCGTCGCGACATCCCCCGGCGGCGCGAGAAACCCGGTCTTGCCGTTCTCCACGACCTCGGGAATCCCTCCGGCGTCGCTGGCGACCACCGGCACCGCGCACGCCATCGCCTCGAGCGCGGCGAGCCCGAACGACTCGGTGGCCGACGGCAGCAGAAAGAGGTCGGCGCCCCGCAGCACGTCACCGACACTCTCGACCTTGCCCAGGAAGCGCACATCCTTGCGCAGGCCCAGGCCGTCGACGTCGTGCTCGGCGGCATCGCGTTCGGGGCCGTCGCCCACGAGGACGAGCGTGGCCGGAAACTGCTTGCGGACAGCCGCGAAGATTTTCACGACATCGCCGATGCGCTTGACGGGGCGGAAGTTCGAGACGTGCACCAGGACGCGGTGGCCTTTGGGCGCGAGCCGCTTGCGGTCGGCGTCGCCCGCGGGAGGATGATAGTCCGCGGTCGAGATGAAGTTGGGGATGACGCGCACGTCACACTGCCCGCAGCCGAAGGCGCGATACGTCTCATCGCGCAGGTACGCGGAGACGGCGGTCACCTTGTCCGACTGCTCGATCGAGAACTTGGTGAGTGTGTAGTACGACGGGTCCTGGCCGACCAGCGTGATATCGGTGCCGTGCAGCGTCGTGACGATCTTCAGGTCGAGCTTCTCGTGCAGCAGCATCTGCTTCGCCAGCCACGCGGTCGCGGCATGCGGAATCGCGTAGTGCACGTGCATCAGATCGAGCTGCTCGCGCTTGGCGACTTCGTGTTGCTTCACGGCGAGCGCCAGCGCGTACGGGGACGACTGCTCGAACAGCGGATACTCGAGCTGCGTGACCTCGTGGAACGTGACGCGCTCGGCGTAGCCGCGCAGCCGAAACGGACTCGCGTAGGAGATGAAATGGACGTCGTGGCCGCGGCGGGCGAGCTCGAGGCCCAGCTCGGTCGCGACTGCCCCCGATCCACCATACGTGGGATAACACGTAATTCCGATTCTCATCTGGGAGCTGGGAGCCTGGAGTCGGGAGTCAGCGATGACCACCGCTCGTGAATGCGACGGGCCAGCAATTCTGGAGTCTCAGTGGCATCAAGGGTCCAAATCCCGGGCTCCCGACTCCCGGCTCCTGGCTCCCGCAGTTGATTTCTAAACCACGTGTCCTGCCGCTTCGCATACCGTCGTGTCGAGACGAGAATCGCGTCTCGCAACGCACTCTCGGACAACTGACCGTACAGCATCGCGACGACCTCCCGGTAGCCCACGCCGTCGAGTCCCGGTGCGTGTGGCGCGATGCCCGACGCGAGCACACGCTGCACTTCCTGCACGAAACCGGCACGCAGCATGTCATCGACGCGCGCCGCGAGCCGGCGGTGCAGGACTTCTCGCGGCACCGTGAGGTGAATGTACCAGGGGTGCAGCGTGCCGCGGTCCCGGGCTTCGCGCTGCCACCACGAGAGCGCGTGCCCGGTCAGTAAGGCCACCTCGACCGCCCGCGCGGCGCGCTGCCGGCCGCCACCCGGGAATCGCGGGTCGAGCCGGCCGGCCCAACGCGCGAGTTCGCCGCCTGCGAGCGATTCGGACCAGCGGCGCAGCTGCTGGCGGCGCTCCGGATCGAATGGCGGCTCGCGAAACAGTCCCTCCGCCAGCGCACGGATATAGAGTCCCGTCCCACCCACGACAATCGGCTGACGGCCGCTCGCCCGCGTGTCGGCAATCCATCCCGCGGCATCGCGTGCGAATCGCCCCGCGCTGTACCGGTCTCCGGGATCGATCAGATCCAGCCCCCGGTGCGGCACGCGCTGCAGCGTCGTGCCATCAGGCTTCGCGGTGCCGATGTCGAGGCCGCGATAGAGTTGGCGGGCGTCCGCCGAGATCACCGTGATGGGGGTGAGAGTGGCGAGGCTCGAGGCGACGGCGGTTTTGCCCACCCCGGTCGGACCAACGATCACCGGGGTGAGCGGTGTGGCCTTCAGGATGTCGACCTGCCGAACCGACGTTCCAACTCTTCCTTCGGCAGCTGCACCATGGATGGCCGGCCGTGCACATCGTGCGCCGGGAGCGTCGCGGTGAGCAGCCGCACGATGAGCTCGCGCATCTCGCCCGCGTCGAGCGTCTGGCCGGCCTTGATGGCGGCTCGGCAGGCGTAGGTCGCCGCAAAGCGCTCGAGCCGGTTCTGCCAGCCGCCAAAGCGGCCGCCGGCGATATCGGCAACGAGCTCCTGCAGGCAGCGCGCGGCCGCGAAGCGGGGATGCGGGTTCGGCGCGGTGTGCACGACGATGCTGCGACCGGAGAATGGCTCGATCTCGAACCCGATGCGGGCAAGCAGCTCGCGATGCGCGTCGATGGCATCGAGCTCGGCGGGCGCGAAGTCCAGCGTGAGCGGGAGCAGCAGGCGCTGCGCCGGCGCGCCGTCACCCGAGAGCTGGCGCATCACGTCTTCATACAACACGCGCTCGTGCGCCGAATGCTGGTCGACGATCGCGATGGCCTGGTCGGTTTGGAAGAGGATGTAGGTATCGAAGAGCTGGAGAAGAGGAGCCTGGAGCCGGGAGTCGGGAGCCGGGGCCGAACGGAACAGCTCAAGCGGAATGCCTGCGGTCAGAGCTCGGTCAATCCCAGCCCAGGCTCCAGGCTCCTGACTCCCGACTCCCAGGGGCGCAGCCGCATCCAACGGAGCAAGCGCCGCCCTCACAGCCTCCTCAACTACTTTTTCGACGAAGAACTTGTCCCGAAATCGCGCCTCGAGTTTCGCGGGGTGCACGTTGACGTCGACTGCATCTCCCGGCAGGTCGAGAAACAAGAGCAGCGACGGCCGGTCCCCGGGCGCGATCGTCGAGCGGTAGCCGGCTTCGGCGGCGCGCAGAATGAAGGGATCGCGAATCGGCCGGCCGCGGACGAAGACATAGCCCTTCCGCCCCGCCGGGCGGGCCTGCGCGGGCCGCTGCACCAGCCCCGTCACCTCGAGCGGTCCGGCGCGGTGTGAGACCAGCAGCAGCGTATCGGCGAGCTCGACGCCCCACAGCGCGCGCACCCGGTCGATCAGTCGCGGCGCCGGGGGGCAGTCGAGCAAGACCCGTGCGTCGCTGGTGAGGGAAAACGCGACGTCGGGACGGGTCAGTGCCAGCACCGTGACCGCTTCGACCGCGGCGCGCGTTTCCGTCGCCGTCGCGCGGAGAAACTTCCGGCGCGCCGGAGTATTGTAGAACAGCGCGCGGACGGTGACGGTCGTGCCGCGCTGGCGTGCGCCATCCTCCGTCCCATCGAGCTTCCCGCCGATGACGCGCAGCCGCGTCGCTTCTTCTCCCTCGCCGCAGGTCTCCAGCTCGAAACGGGAGACCGACGCGATGGCGGGAAGCGCTTCGCCACGAAATCCGAACGTGGCCACCCCGATCAGATCGCTCGCCGTGCGGATCTTGCTCGTCGCATGGCGCTGTAGCGCCACCCGCGCATCCTCGCGGTCCATCCCGGAGCCGTCGTCGCTCACGCGAATGAGCGTCTTGCCCCCGTCTTCCAGCTCCACGCGCACCGCATGGGCGCCGGCATCGAGGGCGTTCTCGACGAGCTCCTTGACGACCGACGCGGGCCGCTCGACCACTTCGCCCGCGGCGATCTGGTCGGCGACATTTCCCGCGAGCACCTGGACGCGCGCGCGCGCGAGCACACTCACAGTCCCGAGATCTCCTCGTCGAGCACCCAGCCGTGGATTCCGTCCTTCCGACTGACTTCCCGCCACAGACCATAGCTCCGGCCCACGAAGAGCGCACCACCCGCGGGAATCGTGGCCATGGCGCTGGCGCCGCCGTACGGCGCCGCCAGCACCGGCGCGCCATCGGCGATGACGACCGCGAGTGGTTGGTCCCGGTGCCACCACTCGAGCGCGCCCACGATCCCGGCACCAAGGGCGACGGCGCCGAACAACACGAGTACGACTGGCCGCCTGGCACCGGCCGCCACGCTGAGCCAGAGCAGAGCCCATCCCGTTGCGCCAATGACCGCCCATTCGGCGGGCGTGGCCCAACCGACCCGCAGCAGCTGTTCGGTCACCGGGTCCGGCGCGGGAAGCAGCCGGCGCGCGCGGCGGATCGCCAAGTCACGCGGCGCCAGGCGCGCCGCGCGCGTCCATGCCGCCATCGCTTTGCCGTCGGCGCCGGCGCGATACAACGTGGCGCCGAGATTGTACCAGGGGGCCGCATCGCGCGGCGCGCGCGCGGCGCGCGCGGTGAACGAATCAGCGGCCGCCCGCAACGCCCCCGCCTCGAACAACGCCTCGGCGCTGGGTGTCTGGCCGCCGGGTAATTGGGCACGCGGTGATTGTCGGGGCACGACAGGTCGTGCCCCGACGACATGTCCTGCCCCCACCAAACCGATCCCGATAACCAGCAACGACGCAAACGTCGATCGAGGACGTCGTCCGCCGGCGTTCTCGTGCACGTCCCACGTCGCGCCCAACACGCGCAGGACCTGCTCGATCTCGGCGCCCAGCTCCGCGGCATCGCCGAGGCCGCGCGGGCCGTAGCGGGCCGCACGCAGCCGGTCGCGCAGCCGTTTCACATGGTCGGCGACGGCGCTGTCCACGCCGGCCGCGCGCAGTGCCTGCGCGAGTCCATCGCCGTCGCGCGCGAAGGGATCGGAGACATGACTCGCCAGCACCGCGAGAAACTCGCGCTCGAGCCGCCCCAGAGGCGTGAGCTGTGGACGTCCGACAGCCGACACCGCCGCCGCGGCCGGCTCGCGATGCCAGCGCCGCGGGGCTCGGCGCCGGGAGCGACCGCCAGCGCCCGCGGCGCCGCCGTTGCCGCGGTGTAGCGACCCGCGTTCGGGTCGAAATACGCGTAACGCACCTCCGGCAACACGAAGTTGCCCGAGGAGTCGGGCACGGCGAGAAACTGGAACGTCTTGCTGCCGGCGGTGCGGCCGGCGTCCGGTGCAATGCGTACTTCAGTTTGCGCCGGATAGACGCGGAATCCGGCCGGCCAGCGCAACGCGGGCTCGGGCCAGAGCGCGACGTTCCCGACGCCCGAGACCGTCACGGCTGCCTCGACGGGCTCTCCCACCCGCGTGCTCGCGGGATCGATCTGCAGGGCGAGGCTCAAGCGCTCGCCCACCACGTTCGTGGTGGCTGGGGACGGCAACGCCAACACCACGATCGCGATCGAGTCGCTGCGCAGCGTGTAGCGCTCCTCACGACTGAAGAACGAGAACGTGACGGGGAGTGCGTACTCGACCGAGGCCGGCGGGATGATCAGCCGGCCGGGCGCCAGCGGGAATACGACCTGATGCGCGATGAACAGGTCGAGCCACCGTCCTCCCACTTGCCGCGACAGCGCGACGCCGGACGACGTCGCCGCCGGATACGCCCAGACGCCTTCCGGCGTGACCAGCGTCAACAACGGGGCGCGCCGCATCCGCTCCCGCAGGTCGCGCGGGATCCACGCGGCGGCGATCAGGTCGACTTGCTGGCCTGTAAAGACGCTGTCGCTCGGCACGAGCATCGTCAGGGCGACACGATCGGAGCGCCGCGACAGGGGCGGCGGTGCCGTCTCGAGCAGCGAACGCGCCAGCGGACTCAGAGCCACAGTGCTGCGATCGGCCGCGCTGTCCACCGTCACGAGAATCGGATCGGTGGATACGACGCTCGCCCCTTGTTTCGCGCGCACCGGCCCGATGAGCAGCGCCCCCGGTTGCTGCGCGCGCAGCTGCAGCTCGCGCACCGTCGTCCGCATCGAGCCGGCGCCGCCGGTGATCGCGACCTCGGTCATGTCGCGCGAACCCACGATCGCGAAGCCGTTGAGCGTTGGCAGCATGATCTCGACGGGGTCGGTCGAGCGCGTGCGCGCGCGCACGGTCAACATCAGCTCCTCACCGACGCGGAGGTGCGTGCGATCGACGCCGGCGGTGACTTCCGCCCCCTGCACCACCAGCAACGCCGTCAGCAGCGGGAGGATCACCAGTCCTTCACTCCCGCTGCCGCCGCTCGCCGCGTGCGACCGGTGCGGTCGCGGCGCGTGCGCAGCTCTTCCTGGCCGATCGATCGCAGCACCTGGTCGGCTTGTGATTCACTCAAGCCGCCCGCATTTCCCCCTTGTCCCTGCGGCTGCTGTTGCTGAGCGGCGCCCCCCCCTCCACCTCCGCCGCCACCACCAGGGCCCGGCGGTGGTGGCGGAGGAGGAGGATTGGGCTGGTTCGCTTGCCCGCCGGAGCCGCGCTGGCGGTTCACGAGCTCCAGATTCCACTTCGCGCGAATGTGATGCGGCTTCAGCAGCAGTGCTTCCCGGTAGGCGCGCTCGGCATCGGCGAGATGGGTGTCGCGATTCGTGCTGTCCGATCTCGCCTCGAGCAGCGCGAGCAATCCGAGATTGTAGAGGGCGCGAAATCGCAGCTCGGGATCGAGCGAGGCGGCCGCGCGCGCAAGCGTCGCCCGCGCCAGCGCCGGATCGCCGGCGGCCAGCGCGGCGGTGCCCGTGTTGTACCACGCCGTGTCGTCGTCCTGGTGCGTTTTCAGCTCCGCCAGGTACGCGGCCGCGGCCGACCGGACATCGCCCTGGTCCCACGCGCGTTCGGCGGGTGAGCGTAGCCGTTGCGCATGCGCCGCGGGAACGACGAAGCACAACAGGCCGATCAAGGCGGCGGTGCGCCGCGTGAGCGTTTGCGTCGTCAGCACGATCGCGGCGAGCAACAGGGGAATCCACGCGCGCGGCCGCCCCCGCTGGGTGCGGCTCTCCGTCGCGGTGGCGCGTTTGTACGACGCCACGAGATCGCGCACCGCGCCGGCCTGATCGGGCAGCTCGGCGGCGACGATCGTGCCTTGCGCGGCGTCGGCGATCGCGCCGAGCACGTCGTCGCGCCGGCTCGTCTGGACCGGATTCCCCGTCTCATCCTGCTGCCACACCACCAGCTGCCCGCGATCGTCGCGGACCGGAATCCGGACCGGTTGGCGGCCACCCTCGGCCACAAGAATCAAATGGATGCCGAGGCCCGCCAGCCGCCGCGCTTCCTCGACCGACCGCTCCAGCGAGTCGTGCGCTTCACCGTCGGTGAACATGACCAGGACGCGATCGGCGATTTCCGGGCTGGCGTGCAGCAAGTCGATCCCCTGCTGCAGCGCCGGTACCAGCGACGTCCCGCCCTCCGACGCGACGTCCGGATCGAGCGCGTCGAGATACAGCGTCAGCGCCGAGCCATCCACCGACAGCGGGGAGAGGATGTAGCTCGTCCCGGCGAACGCGGAGAGGCCGAGCCGGTCGCCGTCGAGATCCTGCACGAGACGGCGCGCTTCCCGCAGCGCCCTGCCCAGCCGGCTCGGCTTGACGTCTTCGGCCAGCATGGACCGCGAGATGTCGACGGCGAGCACGAGATTGAGGCCCCGCGTCTCGGTGACGATCCGCTCCTCTCCCCAGCGCGGTCCCGACAGCGCAACGGCGGCGAGCCCCGCGGCCAGGCCGAGCGCCGGCGCGCCGAACCGTCCCGCCGCGCGGGCGATGCGCCCGGTCGCCTCCGACCAGGCGGCCGCGCGCCTGAGCCGCGAACGCCGCGCCCACGCGGCGGCGGTCCATACCGCCCCAGCCACGACCGGTGCCAGGGCGAAGACGACCGGCGCGTCGAAGGTGATCACGGTACGCGCACCGCGAATGTCGCGGCCAGGACCAGCTCGAGCGCCAACGCGAGCAACCCGATGCCGAGCGGCACACGATACGCTTCTTCGTAGCGCCGATACACCAGATGTTGCACCGGCGTCTTCTCGAGCCGGTTGATCTCCCCGAAGATGTTGGAGAGCGACGCCGCGTCCGTCGCGCGGAAGTAGCGGCCGCCGGTGGTGTGCGCGACCTCGCCGAGCAGCTGTTCGTCGATCTTCACCGGCATCGTCTCGTAGCGCAGGCCCAGCGGACCCTGGCCGGTCGGGACCGGCGCTTCGCCCTGCGTGCCGACGCCGATGGTATAGATCCGGATGCCGAAAGTCGCGGCCGCCTGCGCCGCCGTGCGCGGATCGACCGTACCCTTGTTGTTTTCTCCATCCGTGAGCAGAACCACGACCTTGCTCCTGCCCGGCGCGCGACGCAGCCGGTTCGCGCTGGTCGCGATCGCGGTGCCGATGGCGGTGCCGTCCTCCAGAATCCCGACGCGCAGCTGGCGAATCGCCTCTTCGAGCACCTGGTAGTCCGTCGTGATCGGCACCTGGGTCAGGGCCTGTCCGGCAAAGGCGACGAGGCCGACGCGGTCGGAAGAACGGGCGCGCACGAATTCCGTCGCCGTGCGGCGCGCCACGTCGAGCCGGTTGGCCGGCGAGAAGTCTTCGGCGAGCATGCTGCTCGAGACGTCGACCGCCAGGACGATCGAGATCCCCTCGCTGCGCAGCTCGGCGCGGGCCGACCCCAGGCGCGGCCCCGCGGCGGCGACGATCCAGGCGGCGAGACAGAGCGAGCGCAGCGACACGGGCAGCCGGGCGACCCACAGCCGCTCGATGGGTCCCAGCGCTGGGCGGACGTCACTCATCGGCGCACCGGCGAGGCGAGACAGGCGCCGGCGCCGCCACCACCACCACAGCGGCAACGCCGCGAGCAGCAACAACAGCAGGGGCCGGGCGAATGTCATCGCGCCTTGCCCTTCGCTCCGTTGCCCCCGAGATCACGGGCGAGGGCGCGCGCGCGCGCGGCCAGCGGCACGACGTCCACGCCGTGCGCCGTCGCGAACGCCACCAGATCGAGCGCATGGAGCAGCTCCCGCAACTCACGCAGCGGCGCGTCGGGCCGCGCCCGCTCGACCGCTACCAGGCATTCCGCAGTACTCAGCGCGGCATGCGCGGCGGGGATCGCGTGCGCCAGCGCATGGCGCAGCCGCTGCGCCGCGCGCGCCGCCACGGCCTTCGGCTCTCCGGCGGCGAGCCAGCGCGCGTCGGGCACCTCGGCGTCGAGCGCGAGCGCGGCGGCATCCGTGACTGTGCGCGGACCGCGCCGTCTCCAGCCGATCAGGATCAGCAACGCCCCACCAGAGAGCAGCAGCGCGGCGAGCAAGGGAACCGCACTGCCCCGATCGAGACGCAGCGGGCCAAGCGACGGCTGCGGCGCCGGCGCGCGCACGCTGTCCGGAATGACACTGGCCACGTGGAATGTCACCGTGCCTCCCGACAGCGAGTCGGCGCTGCCATCGGGACCCAACCGCCACAGCGGTGGCATGTCGAGCGTCAGCTGACCCGGTGCCCATGCGACGACTGCATAGCGAACGACCCACTCGCCAGACGACGCCGCGACCACCGTGGGATCGCCTAACGGCTCGGCGATGGTTCCCGAGGGGAGTTTCCCCGCCCGCACGCGCCAACCCGGCGGCGCCTGCACCGACCGCTCGAGCTGGATCGTGTCACCAACCGTGGGCTGACGCGGCGCCGCGGTCCATCCTGCCTGCAGCAGCAGCAATAACGCGATCATCGGCTCAGCCGTCTCGCCCGCTCCGCGAACGCGCGACGCAGCGGCGCGCCGTACGGCACCGTGGTGAGCAATGCCACGCGATCCACGCCCGCCTGAACCAGCTTGCGGCTGCGCTCCTGCTGCATGCGCTCGGCGGCGACGCGGATCCGGGTCCGGGTCGGTGCATGGCTCGTATCCACCAGCAACCGCTGTCCCGTCTCGGCGTCTTCCATCTCCACCCAGCCGGCGTCCGGCAGGTCGTATTCGCGCGGGTCATCGATCGTGATCGCGACCACTTCATGGCGCGCGGCGAGCTGCCCCAACGGCTCTTCCCACTCGGTGGCGCGGAAATCGGACAGCACGACCACAATGGCCCGGTGCCTGAGCAGCTTCGTGGCGTAGCGCAGTGCGCCGGCGAGGTTCGTACCCCGCCCCCGGGGGGCGAAGGCTACAAGGTCGCGGATGACGCGCAACGCATGGGCCCGTCCCTTGGCGGGCCGCACCACGTACTCGGGTGTGTCGGCGAAGAGCAGCGCCCCCACGCGGTTTTGACGAACGGATGGCCCATCCGCGCAGAGACGTTCCAGTCGATGGCCCGGAAGTCGTCGCCCTGCTGGTAGGCACGCACCTCCGCGAACTCGATCCCCTGGCCGCGGAAGACAGAGCGGTACTCGCCGGTGAAGAGGGTATTGACAAGGTTGCGCGCCCGCAGCTCGATCCCTTTCACGTGCTTCAGCACTTCGCGAGTCACGGTCCGCCGGCGTACGCGGACCGGGGAGCTCACCCGCCGGCGCTCTGGTCCTTCGTATGTCACGGCACTCCCACGGCCTCCATGATGCGCGCGATGACTTGATCGGCGTTCATATCTTCGGCTTCGGCCTCGAATGTCAGCAGCACGCGGTGGCGCAGCACGTCGAACGCCATCGCCTTGACGTCCTCCGGCACCACGAACGCGCGGCCGCGCAGATACGCATGCGCGCGGGCGGCCTGTGCCAGATAGATCGAGGCGCGCGGCGACGCGCCGAAGGCGATGAGCGGCTTCAGCTCCGGCAAACCGACGGCCTGCGGCTCGCGGGTCGCGCGCACGGCGTCGACGATGTAGTCGACGACCTTCTGGTCCATGAACAGCTCGGCGATCGCGCTGCGCGCCGCTAGGATGTCCTCCGCCTCCGCGATGCGCTGCACTTCGATCGGCCGGCCCGACGCCATGCGGCCGACGATCTCTTTTTCCGCGTCGCGCGACGGATAGCCGACGCGCACCTTGAGCATGAAGCGGTCGAGCTGCGCTTCGGGGAGTGGATACGTCCCTTCGTGCTCGATCGGGTTCTGCGTGGCCAGCACGAGGAACGGCTCGCCCAGGAAAAACGTCTCCCCGCCGATCGTCACCTGCTTTTCCTGCATCGCTTCCAACAACGCCGACTGCACCTTGGCGGGCGCGCGGTTGATTTCGTCCGCCAGGACCAGGTTCGCGAACAGCGGGCCCTTTTTCGGATAGAACTCCTGCGAGCGCTGATCGAACACCATCGTGCCGATCACGTCGGCCGGCAGCAGATCGGGCGTGAACTGGATGCGCGAGAAGCTGATGCGCAGGCACTCCGCCACCGTCTTCACGGCGAGCGTCTTGGCGAGTCCCGGCACACCCTCGAGCAGGATGTGCCCGCCGGTGAGCAGGCCGATCAGCAGCCGCTCCACCATGACTTCCTGACCGACGACCCGCTTTGCGACCTCACGCGTGATGGTCTGCGTCAGCACTGCATCGGTCGTCTTACTGGCTGCGCGTGTCGTCATCGCAACGACGCCTCGGCCGCCCGTTTCACCGTCGGCTCTTTATCCCGTGCGTAGAGTTCGAGCAACGCTTTAGCCTCCATTCGATCCAGTCGCGCCAGACCTTCAATTGCCGCCGCTCGCACGAACGGCGTGCGCCGCGGCTTGCCCCCCGGCTCCGCAAATCTCGCCAGCACTTCCAGCGCCTCCTTGGCGCCAAGCTGGCCGATCGCTTTCAGCAACGCAGCCAATACCCCTTCATCTTTTTCCTGCTCCAGCCGCCGGACCAGCACGGTGCTCGCCCCCACGTCCCCGGCGGCGGCGATCGCGCGCGCCGCGGCCGTGCGCACCAGCACCGATTCATCCTTCAAGGCGGGCATCGCCGGCCGCGAGATCTCCCGCCCACCCAGCTCGGCCAGGCCCAGCAGCGCCGCCTCGCGGACGCGCTCGTCACTGTGGCGCGTCAACCCAATCAGCAGCTCCGCGACGCCCGGGCTGCCGCTCAGTCCGAGAAACTCCGCGGCCGCCGCGACCACCTCGGGAACCTTGCTCTGGATCCGAGCCTGCAGCACCTCGATCGTGCGCTCACCGGCCGCGCGCATCGCGGCGCGATAGGCTTCGCGCAGCTCGGGAAGTGCGTGGAGATAGGCATCCACGACGGACCCGGCCGATACCGCACCCAGCGCCCCCACGGCGTTCACCAGATGCGCGCGCTCGGCCGGCGGCACCCGCGGCTCGCCAAGGCGCGCCACCATACGCTCCACGATAGCCTCGTCCGCAAGCGCCCCTGCCGCGTCCCCGATGGCTTCCTGGATCTCGGGATCCTGAATCTTGCGCAGCGAGCGATCGAGACCGGATACGATCTCCGCGATGGCGCCAATGTCGCGCAGCGCCAAGACATCTGGCGTGATGCGGCGCAACTGTTCAATGGTCGCCCGTTGCTCGGCAGCGGTGGTGGCCGCCTGGAGCGCCGCGACCGCCCGGCGCGCTTCGACGTCTGCCGGAAGCCCGCCTCCCCGGAACACTCCGCCCTGCGCCGGCGGCGAAGGAGCCGGGGGTGGGGGGGGTGGGGGGGCCGGCGACGGGGCGGCTGGTGAAACGGCGGCGGGGGGCGGCGAAGGGGCGGCAACGACCGGCGGCGGCGCCGGCGCCGGCTCGTTCATCGAGCGCGCCGCGGACAGGCGCTGGCTGGCGCGCTTGCCCAGCAGGACACCGATGCGTCCCAGCACCGCGTCGTCCGGCGCGACATTGCCGACCGCGACGCCGAACAGGCCGAGCCAATGTTCCGGCGTCACCCCGGGATTGATTTGAATCGCGCGCACCCCGCGGGCAAACAGCAGCCCCGCGAGCTCGGCGACCTGCGTGTTGCGCGGCAACAGGTGCTGCCCGTGCCACACCAAGCCGGTGGCGCCGATCTTCCATTCCACCGTGCCGAGCGCGGCGAGCGCGGGCAGCGACGCCGTGATCTGCCGCATCGCCTCTGCCACCGCCGGATGCGACGGCGGATAGAGACGCGTCAGCCGGAACGTCGTGCCGATCGCGCCCAATGCGCGGTCCACTGCCCCAGTGTCGATGGCCATCGTCAGGTCTTAAGCCGCTCGATCGCTGCGATTTCCTGTCGTGTGAGTTCGCGCCATTTGCCCTCCGGCAGTTTCCCCAACCGCACCGGGCCGTACGCCACGCGGTGCAGCCATTCGACTTTGAGCCCCAGCGCTTCGGCGACGCGCCGCACGATGCGCTGCCGCCCTTCGGCGAGCGTCAACTCGATCTCGACCGACTTCCCCTGCGGCCGGACGCGCGACTCGACGACGCGTACCGTGCGGCCGTCGATCACTATGCGCTGCGCGAGCGCTGCTCTGATCGCTCCGGCGTCGGCGCCGTGCACGCCCAGCCAATAGGTGCGCGGCACTTCATAGCGCGGATGCATGAGCCGGTGCGCCGCGGCCCCATCAGTCGTCAGGAGCAGCAGCCCGGACGTCATGACGTCCAGCCGTCCAACGTACGTGAGACCGGGCACCTTGGGGAGGAGACCGTAGACGGTGCGCCGTCCCTCAGGATCGGAGCGGCTGACGACGTAGCCGATCGGCTTGTTGAGCGCGAGCCAGGTGGTGTGCGTGGCGCCACGCACCGGGCGGCCGTCCACGGTGACCTTCTGAGAGTCGGGATCGACGCTCATCCCGATCGTGGCGGTGTCGCCGTCCACGCGCACGCGGCCGGCGCGGATCAGGTCCTCCGCCTTGCGGCGCGACGCGACGCCCGCGCGCGCCAGGGCGCGCTGCAGGCGCATGAGCGTCATTCGGCTTCGTCGTCGGGCGTGGGAGTGGGGCGCCGCAGAGCGACCGACAGCTCCTCGAGCCGCGGCAGGTCCTCCAGATCTTTCAGACCGAGAATCTCCATGAACGACGGCGTGGTCCCATAGAGCAACGGGCGGCCCAGCCCTTCGCCGCGCGTCACGACCTCGATCAGACCACGCTCCACCAGCTTGTCCATGACGGCGCCGGAATCGACGCCGCGAATCTCATCGACTTCGAGGCGCCCGACCGGCTGGCGATACGCGATAATGGCCAGCGTTTCGAGCGCGGCGGGCGACAGGCGCCGTGGCCGCAGCGCGAACTGCGCCCGCTCGATCGTCTCCGCATACTCCCGCCGGGTCAGGAACTGCCAGCCTTCCGCGATCTCGACCAGCTCGACGGCGTGCTCGTCGCCGAAGGCCGATCGCAGGGCGGCAAGGGCGGCACGGACGGCAGGTTCGCCGGCCGTGGGATCTAACGACGCGAGCTCCTCGATCGTCAGGGGACGCGACGCGGCGAACAGCGCCGCTTCAAGCAGCTTCGCGAGGGGCTGCACGCTTGATCACCATGGGGCCGAACGGCTCTGGCTGCGACAACGTCAGCGTACTGCGCTTCGCGAGCTCGAGCAGCGCGATAAACGTCGAGAGGACATCCACCAGCGTAGCCTGGGGGCCAACGGCTTCAGACCAGCTGAACGTCTTGTGTTTTTCCAGCAATGCCAGGATCCGCGCTGTCGCGCCCTCCACGTCGAGCGGCCGCGGCACCACGCGGTGCAGCATCGGCTCGGGAATCAGGGCAATCACCCGCTCTGCCGCCGCGAGGAGGTCGTTCAAGTCGATCTGTAGGGGCGCCGGCGGAGCATCGGGCGGCGGCGCCTCGTACCCACGGCCGAACCGCTCCGCGCGGACAGCGGCGGCGTGGCCCAGCCAGTCCACCAGCTCCCGGATCTGCTGGTACTCGAGCAGCCGCCGCACCAGCTCGGCGCGCGGATCTTCCCATTCGTCGTCGCCGAGGCGCCGCGGCAGCAGCATCTGCGCCTTGATGCGCAGCAGCCGCGCCGCCATCTCGAGGTAGTCGGCCGCCTGATTCAGGCCGAGATCATTGATGACCGAAAGAAACTGGTCCGCAATCTTCGCGATGGGCAGATCGGTGATATCGACTTCGTCTTCGCGAATCAGGTGCAGCAGCAGGTCGAGCGGGCCGGAAAACGTCTCCAGCTCGACGACGAAGCCGCTGCCGCCAGGGTCACGCAGGATCGGGCCTGTCACGAAGGGAGGGCTCCTGGAAGCCTGAAGGTGCCGACGAGTCCCCACGCCGCTGCCATGAGTTGGTGCGCGGGCCACAGAAACGCGTCCACGACCCCCGGCAGGAACCACACGACCAGCATGACAGGGATGAATCCTAACGCGTACAGCTGCCGGTACTGCATCCCCGCCGCTGGCGGCAGCAGGAGCTTGAGGACGTGGCTCCCGTCAAGCGGAGGAAGAGGAATCAGATTGAAAAACGCGAGGAGCAGATTCACCCACATCCCGAAGTACAGCATGCTCTGCAGCACAGCCATAGTTCCCGTCAGGGCTGGCAAGCCACGGCCGATCATTCCGATGACGAAGTAGGCGATAGCGCTGATGACGAACAGTACGAGGTTGGTCGCGATTCCGGCGAGCGAGACAATGATCTCGCCGCGGCGATAATTCCGATAGTTCCGCGGATTCACCGGGACCGGCTTTGCGCCCCCAAATGCGGGCCCCCCCATCGCCAGGAGGATGATCGGCAAGATGATCGTTAGAAAGGGATCGATGTGTTTTAGGGGATTCAACGTCAGCCGCCCAAGCATGTAGGCGGTCATGTCACCTTGTCGGTAGGCTGCCTCGGCGTGCGCGTATTCATGCGCGACAATCGAGAACAGCAGCACCGGGGCCAGCAGCAGGATCTGGTCGAGCGGCACACGCAAAGATAGCGTAGAGTCTTGACCCCACGCAACTTACCGTCTAGTTTCTGCGCCATGCCGAAGATCAAATCCGCCAAGAAAGCGATGCGTCAGGCACGCTCGCGCACCATCCGCAACAAGGCTCAACGGTCGTCGCTGCGCACCGCGCTGAAGCGCGTGCGCGCCTCTGCCACCGCCGATGCGGCCGCGGTTGCGTACGCACTCGCCGCGCGCGTGCTCGATCAGGCGGCGCGCAAGGGACTGATCCATAAAAACAACGCCGCGCGGCAGAAATCGCGCCTGGCGGCATTGGTGAAACGGTTGCGGGAGAAGGCCTCGGCGTAACCTGAACATGTAGGGGCGCAGCATGCTGCGCCCCTCCGTCATCACATCACATCGCCGCCAATTCCCCTCCGCACTTCTCGCAGTACCACTCCGTCGCCACGTTCATCGTTCCGCACTCTTTGCACTTGAGTGTTTTCTCGACCGGGGCATTCTCGTCGATCGGCGCCACCGGGGTCGCGTTCTGGGGATCGTCGGGCTGAAACTGCGCGCCGCTCGCGCGCCGCGGCGAGGGCGCGTTCTTGTCCTCCGTGACCGATTTGAGAAACGCCAGCTCGTCGATGGGCGTCTTGCGGGGCTTCTCATCACCGTCGCGCTTGGGCGGGGCCGCCGATGGCGGCGGTCCGACACGCGCCCCCGAACCCGGCTTCGCCTTCACGAGGGCATCGAGCTCCTCGAGCCGGGTGATGTCGCGCTCCACATCCATGAGCTCGTCGCGCACGGCGCCGAGATCCGCCAACGCATCCTTGTGCACCTGCGACCACTGCCCCTCGTCGTACTCGCCGACTTCGTGGCGCAGCTCGGTCTCGGCCAACCGCTCGGCCGCCGCCTTTTCCTTCCTTTGGAGCTCGATCAAGTTTTCCTTGCGCTGGGCGATGAGCTGGCGCGCCGCATCGGCGTGCGCGCGCAATTCTTCCGTGACGGCCTTGAGCCGCGCCTCGTAGTCGGCGCGCACGCGCGTGCGGACGTGCTCGGGCGCCGAGTCGGCGGTCGCGGTGATGCGCGCGAGCCATGCCTCGTACTGGCGGCGCTCTTCCAACAGCCGTTGGATGGCGGCGGCGCTTTTCGACGGACCCTTAGGCATTGAGCCTCATCGCGACAACGATGATGCGCGCGGAGTGTTCCAACGTCTCCATGCGGATCCACGCTTCGTCGAGCGTGCTGCCCATCGTCACGGCGCCGTGCTTGGCGAGTAGCAACCCGTTGTGCTCCTTGAGATATGGGACCACGCGGTCGCCCAACTCGGGCGTGCCGGACTTGCCGTACGGCACGAGGGGCACCGGTCCTACGATGAAAGTAAGCTCCGGCAACAAATTGGCCGGAATCTCTTGGCCCGCAACGGCAAATCCCGTCGCCACAGGGGGATGCGCATGCACGACCGCCTTCACATCGGGTCGTTCTCGCAGGATTCGCAGGTGTAAGTCCAACTCGCTGGTGGGCTTGCGGGAGCTGCGCCGCCGCGGTTTTCCGGCGAGATCGACCTCGACCATGTCCTGCGGCCTGACGAGCGCCTTGATCACGCCGCTCGGCGTGACGAGCACGCGGCCCGGGCCAATGCGCACCGAGAGATTGCCGTCCCGTCCCGCGATCAGCCCGTGTGCCGCGAGCTGGCGGCAGCACAGCGCCATGCGCCGAGCCTCACGTGCTTTCACAGCTCGTGAACGATGGCGCCCGCGACGATGGTCAGCACGGCACGCCCCGTCAGGCCTCGACCCGCGAACGGCGTATTGTGGCTCTTGGAATGGAACGCCGCCGGGTCGACGGACCACTTCGCGCCCGTGTCGAGGACGGCGACGTCCGCGATCGAGCCGGGAGCGAGCGTCCCGCCCGGCAGGTGGAACACGCGCGCCGGCTCCGTGGTCATGCGGCGGATCAGCTCCGGCAGCGTGAACACGCCGCTCTCCACCAACTCCGTGTGCGCGACGGCAAACGCGGTCTCGAGGCCGACGACCCCGAACGGCGCGTCGTCGAACGCGGCTTCCTTTTCGTCGTAGGCATGGGGGGCGTGATCGGAGGCGATACAGTCGATCACGCCGTCCTTGAGCGCACCGCGCAGCGCGGCGACGTCCGCGGCCTCTCGCAGCGGCGGATTCATCTTCGCATGCGTGTC
>QHUQ01000109.1 GCA_003221985.1 Gemmatimonadota bacterium | reverse complement strand
TATGCCGCCGTCGAGCCCGTCGAGAACCTGTCCGGCGGCCATCAGCACCAGGCCGGGGACGACACGACCGGTTGCGAACGCGACGCCCGCCGCAGCGCTGACCCAAAACGACGCCCACGTCACCTGATTGGGCGAGAGCCCCAGCGTGACGTGCACGAATCGCAGGACCGGGCGGATGCCGCGGTCTAAAGCGGAGCCAAGACCAGGAGCAAATTCATACATAGGAGCACCACGATCAGCAGCGCTTCTTTGGTTTTGTCGGACACCCCGACGAGGAACCCTTGCGTCACGAGCGGCGAGTATGGATACCACGGCATCTTCTCGTAGCCGACGCTGTAATCCATCGCCAGATGGATGAGGAAGAACAGGGCGGGCACCCAGGTCCCCAGGAAAAAACACAGCGGGATGATCCAGAGCAGCGCGACGGGCTCCTGAAGGGACGTTCGCCAGTAGTAGCCCAACTGCCGGCGCCTGCCTACGGTCCGAAGATAGAAGGGAGCCTTGATGACGTGATCGATGTCGACGCCGACACCGAAGACATAGGCCAGCACGGCGTCGCTTCCCGTGAGCTTCAGCACTCGCACGCCCAGCGTCGTGGCGAGCGCATGGGTGACGATGGTCATGACACAGCAGACGCCGCAGTCGCCGCCGACGCGGCAGGCGCACCAGGAGCCGCCCAGATCAGCAGCAACCCCGCCGCGATCCAGGCGAAGTCGCGCACACGGCTGACGATCGACGTGTACAGGCCCAGCCGCGGATCCAACCCGAACAGGCCAAAGAGCAAGTAGAACGCGCCCTCGCGCGCCCCCAGCTCGAACGGCACGAAGAAGAGCACGTTACCTGCGATCGCCTCGAGCCCGCCGATCGCGAAGGCACGGAAGTAGGTGATGCGGTAGCCCAGGCTGGCGACGATGAGAACCAGCTCGAGCATGAAGATGCAGCGGCTCAGGTACTCGAGCAGCATCGCCCGGGCGAAGCGGCGAGGATGGCGGTGATAGAAGTCGGTGATCTGCCGATCCAGCTCGATCAGCAGAGTCCGGCGCGGCTCGAGCAGAGCGGCCAGCCTCCGCACGACCGGCACGCGCTGCATCCCATCGAGGATCCGCTCCAGCAAGCCGCTGCGGTGCACCGACATGAACAACGCGATGATGCCGAGCAGTAACCCGCCGGCGGTACCCAATACGACGAGCACCGCGGTGGGCGTATCGCGCGGCAAGAGCGCCAACGCCAGCACGACGGCAGTGAGCCACACGAGTACGTAGGCGAACGAATGCAGCATCCGATGCAGGATCACGGAGCCTGCAGCCCGTCGCCTGCCGAGCAGTGGTGCCATGGCGGCGACGCGATACGGCTCGCCCCCCGCATTGATGACCGGGGTGAGGAAATTGAGCGCGCCCCCCGCAATGATCACCGCATAACAGCGCCAAAACGAGGGCCGGCGGCGATCCGCAGCCATCGTGAGCTGCCAGGCCCGCGCGCTGCAGGCGTAGACCAGTGCGTAGAGCAGCACGATCGGCACGAACATCAAGCCGGTGCGGCCGGCGTCGGCGATGAGCCGGACCACGCCGATGCGCGCGACGAGATAGGCGAACACCGCGGCGCCGAGCACGAACAGCCCGGCGTGCCATTTCCGGCTCATGCGAGCTGGAGCTCGGGAGTGGCTGCGCCGGCGTAGGCATCTTCCAGGACGGCGGCGACCTGAGCGATATCGGCGATGTGCGGCGCGCCGTCACCCGAATCGAGTGCCCTCGCAAAATCGCAGAACAGGTCGGCAAACCACGTCGCATACGACGCCTTGTCCAGCTCGGCCCTGTGATCGAACGACTCCGCGGGTCCCTTCCCGTCGCGCTCGAGTGTGAGCGTGCCACCGCTCCAGGTGATGCTGCCGCGCTCGCCGATGAAGCGGACTTCGGTCTCGCGCCGCCGCGCGGCCCAGGTGAGAAACATCGTCGCCATGCGATCGGGATAGTCGAACAGGATCTGCGCCGTGTCTTCGACGTCGTAACCACCGTGGCGCAGCCTGCCCGTCCAGGCGCGCACCGCCTGCGGCGGCCCCGCGACGTCGAGCAGCTCGTAGACGAGATGCGTGCCGTGATCCAACAGCACACCGCCGCGCCCGCCGGCCCGGCGCCCGCGCCACGGCACTACATCGCTCGACGCACCCTGGTCGGCCGCAAGCCGGTAGACGCGGAACTCGGCCAGATACCACCGCCCGATCACGCCCTCGTCGAGCCACCGCTTCACCCGCCGCCACACCGGGTTGAAGCGATACTGGTGACACGGCATGACGACGCGACCCGCCCGACTGGCGGCGGTCGCGAGCGCGACGGCCTCCGCCCGAGTCACGGCGACGGGTTTCTCGCACAAGACGTGATAGCCCTGCGACAGCGCCCAGAGCGACAGGGTCAGGTGGGAGGAGGTGGGCGTACAGATGTCCACGAAATCGATCGGGCCCAGAGTATGGAGCCGATCGGGACTCGATAACAGAGGAATACCGTGGAACGATGCCGGTGCTGCGGGCGCGTCATCTACGATGCCGACGATCTGGAGCCGACCCGAGACGTTCGGGGCGTGCAGAAAGGCGGGCATATGCGCCGAGCGCGCGATGCCGCCCAGACCGAGCAGCACGCCGCGATAGACTCGGCTGTCAGGCGAGCTGGGCATGGAATTTGGGCTCGCGCTCGTGCGCGAGGATGAGACCGACGAGCACGAGATTGAGCGGCCCAACGACGATCCAGCAGTACACCGTAGGCCAACCGGGGACCACGGTCAGTGCCAACAGCAGGAAGCGGATGTTTTGCGCGATCCACGCGCAATCGCGCACGATCCAGCGCTGCCGCTCGACCCACGCGCGCCGCAGCGACGCGGGGACGGCACGTCCGGAAAGCGCCCGCGCCAACGCCGTAGTACGTGGAAACAGCCACGCCTGGCGGCGCAGGTAATCGCCGTACACCCAGCTCGAGATGCGCGACCAAAGCGAGCCTCCGTCCATCGCCGGCGGCTCCGCAACGTCGAACTCGCCGCCTTCGCCTACCGCAAAGTGGAGGTACGCTTGCCGAATGAAATCGGCGGCGGCCGCCTGGTAGGTGTGCGATACCAGCGCGGCGAACGCGAGCACCGCCCCGGGCCACCCCTGGCCGACATACAGCCGTGCGCCGAGGTGGCCGTACAGGCTGACGAAGCGTCCCGAATCGGCGAGGCCATCGAGAATCCTGCGGGCTCCGGTACCAGTACAGATGTCCGGCGAGGACCCCGAGCATGAGACTCGCGAGCGTGATGGCGTCCGGGGAGATGCGCGTCGGTATCAGCGCGGTGGCCAAGCTCCATCCCACCGGTCTGAAGAACTGGCGATCCGCCCACTCCTCGACGGCGGGTCCCTTACTCGCGTACACGGGCGCTGGCCTCCTCGAGCACGGCCTTCATGGTCGCCAGGGCTTCCAGCGCCTGTTCTTCCGTGATGACGAGCGGCGGGTTGATGCGCACTTCGGGATTGTAGATCATCGCGATCACGCCGCGCTCGAGCAGCGTGTCGAAGATCCAGCGCGTGATCTTTTTGTCGAGCAGCCGGCGCGTGCCGGGGACGACGAGGTCCATGCCCAGCATGAGGCCGCGCCCGCGGACGTCGCTGACGATCGGTATTTCGTCTTCCCACGATTGCATTTCGGCAAGCAGCGTCGCACCCAGGCGGCGGCTATGCTCGACCAGGTCGTCGTCCACGATCGTGCGGATCGTGATGTGGGCGGCGGCGGCGGCGAGGGGGTTGCCGCCGTAGCTGGACGAGCTGCCGCTCGGATTCGCCCACGGCTTGGAGAACGCGATCGGCTCGCGAATCACGATGCCGCTCACCGGGAATCCGCCGCCGAAGCCCTTGCCCACGAGCAGGACGTCGGGCACGACGGCATCGTGCTCGACGGCGAACATTTTGCCCGTGCGTCCGAAGCCGGTGATCATCTCGTCGCAGATCAGCAGCGCGCCGATGTCGGTCGCGAGCGCGCGCAGCTCGCGCAGGTAACCGGGTGGCGGGATGACGTTGCCGGCGGTGCCCTGCACCGGCTCCACGATGATCGCGGCGATGTCGTTGGTGGTTTCGAGCGCGATCTTGGATCGCAAGAAGTCCACGCAATGCCACGCGCACGACGGGAACGTCTTGCCGAATGCGCAGCGCGCGCAGGATGCGTAGGGGCTCGAATAGGCTCCGGGCGCGAGCGGACCCAAGCCGTGCTTGAAGCTTCCCGACAAGAGCGGCAGCACGCCGCCCGTCTTGCCGTGAAAGCCGCCCCAGAACCCCATGATCTCGTGCCGGCCGGTGGCCGCTCTCGCGAGCCGCACGGCGGCTTCGACCGCTTCCGCGCCGCTCGAATAGAGCTGGGTGCGGTTGAGGTCGCCGGGCGCGATCCCGGCAATCAGCTTGACGAGAGCGGCGCGATGCTCCGACGTGAAGCTGCCGACGTGCACCCGTTCGAGCTGTTTCGTCATCTCGGCGACGTAGCGGGGATGCGCGTAGCCGAGGCTCGCGACGCCGACGCCGGCGAGCAGATCGACATAGCGATTGCCGTCGACGTCCCACAGGATCGCGCCTTCGCCGCGGTCCATGCACAGCTTGCTGAAAAGCGCGACACTCTGCGTGCCCGGCGCCAGGTACTGCGCCTCGAGGTCGAAGACGCGCCGCGATTGCGATTGTGTAGCGAGATCGATCATCCCTGGTGTCCGTTGGAGGCTTTGTCATCGATGTAGCCGGCGATCGCCGCCGCGGCTTCCACCCGCACCGGAGCGAAGCTCGGCCAGTCGTTGAGGTCGATCAGCACCGGTGCATCGGGCTGCGGGAATGCGACGTCGCCGCCGAACACTTCGAGTCCCACGGCGCGCGCCGCCGAAAACACCAGCTCGCGCAAGCGATCTTCAGAGATCTCGATCGGGCGGGGCCGGGGGATCGCGTCGGCGGCGTACCAGAAGAAGAACCGGCCGTCGGCGACGGCGTAGAACTTCACGATCGGGCCGCCGACATGCGCCTGCAGCGCGACGCGCGCCACGCCGCGGCGCGCGAACGCGGCGATCGCGTCTTGCACGCCCGCTTCCCTGGCCGCAACCACGTCGGCGCTCGTTTCGGCGTGCACATCACCGCGCTTCACCCATACGGGCCGCCCGTCCCCGTTGAGCTGGTGGACGAGCGGCATCGCGGCCTGAGGCTCGTCGGTCGGCACGATCAGCGTGCGCGGAAACGGCAGCCCCGCCGCCGCCATCCGCACCACCAGGCGATGGCGATGACAATTGAGGACGCTCTCCGGCGGGTTGACCGCCAGCGCCTCCCTGGGAACGAGCGTGAGCAAACGCTCCGACGCGGCGGGTCCCTGGCACATGTTCACGTACAGGTCGGCCGGCGGCAGCCGGCCCGCGGCGACGTCGCCTTCAGAGCTGCGTGACACGTGCCAGCCGCGTCCCTCGAGTCCTGCGACCGTCGCATCGAGAATCGCCGTGTCGTTGCCGCGATGCACTTCCGGCGAATACGTCGGGCTGCGGTACAGCGCGACCAGGCGTTTCATGGATCCACGCCCGCCGTAAGCCAGCGTTCCGCGGCATCGAGATCGCGCTTGTGGTCGAGATCGATGATGCGCGGCACTTCGACGGTCGCGACGGGGACGCGCAGCTCGACGAGCAGCCGCAGGAATGCACGCATGCGATGCAGCGACGCGACGGCGACCGCAGCGAGGCGTCGAGCTTGCGGGCTCAGACCGTAGACGCCGCCCGTGACGAGCAGTGGACCCGGAGGCGGTGTGTCGAAGATGCCGGTGGCCAAACCAGCGCTATTGCGCGTGACGTAGAGCGGTAATTCGTCGTCCACGAACGGCGTGACGGCGAGGACGGCAAGTGCTCCGGCCGCGAGCCGCTCGATCACTCCTTGATGCACGCGGCGCCAGTCGGCGGCGGGCATCACCGTATCCACCATCGCGCAGAACACCGAACCCGGCGGCGCGATGGCGAGGCCGGCGACCAGCGTGTGCAACGACGACGGCGTGCGGCACGTCTGCACCACGGCGGGGGGCGACACGTGGACCCGGATTCCGTCGCGGACCATGCAGGTGATCGTCGCGCAGCCGAGCTCTTTGAAGGACTCAATCAGATTCACGATCTGCGGCCGCCCGGCGACTTCGACGAGCGCCTTCGGAGTGTCGACACCGTCCGCCGCCAGACGAGAGCCGCGTCCCCCCGCGAGAATCAGGCCTTGCATCACAGACCGAGCACTTTGGTGAGGTCCGGCAGCGTCGCCAGGCGAACCGTCGGCAGGCCGCTTTCGGGGGATCTC
This sequence comes from Gemmatimonadota bacterium, assembly GCA_003221985.1. The sequence continues at coordinate 4,220 of QHUQ01000109.1, read as the reverse complement.
TCGGTCGGCGGGGCGAGCCATGCGGTCGACAGGCCGAGTGCGGCGGCCGGCCTGATGTCCGATTCGAAGTTGTCGCCCACCATCCAACCCGGTGTCGCCGCGACACCCGGCCAGTCGAGCGCGTGCTTGAAGAGCCGCAGGTCCGGCTTCGTGATGCCGACGCGGCCGGAATCGGCGACGACGGTGAAGTACCGCATCACGCCGAGCTCGTGCAGGCAGAGCTCGAGGTTGCCGGTGAAGTTCGAGACGACGCCCAGGTGATAGGATTGGGACAACCGGGCGAGCAGCGCTTCGTTGCGATGCACGACCGCGCAGGTCGACGCGTGGAATTGGTCCGCGATGGCTCGCTTCGAAAGGCCCGCGCCGTCGGGAAGACGCGGTAGCAACAATGCGGTTTGAGCGTCAACCATCGCGCGGAATCCCAGCCTCTCTATCCCCGAGAGCCGCTCGAGGGCCCGGTCCGATTCGCGAAACGCTCTGTCGAACGCCGCGAATGTCTGCTTGCCCCCTGCCGCACGGTATGCGGAATGAAAACGGACGCTCCAGCGGGAGCCGTCCGCGTCCAGCGTTCCGCCGAAGTCGAACAGAACCAAGCCTCGCACTCCCACAACGACCCGGGGAGCGCAGCGATGGTCACACTGAAACAGACGCAGCAGACGCAGCAGGTCTGCCTTGTCGACAGGTCTACCGGAAGATCGTTCCTGAAATGAGGGCGAGGAGGGCGAAAATGCCTGCTAGCGTGGCGAAAATGGCCTGGCGGCGGCGCAGCCCGGCGAAGCTTTCGGGCAGCTCTCCGCGCGGGTCCAGCTCCAGCCGGCCCAGCCGCGCCGCCGTGGGTGTCACGACCCCGATGACCACGATGGCCCCGAGCAAGCCCAGCGCCTGCATCGCCAGCAGCCAGGTGGGAACCGTAGCGCTCTTGAAGAAGGGGACGGACAGGACGAACCCGCTCACCACGACCAGGACCGCGCCGGGGCCGATCAGATTGCGCGACAGCACGCTCATCACGCGGTACACGGCCAGCCGGTGGTCGGGTGGAAAATACTTGGCCGTGATGCCGCTGAGCATCACGGCGAGCCCGCCGCCGAGCCAGGCGACGAAGCCGATCATGTGAACGAACAGCCAGAAGCCCTTCATGTGCGGCTCAGCACTTCGGGGAGCGGTTGGCGGCCCGCATATCCCGCCTCCAGCTCGTGCCAGTGGGCGATGCGGTCTTCACCCGACTTCCAGCACCACAGGATCTCGCGCCCCTCGAGGCGGCCATGGAAATCCACCAGCCCCTTCTCGAAATCCTTGAATTCACAGCCGATCTCCTCCAGCTCCCGCAGGTAATCGTTGATCTTCCCCGCAACCGCGTCGATCTGCGACTTGAGGTCGAGCTGCTCTTTCGATTGGCCCCAATCCGGGCGGGCCCGGGAGGCAACGAGCTCGTAGCGGGAGACGAGATCCTTCCACTCGGGATGGGCGGCCATGATGTCCTGGACGACACGGCGGACGAGAGGCAGAGTCCGGTTGGCTTCGGCGAGCGTGAAGAACTTGTGAGCCCTAGACGACGACGACACCCGCGACCTCCTCGGGGTGCGGAATGAACCCAACCACTGTCTTGTCGCCGTTCAGTACCACAATCGTCGAGCGCACGTGGTGATCGGTGGGATCTATCTGTTTTGCGATCTTGAATCCCTTGAGCTCGGTGTCGGGCTTCACGATTGGGGTGTCGGTGCGCGCATGGTCGGCCGCCGAGCAGTCCGTCGGGTCATGGCCGGCTCCCACGCACCGTGCCACTATATCACGATCTGAGATCGTTCCGAGATAATGACGGTCCTTAGGATTATCCACGACGGGAACGACTGAGATGTTCTTGAGCCGCATGAGTGCAGCGACCTCGGAGGACGTCGCGCCCGCCGCAGCGATCACCGGATCCGCAATCATCACTTCCGAAGCGCGCATTGGCCTATCCTAAAGCCTTTTTGGTCGCCTGGTAACCCATCTCGACGTACTCCTGAACGCGTTCGACGGCGAACGTCGCCTCGCGCTCGGCGACCGGCCGCACGTACACGAGCCTCGGCGCGTCTTTGGGCCAATCCGCCAGCGACCGCTCCGCCTGCTCCGCCATCATGATGCGGATCGCCTCGCCGTGCGTTCGCACGACTCGCGGAATGCGCGCGGGTAGCGGCGCGTCGGGGGAGGACGGCTGCGGTTCATCGCCATTGGTCATGGGCCCTCGCTCATCGAAGCCCGGCCCGACGTGCACCGCGACGAACAGATCGGCGTCCGTGACGACCTCACGCGCGGGACCGAGCGGCAACACGGCACGCAGGCCTCCGTCGCCCAGCCGCCGGCCGTCCACTTCCAGCGGCGGAAAATAGAGCGGCAGCGCGCACGAGGCGTAGAGCGCATCGGCCAGCTCGATGTCGCGGCGCTCCGGTCCGCCCAGCAACAGCAGCTCGCCGCTATCGAGATCGGTGGCGGTGACCGTGAGCGGAATCTTCAGGTACTCGAAGTGTGTTTTGGGCACGAGGCGGGCAATGGCGCGGCGCAGCGCGGCAGCCGGAAAGAGGCTGCGCGCGAACAGACCCATGACGAGCACCAGCGGATCGAACGGCGCGACGTCCTTGCGCCTGATACCCATGGCCCGGCGCCGGATCTGGTCGAACGGTATCCCCGCGGCGAGGGCGGCGCCCACGACGGCGCCCATCGACGTTGCGACGATATGGCTGGGAACGAGGTTGGCCTGTTCCAGGGCTCGGAAGGCGCCCGCATGCGCAAGCGCCTTCGCTCCTCCTCCCGACAACACCAAAACGACCTTACTCACCCCGGCCTTGATCGTAGCGGCGTTCCATCACCCGCTTGGCGCGCCGCTTCGCGGCCCGGTCGTAGCGCCGCTTCTCGTCCGGAGTCTCGGGCACGATCGGCGCAACTTCGGTGGGACGGCCGTTCTCGTCGAGCGCGACGTACGTGACGTAACAGGAGTTGGTGTGGCGGCGGTCACCCGTCAACACGTTTTCCGCGAGCACCTTCACGCCGACTTCCATCGACGTCCGGCCCGCGAAGTTCACGCGCGCCATCGCGGTCACCAGCTCACCGACGTGAATCGGCTCGCGAAAATCGACCTTGTCCACCGACACCGTGACGCATTCGCGGTGCGCGTGGCGAATGGCGGCGACCGCGGCGACGCGATCGACGAGCGCGAGGATGTGGCCGCCGAACACATTGCCCATGATGTTCGCGTGATGCGGCATCATCAGCTCGGTGAGGACGGATTCCGATTCACGGGGATGACGGCCGGGGGGGGAGCCCTTGGCCATCAGTAATCCACCGGCCTGAGGTAGAACTCGCCGATGGCGGTCTGGGACAGCACGGCGACGGTGGGGAGCCTGCGCTTCCAGTGCGTCGAATCGAGACGCTTCCGCACGATCTCCACCTCTTCCTTAATAAAGCCCTTCGGCTCCTCTCCTCTGATCAAGTGGAATAGGATCCGATCCGCCTTCAGATAAGACACCCCCAAGTCTCCTTCGTCCGTCTGCCCCTTGATCAGGTCGGCGGTCGCCGGTTTGCCGACGATCTCCTCAGGTACTCCGACATGCCGCGCGAGCGCCCAGACCTGGGTCTTGAACAGATCGCCCAGCGGGTTCACAGGAGGCGCATCGTCGCCGTGCCAGGTGAAGTAGCCGAGCAGCCGTTCCGATTTGTTGCTCGTGCCGAGCGGCAGCGCCTTGTGCTTGGCCGAAAGATCGAACAGCACGATCATCCGCTCGCGCGCCATCACGTTGCCGAGCCGGTGGGGATCGGCGTCGCCGACCTGCCTCAGGTAGCCATCGACGGCGTCGGAGATGTCGATCGTGAGCGCGGGGATGCCCAGCTTGTCGATGACCAGCTGCGCGTGCGCGAGGCTCTCGGGGCTGGACGTGCGATAGGGCAGGCGCACGCCGATCACGTTCTCTTTGCCGAGCGCCTCCGCGGCCAGGAACGCCGTGAGCGCGGAATCCACCCCGCCCGACAGGCCGACGATGCCCTTCTGGAAACCTCGCCGGCGTACGACCTCGTCCTTCAAAAAACTCACCAACCACCGCCGGGTGAGCTCGGGATCGATGGCGAGCGGGTCTCCGTCTGGGACCCGATGGGCGACGACGTCGACGTGCGTTGTGCGTGGTGCGTCGTGCGTGGGCATCCCGTTCTTGGCTGGATCGAACCTGACTTTCTCGTTCTGCTTCTGCCCGCTG
>QHUQ01000108.1 GCA_003221985.1 Gemmatimonadota bacterium | reverse complement strand
TTGGCTGATCGATCATCGGCATGCGGCGATGAGTCGACCAAGTAAGGTGAAGGAAGATCTTGTAGGCTGACACGATCCACGATGGCCTGGACAGATCAAGCGGCGTGCAACAGGGGGGGTCAACACTCTGAAGAGTGAGCCCAGGAAGGCACTGCGCTTAAGCGCAGCGATTCACAGGGCACACTCTTGAGAGTGGGAAGAATTAGCCGCGCGCTCTCAGCCGGACGTCGATGTCCGAGATGATTTCACGCGGCTCGCCCCGCTTGGCCCAGCCCTTGTGCCGGCCGTGGTCGCCGCGTTCGCGCTCTTCCTGCAGCCCACGCACGGCGACGCGCTCGCCCCGCGGGGTCGCGAAGATGCGGACGATCCTGTCATCTCCGCGGCGGGCCCAAATGATGCGGTTGGGACCCGAGCGCTGCACGCGGTACACCGTCCAGCCCCGCGTGACGAGCACCTCGCGCGTCACGACCACGACGTGATCCACCGGCACGGCATACTCGTACTCGACCGGCTCGGCGTAGACGAACTCCGCGCTGGTGTATCCGCCCGCGCAGCCCGCGAGACTCAGCGTGGCCGCGAGGATAAGCAGGTGACGTTTCATTCAGCGCACCTCCTTGTGAAGATTGTGCGCTCCCTTTGACCCCGATCGCGTCCAGATGTTTAGAGGTTCCGAGTGATTCGCGTCACTTCGCCAGCTCGACACGCAAGGTTATGCCACACGACCTAGCGCCCGACCGTCCCTGCTGCACATTGGAACACACTCAGATGCTTTGATCCCCAAGGCGCGACGTCGTCGTGGTTCGCCAATGCCTCGGGGGGAGCAAATCGCGAAACCGGCTGAGTGGGGAAAACCCACATGTCCGGTTCTTTTTTTTCTGATTGAGGCAGCGCGCCAAATCTGCAGTTCGCAGCGCCGAGTTCCGCAGCGCTGTGACCAATCCCTATACCTCCGTTCCACTCCCTCCCATTTCCAGAGGTTCGTATGAACTGTCCCGGCTGCAAGAAAGAGATCGTCCCGGATTCCGTGTTCTGTTCCTGGTGCAGCGATTTCGTGCCGTCGTCCGGACAGGGAAAGAAGGCGAATCTGTTCCGCCGCTGGGTGGCTTTGGTCCTCGACGTCATGATCCCGGTCGTGCTCTACGCGCTGGCCGTATGGATCATCGCGTCCATTTCCAAGGATATGGGCACGATCGCTGCGATTGTTCTTCCGATCGCCTACGCGGTTTGGTTCTTGAGCCTGCTACCCAAAGGCGTGACCCCCGGCAAGAAGCTGATGGGGCTGCAGGTCGTCGATTACCAAACGGGAACCGTCCCCGGCTTCGGGAAGATGTTCGTGCGCGAGATCGTCGGCAGGTTCATCAGTGGTGCCTTCAGCGGTCTCGGTTACTTCTGGGCCATCTTCGACAAGAACTCCCAGGCCTGGCATGACAAAATCGCTGGCACCGTGGTCCTCAGACTCCCGCGCCGCGTGGCACCCGTAGCACCGACCCCGAGCCTGGCGAGTGCTCGGTGAAGGCTCCCATGATGCTGTCGCTCGTCGCCATCGCCTGGGGAACCCCCGCGCTTGCCCAAAGCCTGTCGGGCAAGTACGGAGGCGATGAGTGTCTGTACGAGCTCGACTTCAGGGGTACGGGCGTGGTCTACATCACGACGCTGACGATGTCGGAGGTGCGGGGCCAATACACGGTCGACGGCGACAAGATCTCGGTGACCGCACCGGGCTCGCCAAGTGTCGTCTTCACGCGCAAGGGCAGTGCACTCCAGACACCCTTCATGGGCGAGACGATGGTGTGCACGAAGTTGGCGGCCAGTGGTGCCGCCCGCGCGCAGGTTGCGCCAACCGCAGCCGACCGCGCGGCCAGCGCCTACATCCGCGCAGCGATCGATTCGCATTGGGTGCAGGGGCGAGATGGGTGGACGACGCAGCACCAGGACTCGGACCCGCTGTACAGACAGTTTCAGGAACTCACGTTCACCATCAAGTCACAACAGCTTTCGCAAGCCCAGCGGCTCAACGGAGCGGACTACCGCGGCACGGTCACGTTCAAGGAGACGCCCGCACGCTCCTACAGCACCTCTCCCCAGGGTTGGTCGGACTGGGAAGACGGCGATCCCGGCACGCTGGGGATTGAACGGCGGAACGGGGACTGGCGGATGTGGGGCGTGGTCGGTGTGCCGGGTTTGCTGTCAATGTCTACAGAAACCGATCTCTTCAAAGGCCTGAAGCCCAACCCGGCGAGAGTGCCCACAGGACACGACACGCTGGCGGCCTCCGACCCCGCCGGCGAGCGCGCGGAGTCGTGCGAGGAATACGGCCCGGACTATAACGCGGACAACATTTGCTACGACACCCGGCCGATCCCCTGGGGCGCCACCTCCGTCCTGGTGCCAGCCAACGCTCCTGTGACTCCGCGCCCCGCGATCCTGCTGCTCAAGGTGTCCCGGGACGGCCGGACACTCGAAGCCCGCGTCTTCGTCCCGTCCAACTTAGCGACGTTCAACGACGCCGCCCTCGAGCGAGCTCGAAGCCTCCGCTGGGACCCGGCGCAGAAAGATGAAAAGCCGGTCGAAGCCTGGCTGCAGTGGAGATTCGAACCAACCCGCAACTCGAGGTAGACCATGTCGCCAATGCAAAGAAACTTCGCGCTCGCAGGCGGGCTCGGCATCATGTTGCTGGCCGCGGCATGCGGCGGCGACGGGACCGGCCCGCGCAACAGCAATCCGGCGGCCACCGCCGCCAAGCTGGAGGCGCTCGACGATCCGTTCGACACGCCAACGTTCCTGAGCTTCCGGCTTGCGGCTGGTTTCACACCGGTGGCGAGCGCTTCGCTCAGCGACCTGCGCGCGGCGATGAGTGCCGTACAAGCAGGACCGGGCATCCAGCCAGCCGTTTCTTTCCTCCGTCACACGCTCGACCGGCGCAGCGTGGCGGGGTCCGCGATGTTCTTGCCGCCCGAGATCCTCGGCAAGACCTACGAGTGGAATGCGGTGAGTGGAACGTACGAGGCCACGACGCGAGCGGGAGCGCCGGCCAACGGCGTGCGGTTCATCCTCTACGCGCTCGGCGGCACAGGCCTCCCGGCAACTCCCCTCCAGGAAATCGGGTACGCCGACTTCAAGGACGAAAGCACTCCGAGCCTCGAGAAACTGCACATCGTCGTCGTCGCCAGTGGCACGAGGTACGTGGACTATACGATCGCCGTCGATACGGCGACAAGCAGTTTCACCATGGTCGGCTTCGTCAGCGACGGCTCGCGGCGCCTGGACTTCGGCCTGACCCTGAGTGGCACCGCCACCGTCGTCTCGGAAGAGTTGACCTTTGACATCAACGCCGAGAACGCGCACGTCCGCCTGACGGCCACGATCGAATTCCTTTCGGAAACTTCGTATCGAAGCACGCTCGATTACCGTTTTCAGTTCGGTGCCGAGGTCGCAACTGTCACAGGCATCGTCAACCAGGATGGGTCGGTCGTGACGGGCGGTTTCACGATCACGTTGAACGGCCGGGACATCGCGACCTACAATGCCGCCGGCGGTCAGTGGAGTCGCCCCGGCGGGGGAGCGCTATCGCAGAACGATCTCCAGGCCGTGGCCGAGATCTTGGCCGCGGCCGGGAATCTGGGTTTTCGGCTGAACGACCTCCTGATCCTTTGAGAGCTCACAAGTAGCGCGCGACCGCCATCGCGCCGAGCGCGAACAGCAGCAGCACCATGACCACGCGGTTCAGGGCTGCCGACCGGTCCTTGAGGCGCTGCATCTCGGCCATCATCAACGGCCGATCGGTCGGTGACGCGGCGGGCAGCGATGCCGCGAGCTTCATGCTGCGCATCATCACGGGCCGCCCCAGGCCGATTCCAACCACAAATGCGAGCAGGGCTGCGAGCCCTCCCAGCCCGAAGGCGAGACCAACCGGCGTCTTCAGGAACGCGCCCGCCGCGCCACCCGACAGCCGCTGGAACAGCCACATTCCGGAAACAAGCGTGATGAGGGCGATCAGGGGCATGATGACAGGAATGCGGCGCTTGGCGAGCGCTGCCTGCACCTTCGCGCCGTCCGGACCGGCCTCTCCGAACGCCGGCATGAGGAAGAACGTCATGAACGCGAACATCCCGACCCATAAGGCGCCGGAGACAACGTGGGTGAACCGTAGGACGAGCATCAACATTGAGAGTCTCCCGATTTGGGGCCTAAAGGTACAAATCTCTAGACGTTGAGTAGCTTCAAGCCATGGAGCGCGTCCCTTACCCGCCGGCTCACGCCGTCGCCGAAACCGTCGCGCAACACTTTCGGCGCCACATGCAGCGGGCGGGCATTCCCGGTGAGGTGCCCGCGCCCGATGCCGCCACGATAGAGCGCATCATCAACGCCGCCTTCTGGGCGAGCCTGCGGCGCGAAGAAGGCCGCGAGCCGACAATCTCGCTGGCGTATCTGCCGCCCGAGGCCGCCGGCACCGCGCTGCTCGTGGAACGGCCGATGCCGCTCGACCCCACCAACCTCACGAAGCTCGCCCCTGCCGTCGAACGCCCCGGCATTCACCTGGGCGTCTGGAAAAATGGCGGGGATCTGGCGGTGTGGGGCGCCACGCGCACGATCCCGCCGCTCTGCTTCGTCGTGGAGGTGATCGAGCCCGGGTTGCTCGTGATCAAACACCGGCGCGCCGATCCGGAGGGCAAGTTCGCCAACGTCGCGGTACTCGAGGGCGAGCAGATCAAGATCGTCGACGCCGAAGGGACCCTGGCGTCGGAGTGCCCGGAGTTCGTCAGTATGCTGCTGGGTTTCGATTCGGTGAGTTCCCAAAATGTCTTACTGCCGCTCGCGCTCTCGATGCGCGCACACGGCCACGGCGGCTCGCTGCTGGTGGTGCCGCACGACACGGCGTCGTGGCGCAAGTCGATCGTCTCGGTTCCCTACACCGTTGCCCCGCCGTTCTCGAAACTCGGCGACCTGGTTCGCAACGGGACGCGCGATGGCGCCTTCAAGGACGCCACGGACGCGATCGGCGGGCTGACCGCCGTAGACGGCGCCGTCGTGTTGAGCGACCGCTGGGACGTGCTGGCGTTCGGCGCGAAGATCGGGCGGACGGAGTCCGGCCCATTCGTGGGGGACGTGCTGGTGCGGGAACCGATCCTCGGTCACACGCCGGTCACGGTCCATGCGTCGGAGCTGGGCGGAACGCGACATCTGTCGGCAGCGCAATTCGTGCACGAGCAGCGCGACTCGCTCGCGCTGGTCGCTTCGCAAGACGGCAGGTTTACGGTGTTTGGCTGGTCACCAAAGGCGAAGAAGGTGCACGCGTATCGGGTGGAAGCGCTGCTTCTCTAGAGTTCAGGAAGGCCGCGTACACCTGTTCCGACCACCAGCTCCGGCACTTCTCGATCTCCACCAGCGCGGCCTCGTGTGACATCGCGGGCCGATACGAGCGCGCGGTCGTGAGCGCATCGTACACATCCACGATCCCCACGATCTGCGCCGCGACGGGGATCTCGTCGCCCCGCAGGCGGTCAGGATAGCCGGTGCCGTCGTAGCGCTCGTGGTGCCAGCGGATGATCGGCTTCAAGTCCCACGGGAATTCGACGGCGGCCAGCAGCTCGAGGCCCCAGATGGGGTGCATCTGCACTACCTCGAACTCCTCGCGCGTCAGCGGCCCCGGCTTGTTCAGGACTTCGTGCGGCACGCGCACCTTGCCCAGGTCGTGGAGATAGGCGCCGAGGCGGATCCCGGTTTGGGTGGTGTCATCGAGCTCGAGCTGGCGCGCCACGGCGAGGGCCCGCTGCGCGACGCGCTCGCAGTGACCGAACGTGTAGCTGTCCGCCGATTCGATCGACTGGCCCCACTCGCGGACGACTTCGAAGTATGTGCTCTCGAGCTTGCTGACCTTGCCGCCGACGTGCACCAGGTCGATACGCGCGTCGAGGCGCCGGAACAGGCGGTGCGCGGTGTTCAGCAACCCCAGCGCATCCTGGTTGCGACCCATCATCTGCATCAACAACGCCAGCTCGCGCGCCGCCTCCGCTTCGTTCAACACCGAGCCGGCCCTCACGGCCAGCTCGATCGCCGAACGCAGCCGCGATTCGCCGAGCGCCGGCCGGCCGGTGTCGCGGTACACCATCCCGATCATCTTGTAGGCTTCGGACTTGTCGGCGAGGGAATCGAGCTGATCGAAGATCGCGAGCGCGGCTTCCGCCATGCGGCGCGCCTGGTCGTAGCGCTCGCGCAGGAAATGCGCTTCGGCATGGTTCACGAGGCACATCCCCTGCAGATACACGTCCCCGGCACGCTCGGCGATGTCAAAGCTCTTGCTGAAGTAGCTGTCCGCCCAGTCGTACTGCCGCAGGTCCGTGTGGGCGATGCCGAGATTCACGTAGGCCGTCGCCGAGCCGTGCTCGTCGTTCGTGGCGCGATAGGCTTCGACGGCGCGCTCGTAGTGCCGGACCGCCTCGACCAGCTGACCTTTGATGTTCGCGAGGATACCGAGGTTCCCCTCGACGCGCGCCAGCAGCTCACGGGCCTGCCCGCCGCGCTCGAGCGCCTGGAGGAAATGGGCGCGGGCTTCCTCCAGGGCGCCGGTGCGCAGGGCGAGCCCACCCATCGTGTTCAACGCTTCGGCGGCAAGCACGTCGTTACCGAGCGCGCACGCGACTTTGTAGCTGCGGTTACACAGCTCCCGCGCCCGCGCGGACTCGTTGCGGTGATGGAGCACGACCGCCAGACGCCGCAGTGCCTCGGCGAGAATCGGCTTCTCGCCGGCCCGCTCGGCGGTGGAAATGGCTGCTTCGTAACAGCGGACTGCCTCCGGAATGCACGCGGCTCTTTCCTGGCTCCGCGCTTCGTGCAGCAGATCCGCGGCGGAGCGGTTTACCACGCGACCACGTAATCGGAGAAGTGATTGACCTTACCCGTCACGCGCTTCGAGAAGAGGTTGTCGAGCGACAACAGGTACGACAGGATGTTGAGTTTGTCGTCCGTGTACGCGATCCGCTTCGGCAACAACTTCCCGAGCAGGCTGCAGTTCGCGTAGCTCATCGAGAGCGCGGCCGGCGCGGTGAACCGCAGGCCCTCGGGCTGGAACTTGACGGCGTTTACACCCAGCCCGGTCGGCGCCGTCATCGTGATCGCCGTCGGAGCCAGGAGCGCCCCGGGCGGGATCACGAGGGTGTGCGGCCCGGCGCTGATGACTCCGCCCCCGACCCCGATCGTCTGCGTGCTCGAGGCATAGGGCAGATTCGAGCACTTGAGCAAGCCCGTCGCG
>QHUQ01000107.1 GCA_003221985.1 Gemmatimonadota bacterium | reverse complement strand
CCGCGCGTATCGCGGCGCTGCGTTCATGACGCTGCACGGGTCCTGGAACCGGTCCGTCCCCACGGGCGCCAAGGTCGTGCGCGTGCAGATGAATAGCGGTGGCCGGCGCGCCACCGGCGTCGAAGACTTCATCGTGGGCTGGCAGCGCCCCGACGGCTCACGCTGGGGTCGGCCGGTTGGCCTGCTGGTCCTGCCGGACGGCTCGCTGCTGGTGAGCGACGACATGGGTGGCAAGATCTGGAGGGTGACTTATGGACGGTAATACGGCGGCGAAGGGCGGCGAGTGGCGGCGAATGGCGGCAAAGGCAGGGGTGATAGCCGGCGTGGCGATCGTGGCGACCGCGGCGATGAATTTGCCGCCCTTCGCCGCCCTTCGCCGCCTCTCGCCGCCCGATATTCACGCTGAATACGTGAAGTACACCAGCGGCAAGGATACGGTGACCGCCTACATCGCGTATCCGGAGCGTCCGCAGCCCGCGCCCGCCGTGATCGTGATCCACGAGATCTTCGGGATGTCGGACTTCATCCGGCAGACGACCGAGCAGCTCGCCAAGGACGGCTTCGTCGCGATCGCGCCGGACCTGTTGTCGCGCCGCGGGGGCACTCCCGCGTCGCAGGACTCAGCACGCAAGCTGATCGCCACACTGAACGCCGATACGGTGACACAGGACCTCGATGCCACCCGGCGCTACGTCAACTCCTTGCGTCCCGTGCGCGCGAACGAGATCGGCGTCATCGGATTCTGTTGGGGCGGCGGCCAGAGCTTCCGTTATGCGACGAATGCGCCGGAGCTCAAGGCTTTCGTGGTGTGCTATGGCCCCAGCCCGAATCCGGCAGACATGGCCAAGATCCGCGCGAAGGGACTGGGCGTCTATGCGGAGAACGATGCGCGCATCGATGCGGGACTGCCCGATGCGGCCGCGGCGATGCACGCCGCCGGCAAGGAGTATCCGTACGCCATCTATCCGGGCGTCGGGCACGGCTTCCTGCGCACGCGCGAGAAGCCCGAGGTCGCCGACAGCGCCTGGAATGCCGTGATCCGCTTTTTCCGCGGGCAGCTCAAGAGCTAGCGGCGGGCGATCTCCATGAGGTAGGCGCGCGCCCGCTCCAGCGCCGCGTCACGTCCTGCGAGCACGTCGGCGACCCGCACCTCGACCGCGCGCTCCGGGACGATTCCGGTGCGCACGAATTCCCTGCCGTCCGGATACGCGTCGCGCGTGACGGTGACGCGCAGCTGCCACCCGCCCGCGAGCGACAGGACTGCCGTCTGCCCCGTACTGCCGGCCGACGGCTCACCGATGATGGGGCCGCGGTTGCCGCCGCGAAACGCCACGAGAAAATCCTCGGCGGGTCCCGCCGTGCGTGACGAGCACAGCACCGCTACGGGGCCGGTGTAGGGGACGCGCTCGCGGCTCGGCGGCGGCCAGATCGTGTCGGACGGCGCGGTGAGCCAGGCGCCCGCGGAGTCCGGCAAATCACTGCCCCGGTACGCGGGACGATACTGCGGCGTCCGCCAGCGTGACGTCAGCACCGGGCGCTCGATGAGCCGGGCGAGCATCGCATACCCGTGCTCGCGGCCTCCCGCTGTCCATGTCGTCTCCCGCAAATCGAGGATGAGGCCGTGATGCCGTGGCCCCTCGCGGGGAGCGCCTCCCAGCACGCGATCGAACAGCGCCAGGACGTCGGGATCGGCGAAGGAGTTCACCCGCACCCAGATCGCCCCATCCGCGAGCGTGTCGGCTTCGAGTGCCGCCGCCGGCCGCTCGAGCACTGATTGAGCCGTGAGCGGCACGCTGCGCGTGACGCTCGCTCCCCGCTCCGTGCCGCCGGGGAGCCGCAACAGCAGATGCAAGGCGGTACTGCGCTCCCCCTCCAGCATGGCCGCCACGGCGCGCTCCCAGCGGCTCGCCTCCGTGGCGGCGGAGATCTCGGGCAACACGGAGTCGCGGATCCAGACCGCCGCGGGAATCCCCTGGACCGCGAGGATCTCCGCCAGCCGTTCAGGCCGCGCGACGCGCATCTCATCGTTCGTGGCGTAGTCCATGATGAAGGGCCGGCGTTCGATGCTCCGCAGCAACGCGGAGTCCCAGTTCGCGCGCACGGCGTCCCAGTAGGCATAGTTGTAGCGCGCTTCCGCCCAGACGCCGGCCGCGACCAGCTGCCGCTCGACGGGCGATGAACGCTGCGCCGCGAGCAGCGCGGGGAACATCACCAAAAGCCACGACGTACGGGATGGCATGACCCTAATTTATCTGTTGCTGTTCGCAGCGCCGCAGTTGCTGCTGTACCTGTACCTGCGCGAACGCCTGCCGCTGACCGCGCGCCGTCCGCTGGCGCTCCTCTTCGTGGTTTTCAACATCCCCTGGGTCATCGTCGCGGTGCGGATGTTCTCCGGCAGCTTGTGGGGCATCAGCCGCACGCCGTACATCGCACCCTGGATCGCGTGGCAGCTGCTCGGCTGGATTTTTTGTGGGCTGGTGGCGGTGTACATCCTTGGGAAGGCGGTTCGGCGGTTAGGCGGTTGGGCGGTTAGTAAACTGCGGGCTTCTCCAACCGCCCAACCGCCTAACCGCCCAACCGCCTTGTCCCGCCGTCAATTCCTTGCTCGCGCCACCTACGCCTACGCCGCCGCCGGTCTCGGCGTGTCCGCCTACGGTATTTGGAGCGCCGAGCGCCTGCCGTCGATAACCAGGCGCACGCTCCTGTTTCCCGACCTGCCGCCCGGTCTCGACGGCATCCGCATCGCGCATCTCTCGGACGTGCACGCCGGCATCCACATGTCGGAAGAGAAGATGCGAGCGATCGTCGCGCAGACCAACGCGCTGGGCGCCGATCTCATCGTGCAGACGGGAGACATGATCGACATCTCTCCATCGTTCATCCCCGACTACGTCCGTGCCTTTCGCGACCTGCACGCGTCACTCGGCGTGGTGACCGTGCTCGGCAACCACGATCGTTACACCGGCCAGGATGCCGTCATCGATCCCCAGGACGCCGACCTCGATGCCGCACTCCGCCTCACACCGCCGGCGACGGACGCGTTCCGGATTCTGCTCGCGCACCGCCCCGGTGCGTTCGACGGCGCCGCCCCGCGCGCGATTCCCCTGACCCTCGCCGGCCACATCCATGGCGGTCAGTTCTACCTGCCGGTGGTCGGTTGGTCCCCCGGCCGCCTGATCACGAAATACGTGATGGGCCATTTCACCCAGGGGAGCAGTCAGCTCTATGTGAGTCGCGGGATCGGCGTGGTAGGCGTGCCGTTGCGGGTTTTTGTGCCACCAGAGATTGCGCTGTTTGAGTTGCGACGGGGGTAAGCGCGTAAGCGATGGGCCCCACGGAGCGACTGTTGCTTTTTGTCGCGAAGTGGGGCCCATCGCTTACGCGCCAATCGCTCGCCATGCTGCATCGATCACCAGTCGCACACCGGCATCGCCGGGTTTCCATTCTCCCACAACGATCTTCTTCAACGCATAACGAATCGCCGCGAGCCAGACGCCCGCCCAGATCTCTACCGCACCTGCGCGTACGGTGCCCTGAGCCTTGCCCTCCGCCACGATGCGCTCGATCGCCGTCCGAAACTCCCGTTCCGTCCTGCGACTTTCCTCGTCCAGCAGTGCGTCGAGCGGCTCGAGGAGTCCCAGCTTGACGATGGCCGTGTCACGGGCCGCCCCGTCCAACAGGCCGTGCGCGACGGCCGTCAGCTGCGCCCGTGCGGTTCCCGTCTCCGGACCGCGCGAGGTCTCCTGTACCACTTTGGCCGCCCAGCGCTGCGCAGCGCGGTACAGCTCGTTCACCAGCTGCTGCTTGCTCGCGAAATGGCGATAGATCGTCCCCTCGGCGATGCCGGCCTTCTTCGCGATCTGGGCCGTCGTGGTGTCGTGGTAGCCTTTCGTGGTGAACAGCTCCAGCGCCGCACGGATCAGGCGCTGCCGCGTCAGGTCTGCGGCGCCCGCGGCGCCCGCGTGGGATAGCGAGGGGTGCGACACGGTGGCGAATCTACTAGCTTTCCCGCCGCTTCAACCCCCATCGATCACTCGGAGAGGTTGTAATCAATGCGCATGCTTGTGCTGGGCGCTGGGCTACAGGGTTCTGCCTGCGCGTATGATCTGCTGCAGCGTCCCGAGGTGGAGCGCGTTACACTCGCCGATTTGCATCCCCGCCGCATCCCGGCGTTTCTCGAGAAAAAGAAGAACAAGCGGCTGGTGACCGCGAGGCTCGACGCCAAGCGTGGCCCACAGCTGCGGAAGCTGATGCGCGGGCATGACGCCGTCATGAATGCGCTGCCGTACTACTTCAACTTTCCCGTTGCCAAGGCTGCCGTCGCGATGGGGCTGCACTGCGCCGACCTGGGCGGCAACACGGAAATCGTGAAGCGGCAAAAGACGCTGCACGCGGCCGCTGCAAAGCGACGGGTCTCGGTGATTCCCGATTGCGGGCTCGCGCCCGGCATGGTCAACATCATCGCGGCGGAAGGGATTCGCCGCGTCGGCGCCGCCGACAGTGTCAAGATCTTTGTCGGCGGCCTGCCGCAGCAGCCGGAGCCGCCGCTCAATTACCAGATCGTCTACTCGCTCGAAGGGGCGCTCGACTACTACACGACGCCATCCTGGGTGCTGCGCGAGGGCCGCCCGGAACGCGTGGACGCGCTCTCCGAGCTGGAAGACGTGCACTTCCCCAGCCCGGTGGGTACGCTCGAGGCATTCCACACGGGCGGCGGAATATCGACCATGCCGTGGGCGTATCGCGGCAAGGTGCGGACGATGGAGTACAAGACGCTGCGCTATCCCGGACACGTGGCGATCATGCGGCCGATTCGCGAGATGGGGCTGCTCTCGTTGGATCCCGTGATGGTGAAAGGCACGGAGATCGTGCCGCGCGACGCGTTCATCGCGGCGGTGTCGCCTCAGCTCACGAAGCCGAACGGGCGGGACCTGGTCGCGCTCCGCGTCGACGTGCAGGGTCGGGATGGCCGGCGCGTCGCATGGCAGCTGCTGGATTACTTCGATGAGAAGACCGGAATCAGCGCGATGATGCGTACGACCGGATACTCGCTGGCGATTACGGGGTTGATGCAGGTGGACGGCAGGATCACGGCGGAGGGTGTGCACACGCCGGATGAGGCCGTGCCGTTTCAGGCGTATGTGGATGAACTGCGACGGCGCGGCGTGGAGATAAAAGAAGTGAGCTAGAAGCTCCAGGCGGTCGCGAAGGTCACCTGCGCCGGCTCGGTCCCCTTGCCCGCTTCCAACAGAATCAGCGTATTGCGCATCAGCGACATCGCCACGCCGCCACCCATCGCCTCGTGCAGGTCGCGGAACGTGAGGCGCACGGTTTCGCCGTCGCCGAAGACCCGCCCCGCATCGTAAAACGCGAACAGCTTGACCTCGAGGAGCCGCGGTGCCCACAGCAGCCCGTATCGAGCCTCCGCGCCATACACGATCTTGCCCGGCCCCACGAACCGCCCGTCATAGTAACCTCGCAGCGAGCGCGCTCCGCCCAATGCGACCACAGGCCCCTCACTGGTTTCCATGGTTTGTTGCACCGCGAGGGGCGCCGTGCCGGTGATCGTTTCACGACCGACGCGGCCGGCGAGAATGAGACGCTCGAGCGGATGCGCATAGACGTGCAGCGCCGCGCTGCTGCGCGCGTACCCGCGGCCGCTGCTCTGGAGTGCTTCGGCGAACACACCCCGATGCGGATCGATCTCCAGATCCCGCGTGTCGAACACGAGCCCGACGCGGGCGACGCGATCGGAAAAGGGGCCGGTGCTGTCGCGCTCGTAGATGCTCACGCCCGGCAGCGCGCGGAACGCGGTGTGCTCGAGCGATCCCCCGACGAGCACGCGGAGCGGCCCGACGATTTTCCGTTGTATGGTGACGCGCGCCGCCCGGTTCGCGCGACTGACGCGGTAAAAGTACGAGCGTCCCGGTCCGGTCGTGCTGTCGCGATCGTAGACCGTGCTGTTCCCCTGGCCGAAGTAGCCCAGCCGGTTGGCGCGGGTCAGGCTCAGCGTCACGCCGAGCCTCCAGCCCTCCCAGTACGCCGGAGCCTGCGCGTCGAGGATGACCGCGTGGCTCCCCTTCGTACTGGCGCCGACGTCCAACGCGATGCGGCCGAAGGTCGGCTCGGGCCGCTCGGCGAACCCCATCGGACTCGACCAGTCGTAGTGCCCGGCGAACCAGAATCCATCGATCGAGCTGTAGTAAAGGAAAGGGTAGAGGTGGTCGACCCAGGTCTTCCGCTGGTTCGCCTCGCCTTGCGCCGCAAGCGGCGACGCCAGCACGATGGCGAGCGCGAGGGTCAGGCGTGCGAGAATAGGGAGGCCGTGTCGCGAAGTTTGGCTTCCGTGCCGTCGTGCGCCGTGTAGCGGTTGGGGTACAGCGAGGCGGCGCCGAATTCCCCTCTTTTGGTCACGGCGTAGAACACGAGGTCGAACTTGGGACGCCCCTGCGGATTGAGGAGCCGCGTCTCGGTCATGGCGACGACGCGTTTCAACGTCTCGAGACAGGCATCGGTCGGCTTCATGCCGCGCCGCATATGCTCGACCGTGAGGAACCCGCCGCACACTTTGATGTTGGCCTCGCCGAGCCCGGTGGACCCGGCGGCCCCGACGTCATTGTCGCAATACTGTCCCGCGCCGATGATCGGCGAGTCGCCGACGCGGCCGGGAATCTTCCAGGAAAGGCCGGCCGTCGTCGTCACCGAGGAGAGATCGCCCTGCGGCGTCACGGCGTCGCAGTTGATGGTGCCGGTCTTGGTGACGACCAGGTGATCCGAATCCGGGACGTCGAGGTAATTGTCGTTCGGGCTCAGATTGGCGCGCCACCGCAGCCACGCTTCGCGCGAATGCTCGGTCAGCAGGTCTTCTTCCTTGAAGCCGTACGACAGCGCGAACCGTTTGGCGCCCTCCCCGACCAGGAAGACGTGATTCGTGTATTTGAGGACCAGCTTGGCGACTTCCGAGGGTGTCTTGATGTTCTCCAGGCAGCCGACCGCGCCGGCGCGCTTGGTCGGACCGTGCATGCAGGACGCATCGAGCTGGACGACGCCTTCGGCATTCGGCAACCCCCCGTAGCCGACGGAGTCGTCGCTGGGGTCGAGCTCCTGGATCTTCACGCCCTCGACGACGGCGTCGAGGGTGTCTGCCCCCTGCATGAGCAGATCGAAGGCTTTCTGCACCGCGCGCAGGCCATTCGCGCTCGCGATCGCGACGGGCTTCGCCGCCCAGCGGGACGGGGGAGGGAGCGGCCGCACCGGCCGCATCGCATGCGGGATTCCCATCAGCGTGCTCGCGGCGGCACCGCCCGCTGCAGAGCGCAAGAAATCCCGGCGCGTCACGGAGTCGGACACAGACGGGTTTTAGCCACTCGTCTAGCGGCTGTCAACTTGCTATCGTTCCCACCCCGTGGAGCTTTCGCTCGTGGTCCCCGCGTATAACGAGCGGGACAACCTCGCGCCGCTGCTCGCCGAGATCGCGGCCGCCCTCGCCGGTCGCCACCGCTACGAGGTGATCGTCGTGGATGACGGCTCGACCGACGGCACGCTCGAGGCGCTCAAGGCACTGCGCCCACAGCACCCCCAGCTGCGGATCATCTCCTTTGCGCACAATGCGGGTCAGACGGCGGCGTTCGCCGCGGGCTTTCGGGCCGCGCGCGCGCCGATCGTCATTACGCTGGACGCCGACCTGCAGAACGATCCGGCCGACATCCCGCGCCTGGTCGACACGTTGCAGCGCAGCGGCGCGACCGCCGTTGCCGGCTATCGGGCGACGCGTCGCGACACGGCGTGGAAGCGGCTCCAGAGCCGCATCGCCAATGGCGTCCGCAACCGGCTCAATGGGGAAGTGATCCGCGATACCGGGTGCTCGCTCAAGGCTTTTCGCACCGAAGCCGTTCGCGCGCTGCCGTTGTTTTCGGGGATGCACCGCTTCCTGCCGACACTCGTCAAGATGCAGGGCGGTACGGTGACGGAGGTCGCCGTGGGCCACCGGCCTCGCAAACACGGTGTCACCAAGTACGGCATGTGGAACCGGGTGCTGCGCTCTTTGACGGACGCGTTCGCCGTGCGGTGGATGCAGCGTCGGGCGCTGCGCTATCGCGTTCGAGAGGAGGTTTGATGGCAGACGCCACGCACGATCAATGGCTCGCGCAGATCGATGCCGAGCTCGACGGCGAGCTGTCGCTCGTCGAGCGTGCGGCGCTCGCGAAACACCTGGCGACCTGCGGGCATTGCGCGGGGGCGCGCGCCAGCCAGCTCGAGGTGCGTGTCGCCCTGGCCCGCTCGGCCGGGAACCCGCACGCGTTCGTCGTGCCGCGGCCGTCGATTCGCGCCGGCACGCTGGCCATCTGGGTCGCGATCGCCCTGGGGACGGGCCTGCTCGCCGGGTGGGCGGCGAACCAGCGCTGGGGTGGGCCCGGCGGCGGCGCAGCGCTCGAGGAGACGCGTGGCACTATCGTCGTTCAGTAGCATCCTGTTGACTCTGGCGGCTCTGCAAGGACCGGGCACCCGGCTCACGTATCGCATTCGGGTCATCGAGCCCGCGGCGCTCGCGCCGCGGGTGCTCGCGAGCGGTGCCGTCAGCGGCCCGCTCGACAGCGACATGCGCCTGACGCTCCGCAGCGACTCGGCGGAGGTCGAGGCCTTGTTTCACGTCACGCCGGTCGGCGACACGGTGAGCCTCGGCGCCGAGTTCTTTGCGCGGCGAAAGGTGGGGCGATCGCGGCGTGGTCTGCTGCTGTGGGAGGAAGACACCTATCGGAGGCGGGTGCGGCTGGCGTGGAGCGATACCGCGCGCGTTTATCCCTTTGGGAACGCGTCTCGCGCGATGTGGGTCGAGTTACAGCTGGAGCGGGAATTTGCGGGCGGCGAGGCGCGCGCGGCGGAGGCGTTCGACCTCGTCGATTCCACGCGTGACTTCCGGCTCGAAGCGGTGGTACGCCCGCGCCGCGCGCGGGTCATCCTGAATCTCGTGCGGGGTGACACCGTCAGCGCGCCCCGTCCGATCGATCTGATTCCGGAGGAGCGGCCTCGCATCGTCCAGCTCGTGCTCAAGGGACGCGCGACGACGCTGGTCGTGAGCCTCACCCGCCCCGATCCGGCGCGCTCGGCGCGCGACCGCGCGCTCGCGCTCGACGCCGACGTCGTCTGCCTGCGTGTGTCACGGCCGGATGCCACCGAGCCGCTCGGCACGATGTGCGGGCGCCTCAACAACGTGGCGCGACAGCTGCCACTGCCGACCGGCGACACGCTCGCCGCCACGTTTGCCTGGCCCGGCCCGCGCTGATGGCTCAGCGGAAGAAGCGTCTCGATCCGTCGATCTTTCACCTGCCCGTCGACAAGATGCGGGAGGGCTACTACTCCGACAAATATTTCGTCCGCGCGCGCGATCTGCTGCGCAAAGACGCGCACCGGCCCCGCGTGACGATGCAGGTATTCGGGAAATCGCACGCGTACCTGGGCGGCATCGACGAGGCGATCGCGATCCTCAAACTGTGCGCCGAGCGCTGGGACGAGCTGGTCGTGCACGCGCTGTATGACGGCGACGAGATCGATCCCTGGGAGACGGTGCTGCTGATCGAGGGGCCGTACGACGCCTTCGCGGTGCTCGAAACGTTGTACCTCGGCGTCCTCGCGCGGCGCACGCGCGTCGGAACGAACACGCGGCTCGTGGTCGAGGCGGCGAAGCCCAAGGAAGTGATGTTCTTCCCGGCGCGGCACGATCACTGGCTGGTGCAGACCGGTGATGGCTACGCGGCGCACATCGCCGGCGCCATCGGCGTGTCCACCGACGCGCAGGCGTCGTGGTGGGGATCGGAGGGGATCGGCACCGTGCCCCATGCGCTCATCGCGGCCTACCAGGGGGACACCGTGCTCGCCTCGCGCAAGTTCGCCGAGCATAGCGATCCCTCGATTCGCCTGATCACCCTCGTGGACTTCGACAACGACTGCGTCGGGACATCGCTGGCTGTGGCCAAGTTGCTGGGAGACCGGTTGTATGGCGTGCGGCTCGATACGTCCGAGACCCTGGTGGACAAATCGGTCATTCCGCAGATGGGAACGTTCAAGCCGACGGGGGTGAATCCGCAGCTGGTCAGCAACGTGCGTCGCGCGCTCGACGCCGCAGGCTATCGCGACGTCAAGATCATCGTGTCCGGCGGCTTCACGGTCGAGAAGATCCGCCAGTTCGAGGAGCAGAACATTCCCGTCGATGCCTACGGCGTCGGCTCGAGCCTCTTTCAGGGCAGGTTCGATTTCACCGCCGACGTGGTGATGCTCGAAGGCAAGCCGTGCGCCAAGGTCGGGCGCGCCTACCGGCCGAATCCGAGGTTGGAACGGGTGACGTAGAACGTGCGAGGTAGGGGCGCAGCATGCTGCGGGTCAGGAATTGCTGCGCTTGCTGCACGGCCACCCCAATGCCACCGTGGCGTTTGCGACCGCCGAGTCGGCCGCGGGCGAGTGGGTCGACGGCCATGAGCTGATCAAGGCCGACGACGCGCCGTGGCAGGAAGCCGAGATCATCCTGTCCGCACTGCCGCACGGCGTCTCCGGCCGCTACGTGAACGAGGCGCGGGCGGGCGGCAAACGCGCGGTCGACCTCTCGGCAGACTTCCGGCTCTCGCCGGATGCGGTGTACGGACTCACCGAATTCACGCGGCCGCGTCTGGCCGATGCCGAGCTGGTGGCGAATCCGGGGTGTTATCCCACCGCCGCGCTGCTGGCGCTGATTCCCCTGGCGCAGCTCGGACTCATCGATCCCGCGCGGGAAGTCATCATCGACGCGGCGTCGGGCGTGACCGGTGCGGGCCGCAATCCCAAGCGTGAGCTGCTGTTCGGCGAAGTCGCCGAGGATTACCGCGCCTACGCCATCGGCAACACGCACCGCCATCTCGCCGAGCTGAAGCAATCGCTGGCGCGGGAGGGCGGATTCACGGGCGACCTCGTCTTCACGCCGCATCTGCTCCCGGTGAAGCGCGGCATTCTGGAAACGATTCACGTGCCGTTGATGCGGGTGCTCGATCAAGCGACCGCCGAAGGCCTGTACGGCGCGGCGTACGATCACGAGCCGTGCATTCAGGTGATGCACGGGGCGTTACCCTCGCTCAAGGATGTCGTGTATCGGAACCGCGTCGCCATCGGCGTCGCGGAAGTCGCCGATGTCCGGCGGCCGCGCCTGACTGTGATCGCCGCGATCGATAATCTCGTGAAGGGCGCGGCGGGCCAGGCAATCCAGAACATGAACGTGATGCTGGGATTGCCAGAGACGGCAGGACTCGCATGCTGACGGTGCGCGTCGTCAAGATCGGCGGCAATGAGCTCGATCGTCCCGAATGGGTGGCCGAGTGCGCTCGTGCCCTGAGCAAGATCGGTCCGGCTGTTGTCGTGCATGGCGGCGGCCGGGCTGTGAGCACCTGGTCGCGCCGGCTCGGGCTGCCCGTCGAACAGCGGGACGGCCTGCGAGTGACCACGCCGGAGATCGCCCAGCTGGTCGAAATGGTGCTGGGCGGCCCGATGAATCGCCTGATCGTCTCCGCGTTACGCGCTGCCGGTCTCGATGCGATCGGATTATCGGGCGTGGACGGCGGCCTGCTGAGTGCGCAGCCGCTCGAGAACGGCGTCGACCTCGGTGAGGTCGGCGCGATCGTAAACGTGCGCGCGTCATTGCTCCAAAGCCTGCTGCTCGCCGGCCTGACTCCAGTCGTCGCGCCGGTCGCTCCCTCGCTTACCCCACCGATCCGGCCGCTCAACGTCAACGCCGACCAGGCAGCCGCCGCGATCGCCGCCGCCCTGGGAGCGCATGAGTTGCTCTTCGTGTCCGACGTACCGGGCGTGACGATCGAAGGCGTCACGCAACCGACTCTTGCGGCCGCGGAAATCGAGCCGCTGATTGAAGGTGGCGTCGCGACCGGCGGCATGGCCGCCAAACTCCGCGCCGCCGCGCATGCGCTCGGGGCGGGTGTCCGGGCCGTACGGATTGGCGACCTCGACATGTTCGAGCACGCTACCGCCGGCACCCGCCTCCTCGCCGCACCACCCGCGGTTCAACCCGCGTGACGATGCCTGCCTCCCCTCCCGTGACCACGCCCGACGCCACGGCTTTGCTTGGCGTCTATGCGCGCGTCGGTCCCGTCTTCGTCGCCGGCGAAGGCTCGGAGCTCATCGCCGAGGACGGCACGCGCTACCTCGACTTCGTTGCGGGGATCGCGGTCAACGCACTCGGCTACAACCATCCTGTCTTTCGTAACGCGGTGCTCCGCGGTCTCGAGTCGGGGCTCGTACACGTCTCCAACCTCTACCGCACCGAACCCGGCGAACGGCTTGCCGCGGAGCTGACCGGCCGGGCATTTCCTCCCGACAGGGGGGGGCAGGCGTTCTTCTGTAACTCCGGCGCGGAAGCGAACGAAGGCGCATTCAAGTTCGCGCGCAAATGGTCCCAGAAGACCGAGATCGTCGCGTTCAGCGGATCGTTCCACGGCCGCTTGTTCGCGTCGCTGGCCGCGACCGATCGACCCGATTATCGCCGGCCGTTCGAGCCGCTGCTCGCCGGCGTGCACATCATCCCGCTCGGCGATGAAGACGCCGCGTCGCGAGCCATCACCGAGCGGACGGCCGCCGTGATCATCGAGCCGCTGCAAGGTGAAGGGGGCGTGCGCTGCGTAGCGGATGAGTTTCTGGTCTTCTTACGGAAACGGTGCAGTGAAGCGGCCACCGCATTGATCTTCGACGAAGTGCAGTGCGGTCTCGGCCGCACCGGGACGGTGTTCGCGGCGGAGCAGTCGGGCGTGGTGCCGGACATCTACACGCTGGCGAAGCCGCTGGCCGGCGGGCTGCCGATGGGTGCCGTCCTCGTGAACGACGCGATTGCCGCCGCGCTCGCCCCTGGCGATCACGCGACCACGTTCGGCGGCGGCCCGTTCGTCGCAAGCGTCGCGCTCGACGTGCTGCGCACGATCACGGAGCCGGACTTCCTGGCCGAGGTGCGGTCGAAAGGCGAGTGGTTCGGCCGGCGCTTGAGCCGCCTCGTGGCCGGCAGCGCCCGCGTCCGCGAGGCGCGCGGCCGGGGATTGATGTGGGGGCTCGAGCTCAATGATGTCGCCGCGCCGGTCGTGGCTGCGGCGCGCGAGCGCCATCTACTCGTGCTCACCGCGGGGCCGACCGTGATCCGCATCGTGCCGCCGTTGACGATCAGCCGCGACGAGCTCGAGCGCGGCGCCGCCATCCTCGCAGAGGTTCTGGCGTGACCAGCTTATCGATCAAGACCGAGACGACGCTCCGTCCCGCCACCCTCGCCGACGTCTCCGCGATGGAAGTCTTGATGGCGCCGTTCGTCGCGACCGGTGATCTCTTGCCGCGGTCGAACTACGACCTCTGCCGCCACATCAAGGAGTACGTCGTCGCCACGACTGCGGACGGCAGCATCGTCGGCACCGGAAGCCTCAAGGTCTACAGCACCGAGCTCGCCGAAATCGCCGGGCTCGCCGTGCGCGACGACCAGCAGGGCCGCGGCGTCGGCAAAGCGCTCGTGGAGGCGCTGGTCGTCGACGCACGCGCACTGGGTCTGAACGAGGTGTTCGGCCTGACCCGCAAACCGTTGTTCTTCATGCGCCTCGGCTTCCGCGTCGCCGAGAAAGAGCAGTTCCCCCTCAAGGTCTGGGCCGATTGCGCGCGCTGTCCCCGGCAGCACGCCTGCGACGAGGTGGCGGTAGCACTGGCGCTGTAAGTCCACACAGTAGTTGACCCCTCCGCACTTCGCGGAGAGATTCCCCCGTTGCCGATCCTCCAGAGGAGTAGATTCATGCCCCGCGTGATTTTCTGGGACGTGGACACGCAATACGATTTCATGAAGGCGGACGGCAAGCTGTACGTGCCGGACGCCGAGCAGCTCATTCCCAATCTCCGGAAGCTCACCGATTACGCGCATGGGCATGGCATTGCCATTGTCGCAAGTGCGG
>QHUQ01000106.1 GCA_003221985.1 Gemmatimonadota bacterium | reverse complement strand
GACCGCGTGCGCGCCACCGTCGGCGCGGCGGCCTGCGGGATGGCGGCGCGCGCGCTGGCGGAAGCGCTCGCGCACGCGAAATCGCGCCACCAGTTCGGCAAGCCGCTGGCCGATTTCCAGCTGATTCAGCAGAAACTGGCCCGGATGGCGACCGATCTCACGGCCGCGCGGCTGCTGGTCTATCGCGCCGCCTGGGAGAAAGACCGTGGCGCGCCTCGGGTCACCCTGGAAGCGGCGATGGCGAAGGCGTTCGCCACGGAAGCGGCGCAGCGGATCGTCGATGATGCGGTGCAGATCCTCGGCGGACGCGGTGTGCTCGCGGATCATCCGGTGGATCGCCTGTACCGCTCCGTGCGGGCACTGCGGATCTACGAGGGCACGACGGAAATCCAACAGCTCATCATCGCCGGACAGCTCATCAAGTGAAAATCGTAGCAATCGGCGGCGGGCCGGCGGCGCTGTACTTCGGGATCCTGATGAAGAAGGCGGACCCCGCCCACGAGATCACGATCATCGAGCGCAACCAGCTCGACGACACGTTCGGCTTCGGCGTCGTTTTCTCCGATGCAACCCAGAACAATCTGGCCGCAGCGGACCCCGAGACGTACGACGCGATGGCCAGCCAGTTCGCGCACTGGGACAACATCGACGTGCACTATCGCGACCAGGTGATCACGTCGAGCGGGCACGGGTTCAGCGGCCTGTCGCGCCGCGCCCTGCTCGCCGTGCTGGGACGGCGCTGCAAGGAGTTGGGCGTCTGCCTAGAGGTTGGCAAGGAAGTCGACGATCCGGTGGTGTACCGCGAGGCCGACCTGCTGCTCGGCGCCGATGGCTTCAACAGCGTCGTGCGCAAACGCTACGCCGCATTGTTTCAGCCGACGATGGACGAGCGCCCCAACCGTTTCGTCTGGTTGGGCACGACCCGGCCCTTCCCCGCCTTCACGTTCTACTTCAAGCACGACAAACACGGCTTATGGCGCGTGCATGCATATCAATATGAACAGGGGCACTCGACCTTCATCGTCGAGGCGACGGAAGCGACGTGGCGCAGCGCCCGCCTCGACCGGGCGAGTGAGGACGACACCGTCGCATTCTGCGAGCGGCTCTTTTCCGAAGAGCTGCGCGGTCACCGCCTCCTCAAGAATCGCTCGCTGTGGCGGCACTTTATCACCGTGAGAAACGCCGCCTGGTCGCATGAGAACGTCGTCCTCGTGGGCGATGCGGCGCACACGGCGCATTTCTCGGTGGGTTCGGGCACGAAGCTCGCGATCGAGGACGCGATCGCACTCGCTGGGGCCCTGCAGCGCGAGCATGGCGTCCCTGCCGCCCTTGCCGCCTATGAAGCAGAGCGCCGCCCGGCGGTCGAAAGCTTACAGCGTGCCGCGCAGGTGAGCCTGCAATGGTTCGAGGATACCGAGCGGTACATGGATCTCGAACCGCTGCAGTTCGCGTTCAATCTGCTGACCCGCAGTCTCCGGATTACTCACGACAATCTCAAGGTGCGCGATCCCAAGTTCGTGGCATCTGTCGATCGCTGGTTCGCGGCAGGGGCGGAGATGCAGTCCCACGTACCACTCACGACGCACCACGCACCGCCGCCAATGTTCACCCCGTTCAAGCTGCGAGACATGGTATTGAGGAATCGGGTCGTCGTCTCGCCGATGTGCCAGTACTTCGCCGAAGACGGCATGCCGAACGACTGGCACCTGGTGCACCTCGGCAGCCGCGCCGTCGGGGGCGCTGGGCTGGTGTTCAGCGAAATGACGGACGTGTCGCGCGAAGGGCGGATTTCGCCGGGTTGCACGGGGATGTACAAACCCGAGCACGTCGCGGCGTGGCAGCGCATCGTCGATTTCGTGCACGTGAACAGCGATGCGAAGGTTGCGATGCAGCTGGGCCACGCCGGCCGCAAGGCGTCGACGCAGCGCATGTGGGAGGGCATGGACGAGCCGTTGCCCGACGGCAACTGGCCCATCATCTCCGCCTCTCCCCTTCCTTATTATCCGCACAGCCAGATCCCCAAGGAGATGACGCGGGCGGACATGGACGAGGTGAAAGACGACTTCGTGCACGCGGCGAAGATGTCGCATGAAGCGGGGTTCGATCTGCTCGAATTGCACTTCGCGCACGGCTACCTGCTCGCGAGCTTCATCTCGCCGCTCACAAATACGCGCACCGACACGTACGGCGGCTCGCTCGAGAATCGCATGCGCTTCCCGCTCGAGGTGTTCGACGCCGTGCGCTCCGTGTGGCCCGAGCGCAAGCCGATGTCGGTGCGGATTTCGGCCGTCGACTGGGCGCCGGGTGGGATGCAGCCGGCCGATGCGGTCGAGGTCGCCCGCCTGCTCAAGGCACATGAGTGCGACATCACGGACGTCTCCGCCGGGCAGACCGTGGCCGATGCGAAGCCGCAGTACGGCCGCCAATTTCAGACGCCGTTCGCCGACCGGATTCGCCATGAAGTGGGGATCGCCACGATGGCGGTGGGCAACATCTCGTCGTATCAGGACGTGAACACGATCCTGGCCGCGGGTCGAGCTGATTTGTGCGTGCTGGCGCGCGCGCACTTGTGGGATCCGTACTGGACCCGCCATGCCGCTTATGAACAAGGGTATCCGCTTGCCTGGCCAGATCCGTATGCAACCTTAAACAAGTACAGGCCGCGAACATGAGTGAGCACGGAGCGCGGAGCACGGAGCAGAAAGATCACCGGAGCGTCCTGCTCCGTGCTCCCTGCTTATTTGGAGTCCATCAATGACCGTTACGTACTCCAGCTACCTGAAGCTCGATCAGCTCCTGTCTCTCCAGCAGCCCCGGCCCGGTGAGCTGGAGCACGACGAGACACTGTTCGTCATCATCCACCAGGTCTACGAGCTCTGGTTCAAGGAAGTGCTGCACGAGCTCGACTATCTCCAGAAGCTGCTGCGCGCCAACGATACGCCGCTCGCAGCGGCCACGCTGAAGCGGATCCTGACCATCCTCAAGACGCTCGTTGCGCAGATTGATGTACTCGAGACGATCACGCCGCTCAACTTCCTCGCGTTCCGCGACCGGCTCGAATCTGGCAGCGGCTTTCAGTCGTCGCAGTTTCGCGAGATCGAGTTCATCCTGGGCAAAAAGGGCCGGTCGTCGTTCGAGCGCTATCCGGTGGGCAGCGACGATCGCAAGAGCGTGGAGCAGCGGTTCGCGCAGCCCACCGTGTGGGACGCCTTTCTTCATTACCTGGCAGCCAACCAATACCCAATACCCAGTAGCCTGCTGCGGCGAGACTGCAGCCAAGTATGCGAACCGTCCCCCGAGGTGCAGCGCATTCTGGTGGAGGTCTACAAGAAGAACCCGACCGTTGCGCAGATCGCCGAGCGTCTCGTGGATCTCGATGAGGGGTTCATGGAGTGGCGGTACCGGCACGTGAAGATGGTGCAGCGGACGATTGGCACGAAACCTGGAACGGGAGGATCTGCGGGCGCTGAGTACTTACTGACGACGCTGAATCAACCGGCGTTTCCTGACCTCTGGGCGATCCGCGCCGAGTTGTGATCAATCCGGAGGAGCTCGCTAAGCACTACACCCGGTTCCGTGTGACCGAGCGAATCCTGCTGACGGGTCATTCCCACCAGGCGTGGCCGGACGTCGCTTTCGAGGCCCAGCAGCAGGCGTGGCTTGATGCGGCTGAGCATGTCGATGACGTGTGGGATCTCGCGTTCGCGAAAGCCAACGAGGTGCGTCGTGGTTTCGCGCGACTGCTGGACGATACGCCCGAGCGCATCGCGTTGGCGCAAAACACGCATGAACTCGTCGTGCGATTCCTCTCGGCGCTTCCGCTGCGGATACGTCCCCAGCTGGTCACCACCGACGGCGAGTTTCACACCATTCGCCGGCAACTCGATCGATTAGCCGAAGAAGGCATCGAGGTCATCAAAGTGCCAGCGCTGCCGGCCGCGACGCTGGCTGAGCGGCTCGCGATTTCGGTCGACGATCGCACGGCGGCTGTGTTGGTCTCGTCGGTGCTCTACTCGAATGCGCACATCGTTCCCAATCTCAGAGCGGTCGTCGAGGCGTGTGAGCGCGTGGGCGCCGAGCTCCTCGTGGACGCCTATCACGCGCTCAACGTCGTGCCGTTCTCTCTTCTAGAGGAAGGGCTACAGCGCGCGTTCGTGGTGGGTGGCGGATACAAGTACTGCCAGCTTGGTCCTGGCAACGCCTTTCTCAGGTTCCCACAGGACACCGATCTGCGACCGGTAGTAACAGGTTGGTTCAGCGAGTTCACAGATCTGAGCCGGTCACCGGCAGCTGGACGCGTCGCGTATGGGCCGGGGCCCGCGCGGTTTGCGGGTGCGACCTACGACTTCACGAGTCACTATCGGGCCGCTGCCGTCTTCAAGTTCTTCGAGGAGCAGAAACTCACACCGCAGAAGCTGCGCGAGCTCAACCAACATCAGATCGAGATCCTGTCGGCCGGGTCGAGAAATGATGCAATTGGTGGATTTCTGGCGATCCCGACACCGCGCGCTGCGAAGACTCAAAAAGCCTTACGCAAGAAGAACATCTGGACCGACCACCGCGGCGATTCGCTGCGGCTGGGTCCGGCTCCCTATGTCACCGACGCACAACTCGCTGCGGCCACGCAAGCTCTCGAGCGCCAAAAGTCATAAGAGCACGCCTTTTGTGATCGCATATATTGTCGCCTAGACATTCCCCCAGACGAGGACGGCGACATGATTTTCGGCAAGTTCGTCACCGTGATAAAGGCGTTCTTCAACAGCATCGCGAACGCCCTGTGGGAGCGCGACCCCATCGCCATCATGCGGCTCGAATACGACCGCTCCGTCGAGCAGCTCCAGGAAGGCCGCAAAGGCCTGGAGCTGTATCGCGGGCTGGTCGAGCGCGTCGTGCGACAAACGACCATGGGCAAGTCCCAGGTCGACAAGCTGAAGGCCGAGGTGAAGGCGTACCTCAAGGCGGGCGATCGCGAGACCGCCGGCAAGTTCGCGCTGCAGCTGCAGAAGGCCGAGGCCGACCTCGCGCAGAACCAGGAGCAGCTCAAGCTTCACGAAGAGGCGTACGAGAACAACCTCAAGAAAATCCAGTACGCCAACAAACAGCTCGCCGAAGTGCGCGAGAAGATCGAGCGCTACAACGCCGATCTCAAGATGACGGCGGCCGAAGCCGAGATCGCGCGCATCGCCGGCGACTTGAACTTCGACGTGACGACCGACTTCGGACAAATCGAGCAGATCATCCAGCAGAAAATCGACACCAACCGCGGCAAGGTACGGGTCGCGGCCGATCTCTCCTCGCGCGGTGTCGCCGATATCAAAGCGCGCGAGCGCGTCGAATCGCAGCTCGCCGAGGACGTGTTGCAGCAGTACGAAGTGGAGCTCGGCCTCAAGTCGCCCGAGACGACGCCCGTAATCGAGGGCAATAAGAATCTCGGACCGGCCACCGACAAGAACTCCTGACGGAGCGCATAGCCATGGCGAACGGAAGACCCAGGGGCGCATTCTACGTCGTCCTGCTGCTCGTAGTTGCGGGGTTGGTCTATCTGGGCGTGCACCGCTACGGCGGCAAGCAAGGCGGGCTCGGATCGCTCATCAACCCCTCGGAGACCTCGCACACCGAGGCGAGCGACACGAGCACCGTCACGACGGCCAAAGAGTACACCTACGTCCCCGCGCAGCGCCTGCCGCCGGTCCGCGGCATTTCGAACTACAAGCCGCTCACCAACCGCACCGTGCGCATGGCGCTCAACGTGTGGGCCGGGTGGGCGCCCGTGATCTACGCGAATGGCGGCTTCAAGGCCGGCAAAGTGTGGCACACGCCGGGCGGTCAGGACTTCAAGGTCGAGCTGGTGCTGATCGACGATCCCGTCGCGATGCGCGACGCCTACGCCGCCGGCAACCTCCACATCGGCTGGGCCACGCTCGACATGATCCCGCTGTTCGTGGAGCAGCTGCGACGCGACTCGCGCACCATGCCGCGCGTGTTCCAGCAGATCGATTACTCCAACGGCGGTGACGGCATCGTCGCGCGCGAAGCCGTCCGCAACATCGGCGACCTGCGCGGCAAGACGATCGTGCTGGCGCAGAACTCCCCGTCGCACTACTTCCTCTTGAATTCTTTGATCGACGCCGGGCTGCAGCCGGGCGACGTCGAGCTCAAGTTCACGCAGGATGCCTTCCAGGCAGCGGCGGCATTTAATGCCGATAAATCCATCGCCGCTGCAGTGAGCTGGTCGCCGGACATTTACAACCTGTCGAAGGTGCGGGGCAATCGGCTGCTCGTCTCCACGCAAACCGCCAATAAGTTGATCGCCGACGTCTGGTTCGCCCGCGCCGACTTCGCCAAGGACCATCCCGACATCATCGAGGGGCTGGTGCGCGGCATCTTCGACGCGATGGAGGCGTTGAAGACGCAGACGGCCAAGCAGGAGGCCGCGCAGCTGATGGCGACGGGATATTCGATTCCCGCGACTGACGCGCTCTCGATGCTCGGCGACGCCCACTCGACCAACTGGGCTGAGAACCGCGAGTTCTTCATCAACGCGAACAACCCGGCAAACTTCGAGCGCACCTGGAATACGGCGTACTTCCTGTACCGGCGCGTCGGCATGGTGTCGAATCCGGTGCCGTTCGACCAGGTCATGGACTTCACCGTCATCAAGAAGCTGGGCGGCGAGCCCCGCTACGCGAACCAGCGCAACGAGTACCAGGTGCAGTTCGTGCCGACGACCGCGACCAGCGTGCAGGCCGAAAACACAGAGATCCTCACCAAGACGGTCGTGATTCACTACTTCCCGAATTCGTGGGACTTGCACAAGAAGGTCATCAGCCAGGTCAACGCGCAGGATCGCGAAGCGCTGTACGACCCGAACGTCGACTTCGTCGTCGATGAGATCGGGCGGCTCGCCGGCCAGTACGGCGCCGCACGCATCGTGATCGAGGGACACACCGACGGCTCGATGAAAGGACAGATCGATCCCGCGGCCGTGAAAGAGCTGTCGACCCAGCGCGCCAACGCCGTGAAGGAAGCGGTGCTGCGGCGCTTCCGCACGCTGCAACCGAACCAGTTCCTGGCGAGCGGCATGGGGTGGGACCGGCCCGCCGACCCGACGGACCCTATGAACAACGCCAAGAATCGGCGCGTGGAAGTAAAGGTGTACCCGCTCGAGGCCACTCACTGAGAGCGCCGTTGTTCGCGCTGCGCGTCTACCCGCGTCCCCTCACCGCGCGGCTGCTGGGACTCGGCGCCATCGCGCTCGGCGCCGCGTGCTCAGCGGCTTCGCACTGGCGATCCTCGTCGGCGTGCCGTTTGGCATTCTCGCGGGCTCCTACCGCGCGTTTGACGCGGCGTTTGCGCCCATCGCGCTGTTCGGGCGGAACATCCCGATCGCCGCGTTGATCCCGCTCACGATTCTCTGGTTCGGCATCGAAGAGACCCAGAAGACGATGTTCATCTTCCTGGCGACGGTGCCGTTCGTGTTTTCGGGGACGGTGGACGCGGTGGTCAGCGTGCACGAGCGCTACGTCGAGTCGGCACAAACCCTCGGCGCGAACTCGCGGCAAGTCGTCACGAAGGTGCTGATCGCTTTGGCCTTGCCCAACATCTACAACAACCTCCGCACCCTGTTCGGCCTGGCGTTCGGGTACATCATGCTGGCCGAGCTGATCAACGCGAAGTACGGGCTCGGCTATCTGCTCAGCACCAGCCAGCGGCGCGGGCTGACCGAGCACATCATCCTCATCCTGATGATCATCGGGCTGCTCGCGTGGGCGATCGACCGGCTGCTGCTGTGGTTCCAGGCGCAGCTGTTCCCCTATCTGCAGCGGGCGGAATAACCGTGGCCGCACTTACCGAGCCGCGACCCGCATTACCCATCCGGCCCCCGATCGTCGAGTTCAACGGCGTCTCCAAGACGTACGAGGACGGCTTTACCGCGATCAAGAACGTCACATTCCGGGTCGAGGATTTGCCGGGCAAAGGCGAGTTCATCACGATTCTCGGGCCGTCGGGGTGCGGGAAATCGACGATCCTGCGCCTGATCGCGGGGCTGCGGCCGCAGTTCCCCGCGACCACCGGCAGCGTCCTCGTGGCGAGCAAACCGGTCAGCGGGCCGGGCGCGGATCGGGGGATGGTGTTTCAGGACTACACCGCGTTCGAGAACCGCACGGTCGAAGAAAACGTCAGCTTCGGACTCGAATGCCGCGGCGTTCCGAGGCGCGCCCGTCGCGAGCAGGCGCTCGAATGGATCAAAAAGGTCGGCCTCGATCCCGCGCGCGACGCGCAGAAGTACCCGTCGCAGCTATCCGGGGGCATGCGGCAGCGCGTCGCGATTGCGCGCACGCTGATTCTGCACCCCCGGATTATTCTCATGGACGAGCCGTTCGGCGCCCTGGACCCGACCACCCGGATGCGGATGCAGGATCTGCTGGTGACCCTGTGGCGGGATCTTCAGGCAACGGTGTTTTTCGTGACGCATTCGATCGAGGAAGCGGTGTACCTCGGCGACCGCACGTACGTCATTTCCTCCGCTCCCGGCACGATCCTGCACGAGGTGGCCGTCCCGCCCCCCGATCGTCCCGCGGCCCAGATGCAGAAGGAGCCGGAGTTTCTCAAGGTTGTCTTCGAGCTGCGCGACATGATCGAGCGGCTGCAGCCTTCGACCCGCGCGGGTGACTGATGGGCATCGCGCACTATTTGTGGCGCGCCTTCACCTCGCGCTGGAACCTCCTGATCGTGTTCGGCAGCAGCGCTGCGGCCATGCTGTCGCCGTGGCCGGACGTGCTGCTGCCCCTGATCGGCGCGGGCGAAGCAATCTACCTCGGCGGCCTAGTGTCACTGCCGCGGTTCCGCCAGGCGATCGACGCGCAGGACGCCGATCGGGTCCGCGGGTTGAACCGCGCCAACGCGCCGAGCGCGTCGCTGTTGATCGCCGGCCTGCGGGCCGAGGCGCAGAAGCGTTTCAACGATTTGCGGACGCGCTGCCTCGAGATGCGTTCCATCGCCCGCGCGGCGCAGCCGGTTGGGGGAGGCCTCACAGACGTCTGGACGCCCTCGCTCGATCGCTTGTTGTACGGGTTTCTACGACTCCTCAGCCAGCAGAACACGTTGCTGCGCTTTCTTCGCTCCACGAACACCGACGAGCTCACCAAGCGCCTGGCGGATCTCAAGACGCGCCTGGCTGACGCCCAAAAGAGCGGCGACGACCGCATGATCCGCTCGCTCGAGGAGAGCACGGCGATCGCGCAGCAACGCCTCGAGAACTACGGGAAGGCGGTGAAGAACGCCGACTTTGCCGCGCTCGAGCTGGATCGGGTCGAAACGAAGATCCAGGCGTTGATCGAGATGGCGGCCGCGAACCGGCAGGATCCCGATTTGCTCAGCAGTCAGGTCGACGCCGCCGCGGCGAGCATGAACCACACCGAGGCCACGCTCAATCAGCTAC